>RDZZ01000089.1 GCA_004293655.1 Polaromonas sp. | reverse complement strand
GCCGAATTTCTCTTGTTAAGACGGCTGTCGGGTGCGCCTGAGCTGTACCAGCTGGTCGCCACCTTTGGCCTGACGCTGGCCATGCATGACGCCATGCAGTGGGGCTTTGGCCCTGAGGAGGTGTTTGCGCCGCGCTTCCCGGGCCTGAAGGGTTCGGTGCAGATTGGCGAAGACTTTTTCCCCGTGTATCAGCTGGTCATGATTGCGTTGGGGCCGCTGGTCTGGCTGGGCTTGCACCTGCTGCTCAAGCATTCAGTGTTTGGCCGCCGTCTGCGTGCGGCTACGCAAGACCGCCACATGCTGGCAGCACTCGGCATCAACCCCCGCCCGCTGATGCTGGGCGCTGTGGTGCTGGGCTGCGCGCTGGCGGGGCTGGGCGGGGCGCTGCAGTTGCCCAGGGAGCCAGCAACTTTGCAGATGGACATGGCCGTGATTGTCGAGACCTTTGTGGTGGTGGTGATGGGCGGGCTGGGCAGCATTGGCGGCGCGTTTGTGGCGGCGCTGCTCATTGGGCTGGTGCATGCGTTTGGCATCAGTGTGTTTCCGCAGGCCACGCTGGTGCTGGTGTTTTTGACGATGGCGGTGGTGCTGGTGTTTCGCCCGCAGGGGCTGTTTGGCTTGCCCGCGTCGGCACTCGACGCGCCGCGTGAAGTCGCCCAGAAATTCAGGGGGCTGGCTCTGGGTACTGCGGCTACGACTGGCATCGTGCTGGCGTTTGGTGTGGCGGCGGGCGCGGCCTGGCTGGGCGGGCCGTATTGGCAAACCCTGGCGCTTGACGCGCTGATTTTGATGGTCTTTGGCATCAGCCTGCAAGCCATGATGGCGCTGGGCGGGCTGGTCAGTTTTGGCCATGCGGCATTTTTTGCGCTGGGCGCTTATGGTGCGGCGCTGGCGCACACGCTGTGGGGCGCGTCGCTGCCGCTGGCGCTGGCAACCGGTTGCGGGGCTGCGCTAGGGGTAGCTGCCGTGTTTGGCGCAGCGGTGGTGCGCAGCAGCGGCGTGTACCTGGCCATGCTGTCGCTGGCGCTGGCACAGGTGGTTTGGGCGGGGGCTACGCAGTGGGTCAGCCTCACAGGTGGTGACAACGGGCTGATCGGGCTCACGCTGGTCAGTGACGCGGCGCGGCCCTTGTTTTATGCCGGGCTGGTACTGCTGGCGTTGTTGTCGGTGCTGTGGCTCAGGGTGCTCAGTCAGTCGGTTTTGGGCGGGGCGCTGCAGGCCCTGCGGGATGCGCCGCTGCGTGCGGCGGCCTCGGGCCTGTCAGTGGGCTGGCTCAAGTACCGTATTTTTGTGAGCAGCGCGGTGCTGGCCGGACTGGCGGGGGGGGTGTTTGCAGCGCACAAGGGGACGGTGTTTCCGTCGGTGGCCTCCGTTGCCACATCGGTGGATGCCTTGCTCGTGGTGCTGCTGGGCGGGGTTCACCAGTTGTGGGGGGCGGTGGTGGGCAGCGCGGTGCTCAGCTACGCCGGGGCCGAGCTGGGCCGTGGCGTGACGTACTGGCGCGGCTTGCTGGGGGTGTTCATCATGCTCATCATGGTGGTGGCACCTTCGGGCGTGCTGTCGCTGTTCAAACGCCGCACGCCTGAGAGTGGGGCACCGTGATGCTGCAAGTTAAAAACCTGGTCAAACACTTCGACGGCATCAAAGCCGTGGATGGCGTGAGCTTTGATGTCGCAAGCGGCGAGTGCGTGGCGCTGATTGGCCCCAACGGCGCGGGCAAATCCACCTGCTTTGCCTGTATTGCTGGCCAGTACAGGCCCACCCGTGGCGAGGTGGTGTGGGACGCACAAGCACTCAACAAGCTGACCCCCGCAGAGCGGCTGCAGCACGGTGTGGCGCGCACTTTTCAGGTCGCCCAGGTGTTTGAAGCCCTCACGGTGCTACAAAATGTGCAGCTGGCGGTGCAAGCCAGACGTGCTGGGCAGGCCATTTCGGCTGTTAAAAATCTGGCCATGCAGTCACGCGATGCAGCGCACGCGCTGCTTGAAGAAACCGGCTTGGCCGCGCTGGCAGAACGCGAAGTTCTGAGCCTGCCCTACGGTGCCAAAAAACGCCTGGAGCTGGCCATCGCACTGGCAGGCCAACCGCGCCTGCTGCTGCTCGATGAGCCAGCGGCGGGGCTGGCCGAGCAAGAGCGCGCGCACCTGATGCAGCTGGTGCGCGGCCTGGCAGCGCAGGGCATGGCCGTGCTGTACACCGAGCACAACATGGATGCGGTGGCCGGTGTTGCCAGCCGCGTGCTGGTGCTGATTGAAGGCGCGCTGGCCGCGCAGGGCTCGTTTGAGCACATCGCGCGCGACCTGACGGTGCGCAAGCGCTATCTGGGGGAGGGCACAACCCATGCTTGAAGTTGATCGGCTCAGTGCCTTTTACGGCCCGGCACAGGCGCTGTTTGATGTGTCGCTTCACGTCAAGGCCGGTGAGTTTGTGGTGCTGCAGGGGCTTAACGGCGCGGGCAAGTCCACGCTGCTCAAGGCCGTGATGGGCATGGAAGTCAAAACCCGGGGCGCCATACGTTACGGCCGGGATGCCGCTGCTGACGTTGACGTTGACGTTGACATATCGCGTTGGGAAACCCATCGCCGCGCCAAAGCGGGCCTGGGGTATGTGGCAGAAGACCGCAGGTTGTTTACCAGCTTGACGGTGCTGGAAAACCTGACAGTGGTGGCGCGGGGCGATGCAGCGTCAAAAGCGCAGGTTGCCCGCGTGCTCGATTTATTTCCCGTGCTTAAAACCATGCTCAAGCGGCCCGCCGCGCACATGAGTGGCGGTGAGCAGCAAATGCTGGCGATTGCCCGCACCCTCATGACCCAGCCCCAACTGCTGCTGCTCGATGAGCCTTGCGAAGGCATTGCCCCGGTGCTGGTCGAGTCCATACGAGACGCGCTGCTGGCCCTGCGAGCCAGTGGCATCACGCTGCTGGTGGCCGAGCAAAACCAGCTGCTGGCCGCCAGCGCAGACCGTCTGGTGCGCCTGGTTGCGGGTACAGTCAGTGCTTCCTGAATTCCGTTGCGAATTTCGGTCAATTCATTCCCCCATTTTTTTGAAAAAGATACATCACCATGAACACCACACCTTCCGGCCTGCAGTACGAAGACACCGTTTTGGGCACAGGAGCGATTGCCAAGGCGGGGCAAAACGTCAAAGTGCATTACACCGGCTGGCTCTACAACAACGGCGTGCAGGGAGCCAAATTTGACTCCAGCAAAGACCGGGGTCAGCCTTTTGCGTTTGCACTGGGTGCGGGCCAGGTCATCAAGGGCTGGGACGAAGGCGTGCAGGGCATGTCGGTGGGCGGCACGCGTCGCCTGGTGATTCCCGCCGAGCTGGGCTACGGCGCACGTGGTGCGGGCGGTGTGATTCCACCGAACGCCACACTGCTGTTTGAGGTCGATTTTCTGGGCTGAGAGGTTTGTAGATCAACGCACTGTAGGCAGCCCATGATCATCTCCAGCCTCCTGGACACCGACCTGTACAAGTTCACCATGATGCAGGTGGTGTTGCACCAGTTTCCGGGTGCCGAGGTGGAGTACCGCTTCAAGTGCCGCAATAAAGTGGATTTGACCCCGTACGTGGGCGAAATCCGTGCAGAAATTCGCAGCCTGTGCAGGCTGCACTTTCAAGATGCCGAGCTGGCCTTTCTCAAGGCCATGCGTTTTATCAAAAGCGACTTCATTGATTTTCTGGGTATTTTCAGACTCAATGAAAAGTATGTGAGCGTCACGCCCCTGCCGTCAGGCGAGATTGAGGTGTCGATCAAAGGTCCGTGGCTGCACACGATATTGTTTGAAATACCGGTGCTGGCCATCATCAACGAGGTGTACTTTCGCAACACGCAAAAGCAGCCTGACCTGACCGAAGGCCGGGCGCGGCTCAACACCAAAATCCTTGAGCTGCAGGCAGACGGCTTGCGTGAACTCAAAATTGCTGACTACGGCACACGCCGCCGGTTTGGCAAGGTCTGGCATGAAGAGGTGCTGCGAACGCTGAGCACGCGCCTGGGCAACGGTATAGCAGCTGAAAAAAATGCAAGCGTTTTGGGCCAGTTTGCCGGCACCAGCAACGTGCTGTTTGCCATGAAGCTTGGCCTGACGCCTCTAGGCACCATGGCGCATGAATATCTGCAGGCATGCCAGGCCCTTGGCCCGCGTTTGCGCGACAGTCAGGTGTTTGGTTTTGAGATGTGGGCCAAAGAGTACCGGGG
>RDZZ01000060.1 GCA_004293655.1 Polaromonas sp. | reverse complement strand
GCGCTTTCAGCACCGCCCCTTCATCTGGCATGTCTGGGATGGCCAGAAAGACGGCTTTGGCGCGTTGGTCAATTACCACAAGCTCGACTTCAAGAAGCTTGAGCGCCTCATCCACACCTACCTGGGCGACTGGATTCGCACGCAAGAGGCGGGCGTGGCCAGCGGCTCTGACGGCGCCCCGCTGCGCCTGGCCGCCGCGCAAAACCTCAAAACCCGACTGCAAGCCATCCTGGACGGCGAAAAGCCCCACGACATCTTCGTGCGCTGGAAACCCCTGGCCGAGCAGCCCATCGGTTGGAACCCGGACCTGAACGACGGCGTGCGCCTGAACATCCGCCCCTTCATGACCGCCGAAGTCCTGCGCCACAATAAAAAGCCCAAACTCAACATCACCTGGGACAAAGACCGGGGCAAAGACGTCGAAAGCGCCCCGTGGTTCAAGGTGTTCGGGGGCGAGCGCATCAATGACCACCATTTGATGCTGGCGGAGAAAATGGCTGCAAAACATCAAGGAGAAAATTCATGAACGTGAACGCAGCCATCATTGACCAGCGATTGACGCAGTTAAGCGAGCAAATCAGGGAGCAAGCTGCCGCTGAGTTGCAGATCACTGAAGCGGTAAGACTGAAATCATTGGCTTTCGTGTTCCTGTGCGCGAAGACTTTATTGGACTTGGCGGATGACGAAGCCTTCGATTGCCTGACTGAAGGAGGCAATGACTTTGGCGTGGATGCGCTTTATATCGGCGAGGAAAAAGACAACGAGTTTGTCGTCACGCTGTTTCAGGCGAAATACGTTCATAAAAATCTGGAGGGTGCCTCCAACTTCCCGGAGAGCGGTATCGAAGCAGCGGTTTCTGCCGTGCGTTACCTGTTTGATCCCAGCTCGGTTGTCGTCGCCAACAAACGCTTGTTGCCCAGAATAGAAGAGGTCCGCTCGCGGATTCGGGACGGCTTCATCCCCCAGGTGCGCGTTCTGTTTTGCAATAACGGCCTGACGTGGAACCAAGTCGCGCAAGGGCAGATTGACCGCCTCGGAGCCGGTGACCAAGTGACTTGGGAGCACGTTAACCACGACCGGCTGTTGACCATCATGCAGGCCACCAAGCCCGTGAACGACACTTTACGCCTGCAAGGCAAAGCCATCGTCGAGGACTTTGACTTCAGCCGGATATTGGTGGGCAAGGTGGCGGTAGAAGAAGTGGCCGGGATGATCGGTCGCCATGGCGACCGGCTGTTAGAACGCAATATTCGCCGCTATCTGGGTCTATCTGGCAACCGGGTCAATGAGGGAATAAAACACACCCTGACACACAGCGAAGAACGATCAAATTTCTACTTCTACAACAACGGAATCACCCTGACGTGTACCAAGTTTGAATATAACGCCCTGCAACAGAGCGATTTTCAAGTGCGTATTGAAAATCTACAGGTCATCAATGGTGGACAAACCTCCAACACCATTGCGCGCGTGCTACGCGACCTGGCACCCGAAAACCTGGAAAACCTGGACAAAGCTTTTGTGCTGGTCAGGCTTTATCAGCTGCCACAAGGCAAAGAAGGGTTCGTCCAGAATATTACCTACGCCACCAATAGCCAGAACCCGGTCGATTTGAAAGACTTGCGTGCCAATGACCCGGTGCAATTGCGCCTGGAGAAAGACATTGAGCAATTGGGCTACACCTACCGGCGTAAGCGTGTTGATGGTGCAACGCCAAAACCCGATGAAATTTCCAGCGGTACGGCGGCCGAGGCCATTTTGGCGGTATGGCGCAAGAAGCCGCACCAGGCCAAGTTTTTTGCACGGGAGCACTTTGGCCGGCTCTATGACGAAATTTTTTCAGATACGTTGACGGGCACGGAACTAATAGCAGCAACCCTGCTGTATCGGATTGCAGAGAACAAGCGTAAACGGCCTAATGCAGATGCCCCAGAGTTCATTCCCTATGCCTCCTGCTTTCTTGCCATGCGCATGGGCGAGTATCTGATTTTTGATCTTTCATTGCCGACAGGCAGTCATTTAGACCATCGGCAATTAGACCGAATCAAGCAATTGATCGCCGCCCATGGAGAACAGTATTTTCAAAAGTCTCAATCCGATTTGGCGGATGCTTTGTTAACCTTGTATGGCCGAATCCAACCGTCGTTGCAGCGTTTATCGGCAACGTTTCGGCGCGGAGATTTGATTGAGGAACTGGCAAAGCTGCCGCTCAAGAGTGACGCTGGCCCCGCGCAGCCGTCTCAATGACCGGCTCCCTTGATGCACCAAGCTACGCCATGACGCTCATCGACCACCTGATAAAAAGCGTTCAAGCCGCAGCCAAGGTCAACGCCACGGTGCAGACGCCACCGGCCGCCATCCTGTGGACTGACAAGGAACGGCACTGGGAAACCGTGATTGCTGGCCTGCGAAGCCACATGCCAGGCTTGCTGACGCTGGGCGTTTTTAACAGCGCACCGCGCACCGGCCCGGCCATCTGGCTCAAATGCGCCATTGCCGGGGCGTTTGAAGAGATGGACTTCGCCGGTCACACCCCGGTTATCTATTTGCCGGGCATCAGCCGCGCGGACCTGCGCGCCATTGAGTCTTGCCCGCGCGAGTTGCAGCCGCTGGCCGAGCTGCAGTACCGGGGCGCGTTCTGGAGCCAGGCCAATGGCAAGGACTGGACGGTCAATGCCTTCCTGAGCGCTAAAAAAGGTGGTCTTGGCCTGGATATCGCCCAGGATAACGCGACGCAAGAGGCGCTCAAACGTGTTGTGGAGGCGGGTTTTTTGCTAGACCAGACGGAGCAGGAGTTGGAGGGCAAACTCATCAACGCGGCATGGCTGGACTTGCTGATAGCAAAGAATCCGATCAGGGATGTGCTGGCCTGGCTAGACGACCCGGCGGGAACGCAGTCGCAGTGGGCTGGCGCGCGGTGGACCGTTTTCAGCAACCGATGCAACAAGGATTTTGGCTTCAACCCGCAGACCGATGGCGTGCTGACGGCGGCTGAGAAACTGGCCGAGCGCCGGGGTGCCTGGCTGCCAGTGTGGGAGCTTTACCGTGAGTCATTCACCAGCTTCAAGGCGGTCTCAAGCTTGTTGGCCAAGTTGCAGCCTCCGCAACCAAAAGGCCTGTTCGATTCGCTCGACCAGCTGGCGGGGTATCCGCGCGCCAACGAAGAGGCCGAGGCGGCGCTGCGCTACACCTTGAGCGCCTGTGCGGCAATGCCTCCTGAGCTTGCGCGCAGCAAGGTGCTTGAGGCCGACAAGGAACACGGCAACCGCCGAGACTGGTTGTGGGCAAAGATGGGCTCCGCGCCGCTGGTGCAGGGCCTGCAGCACCTGGCCGAACTGGCCACGCTGTCAAGGCAGACGCCAAGCGGCGCCACCCTGGCGCAAATGGCGGTGAATTACCAGGCATCGGGTTGGAAGGTGGACCAGGCGGCCATGTTTGCCTTGGCAGCGGTCACGACCAAGGCCGACACCGATGCGATTGGCGCGGCCTTGCGCGCCCTGTACCTGCCCTGGCTGGAAGACTCGGCGCATCGTCTTCAGGAACTGGTCAAGGCCGAAGGGGGTTTGGACCATGCTGCAACCCAAGGGGTTGTGGTTGCAGGCGGGGCGCTTGACGGCATCTGCACCGTGTTTGTCGATGGCCTGCGCTACGACGTGGCGATGCAGCTCAAGGAGCGCCTGGCTGCGTTGGGCCAAGTCACGGCCAGCGCCCGGTGGACCAGCATGCCTTCGGTCACGGCGTCTGGCAAGGCGTGGGCATCACCCGTGGCGCAATGGGTGTCGGGCAAGAAAACCGATGAGGATTTTCAGCCCAGCGTGGCGGTGGATGGCAAGCCGCTGTCCACCCACAATTTCCGAAAGCTGCTGGCCGACCAGGGTTTTCAGGTGCTTGATAAACATGAGACCGGCGAGCCCGGTGCGCCTCATGCCAAGGCCTGGGTGGAGTGCGGCGACCTCGACCACTACGGCCACGCCCACGGGGTTCGCTTGGCGCGCGACATGCGCGCGCAGCTGGACCAGGTTGTGGAGCGCTTAAGTGAGTTGAATGAAGCGGGCTGGACGCGGTTTCGCATCGTCACCGACCACGGATGGCTTTTGATGCCCGGCGGGCTGCCCAAGACGGAATTGTCCAAGTTTGAGGCGCAAACGCGGTGGGGGCGCTGCGCGGTGCTCAAGGACTCTTCGCACGGCACGCCGCTGACCTTTGGCTGGGACTGGTGCAAGGAGGTGCAGATTGCCTTTGCACCCGGTGTCTCCAACTTCACGGCCGGGGAGGACTACACCCACGGCGGGCTGACTTTGCAGGAATGCCTGGTGCCTTTGCTGGAGTTGGCCGCCGCTGGCGCATCGGTCAGCACGGTCAAGGCAGACATCTCCAAGGTGGCCTGGACTGGATTGCGCTGCAAGGTCGAGGTCTCGTCGTCGGCCACTGGCTTGAGGGTGGACATCCGCACCAAGGCCGCGTTGGCCGATTCCACACTGGTGGCCCATGTCCGGGCATTGGACAGCGGCAAGGCTTCGCTGGCCGTGGCCGACGATGCCAACGAGGGCACGGCTGCTTTTGTCGTCGTGCTTGACAGCGCAGGCAACGTGCTGCAAAAGAAATCGACCACGGTCGGGGAATAAGGACAAGCCATGGAATTAGATGACCTGGACCGCAAGGCGACTTCAGCGTTTGAAGGCTATGTGGTGCGCAAGGACCTGGTGCGCACATTCAGCCGCCAGTATCCGGTGCCGACCTATGTCGTCGAGTTCCTGCTGGGGCGTTACTGCGCCACCATCGACGAGACTGAAATTCAGGAAGGTCTGGAAATTGTTCAGCGCCAACTCAGTTCTCGCACGGTCAAGGCCGGCGAGGAAGAGCTCTTCAAGGCCAGAGCCCGCGAGCAGGGCGCCGTCAAAATGATCGACATCGTCACCGCCCGGCTGGACGCCAAGAGCGACTCGTATGTGGCTTGCCTGCCCAGCCTGCGCCTGAACGATGTGCGCATCACGCCCGAGATGGTCAAGGAACATGAGCGCATGCTGACCGGCGGCTTTTATGCCGAGGTCACACTGGGCTATGACGCCTCGATTGCCCAGGAAAAGGGAGGGCGTCCGTTCGGCGTTGATTCCCTGCGCGCGATTCAGCTGTCCAAGCGTGAAGTGCTCGATGTCCTGGCCAAAGGGCGCGCCAGCTTTACCACCGCCGAATGGCGCGACATGCTGCTGCGCAGTGTGGGCTTTGAGCCAGCCGACTTGACTGAGCGCGCCAAGGATGCACTGCTGCTGCGCATGGTGCCCTTTGTTGAGCGCAACTACAACCTGGTCGAGCTGGGGCCGCGCGGCACCGGCAAGTCGCACCTGTTCCAGCAGGTCTCGCCCTATGCCCACCTGATTTCGGGCGGCAAGGCCAGCGTGGCGCGCATGTTCGTCAATAACGCCAGTGGGCAGCGCGGCCTGGTGTGCCAGTACGACGTGGTTTGCTTCGACGAGGTGTCGGGCGTGTCGTTTGACCAGAAGGATGGCGTGAATATCATGAAGGGCTACATGGAGAGCGGGGAGTTCTCGCGCGGCAAAGAAAGCATCCGCGCCGATGGCTCCATCGTGATGGTCGGCAACTTCGACGTGGATGTGGAGCACCAGCAACGTGTCGGGCACCTGTTTGGCCCCTTGCCACCGGAAATGCGCGACGACACGGCCTTCATGGACCGGATTCACTGTTTCCTGCCAGGCTGGGACGTGCCCAAGCTCAACCCCAGCATGTTCACCAACCACTTTGGCTTGGTGAGCGACTTCCTGTCGGAGTGCTTTACCCAGTTACGCGGACAGAGCAGGGTGGCCACCTTGCAAGGGCGGGTGTTCTGGGGCGGTGCCCTGTCAGGCCGAGACCTGAATGGCGTGAACAAGACGGTCAGCGGCCTGCTCAAACTGATGTACCCGGACGAGAGCGCGCAGGTCAGCGACGAAGACCTGGAATGGGCGGTGCGGCTGGCGCTGGAAGTGCGCCGCCGCGTCAAAGAGCAGCAAAAACGCATCGGCGCGGCCGAGTTCCGCAATACCCACTTCAGCTACACCATTGGTACTGAGGGTGTCGAAAAGTTTGTGTCCACCCCGGAACTGCAAAGTCAAAATGGCATTGGCGACGAGCCTTTGGCGTGCGGCCAAATCTGGACGCTCAGCCCTGGTGGGCAGGAAGAACACCCTGGTTTATTCCGGCTGGAAGTGACTGAAGGGCCAGGCAGCGGCGTTCGCGTGCTCAACAACCCAGTTCCGGCAGCCTTTAAGGAGTCCATTCGATGTGCTGAGCAGAACCTGTATGCCCGGGCTACTCAGCTGGTGGGAGACCGTGACCCGCGTGCCCATGAGTTTTCGGTTCAGATACGGGGCTTCGATGCGGCCAAGTCGGGCGCCAAGACCGGCGTCGCATCCTTGATTGCCCTGGCCAGCGCGCTGTTGCGTAAACCAGTCCGTGGAGGATTGGTCGTGGTTGGTGAGGTCACTCTGGGCGGCA
Source organism: Polaromonas sp. (assembly GCA_004293655.1). Classification (GTDB taxonomy): domain Bacteria; phylum Pseudomonadota; class Gammaproteobacteria; order Burkholderiales; family Burkholderiaceae_C; genus Polaromonas. The sequence goes on along the minus strand of RDZZ01000060.1, from coordinate 14,224 downwards.
CGATTGAGCCGGTACACAACGCCGTGACGCTGGCAGAACTGGCGGTAGAGCAGGGCGCGAAGGCACTTTTGCTGCCCGTCGCGTGTCGCAAGCAGCTGTTTGACCTGTCGGACGATATGGCCACGAAGCTGGATGTCGAGTTTTATCAGGATGCCCGGGATGCGTTGCTCAAGGCTCTTGTGGATTGAATGACCCAAAATTCGATAAATCTTAGGTGACTGTTCAGGCCTGCAAGGCGGCGCGTCAGAGCGATGCGGCGCTACAGGCTGTGCAGGTCGAGGGCTTTGGCGTGCTTGACGCCATGCGCGCCGTCTTCTTGAGACGGGCCTTGGCGCTCGCGTGGGGCTGCAATGGTCAATGTCGTTATCAATTTCCCCAAGAAAGCGTGTGTGTTGCTTCGCCCAGCAAGCCGTTTGCATCAAAGCAGCGCTCCGTGAACTGGGCCTGTTGCGAGCCTATGCGTATCACGCTGGACGCTCTGGTGCCGTAGTCGGGTGTGCGTATGAAGGCAGCGGACAGCACACGCTCCTGGTTCAGTGCCAAACCCGTTCGGGGGAGTTCTGAGTCAGGCGCTGTCTGGTCGTCTGAGAGCAATTCCAAAAGCCTGCCCTGCAATAACGCTTCGTCATGACTGGTTTCATGACTGGCGGCGAGTGTTTGCTCAAAAGAGCTGTGCAGGCGCTTGAGTTTTGGCCAGGGCGTGTTGAAGTCTGCGTTTGAAACCGATGTGATGCCCACAGGCAACGCAAACAGGCGCGCATGTCGGCTCTCAAACCCCAGCAGAGTCTGGCCGTCAAACAAAATGAGATTGAAAGGGTTGTAGCATTGGGCTGTGGCAACCAAGGACTCCAGATAGTCTCTGGCCCCCACAGAGCTGTTTAAAAACGAGGCGGTGATGTGCCCACGCGATGCCGCGTCCAGCCTGTGGTGGGCGACATCCCTGTAGTTGGTCAAAGCTGCCAGCCGAATGTGACTTGCACCAACACCCAGCCCCAGCCCCAGCCAGGTTCCGCCAGCCTGTAAATCCCGGCCTGCCAAAACGCCCTGCCCTGGCCAGTGATGCAACCCTAACGTTGGACGGGCATAAAACTCATCGCGGTTGGCCGCCATGCGCAGCGGCACAGATTGTCCTGGTTGCCAGTTCAAGGTGATGAGGCACATGGTATGTCCTGGATGGCGTCAGCGATGGTTTGCAGTGTAACTACGCCCGCACCACGCCTGCACCACACACAGCTGATCGCACAATGCTTGGGGCCGGTAAAGTTGCAGGCTGGTTTGAACCGTCTTATAGTCAAGATCCAACAAAAACAGGAGACACCTACATGCCCCACCCCATCAGCCGCCGGGCTGTTATTGAACTCGGCTTGAAGACAGGCGGTGCTCTGGCCGCCATCGGCGGATTTCCGGCTCTTGTCGCCAGCGCCCACGCCCAAAGCGCCTGGCCCAGCAAGCCCGTGCGCCTGCTGGTGCCGTTCGCTCCCGGCGGCAGCTCTGAAATCGTGGCACGCTCTGCTGCCAATGAGCTCAGCAAAAGCCTGGGTCAAAACGTGTTTGTTGAAAACAAGCCCGGTGCCAGCGGCAATATCGCCATGAACGAATGCGCCACCAGCACGGATGGCCACACGTTGATTCTTGGACACATCGGCACTTTCGCCGTCAACCCCTTTATCTTCGACAAGCTCCCGTTTGACACCAACAGGGACTTTCAGCCCATCTCACTGCTGGCCAAAGTGCCCAGCTTGTATGTGGTCAATGCAGAGGTACCTGCCAAAAACCTCAAGGAATTTATCGCGCTGGCCAAGTCCAGGCCTGGCCAGCTCAACTACGGCTCGGCTGGCAATGGCAGCGCCGGGCATCTGGCATTTGAATACCTGAAGATGGTCAGCGAGACGTTTGTGCTGCATGTGCCTTACCGGGGTACCGGGCCACAGCTGACCGACCTGCTCGCTGGCCGGTTAGATGCCGCCAGCGTGGGCGCGCCGGCCATCTTGTCGCACATCAAGTCGGGCAAGTTGCGCTGCATCGCCACGGGCACCAAAGAGCGCTTGCCACAACTGCCGGACGTGCCTACCGTGGCCGAGAGTGGCTACCCCGGCTTTGAGATGACGCAGTGGTACGGCCTGAATGCGCCCGCCAGCATGCCGCCAGACGCGATTGCCAAACTGGCTGACGCGTGCAGCAAAGCCATGAAAAACCCATTGGCCACCGAACGCCTGCGCGGCGACACTGCCCAGCCCGTGGGCGACACCCCCGCCCAATACGCCAGTTTCATCAAAACCGAACAGGCCCGGTGGAAACTGGTGGCGGCGCGCGCCAAGATCAAACCAGATTAGCAACGCCCAGGCTCCCGGCTCCGTTTCCAGACCCACCGGAAATCAGGCGCGAAGCCGCAGGCAGTCGCAGGCAGTCGCAAAAAGCCGCAGACAAGGGCGCAAAAATTTGCGTTCCCTCTCGCGCTGCGCTGCGTCCTCTGTGCCTGGCGCGGTGGATGGGTTTTTCCCCTTCGATCTGTGCAGTGACTTTTTTCGGTGTGTAAAAGCTCGCTACGGCAATCTGCACAAGCTTTGTTTGCTACTTTTTTAGTAGCAAACCGGTGCGGTGTCACCGTGTACAGTAACCCCAGTGCAGAAACATCTCATGCCCTGCGATCTGGCTGCCCGCCACTGGCACGCGCTGGTAAAGCCCAAACAGCCTGCCCGCCCACAGCGTACAGGCGCCAACCCGCTTGCGGCCTGACCAGCCAGCCGCCAGTAAATTCACCGAACGCTGGCAATATGGCCTGCCGGGCTTGCAAACAAAAGCATGGCAGACGCATGCGGTCATGCGCCGGGCCGCGCAGTTGTGTTGCAGGGTGCAAATGCCCGGCAAGTACGGCGTGCGTTGCATGGGTTTGCGGGTGATGGCAGGCGGCGAACGGGCCGACCAGATACGGCTCATCAACCACAGTTATGCGCAGCTCTGGCGGCGGATCACCCGCGCGGCTGTCGTGGTTGCCGCGCACCAGAACGCAATGCACGCTGCCAAAATGTGTACGCCAAGCGGCAAGTGCCTTGAAAACTGACGCCGTGCGGGCCTGCGCGGCGTGCAGAAAATCCCCCAGAAACACCACTTGCACAGGCTGGTAATGCTGCAGCAACTGGCTCAGGCGGCGCAGGTTTTCGCCGGTGGTGCCGCTGGGCACTGGCTGGCCCAGGGCGCGGTAGGTAGCCGCTTTGCCCATGTGCAGGTCGGCCACAAACAGCACGCGCTGCGCGGGCCACCACAGCGCGTGCTGGGGCAGCAGCCAGACGGTTTGCCCCGCGTAGTCCACCAGCAGCGGCTTGCCCAGGGGCGGCTCGTTCAAAGCGTTTTTCAGCTCGGAGACCGTCATGACAACTTGCGGCGCGTTGTGCCGCGCGTTGTGCTGCGAGCTGTGCGGCGCGGCGGGCTTTTGGGCGGGGCAGCCAGCGTGTCTTGTCCAAACGCCAGGGCGGCGCGCACTTCGGCAACGGCCCGCTCTGTTGGCTCTGCGGCATCACCCGGCTCCTGCATGCCGCCGGGCGGCAGGCCAGCGGCTTTTTCAAGCTGTTGCACCATGCGTGCAATGCGGTCGGCCACGCTTTCGCTGGAGAGTTGCTCCCGAAACCGCTCGACCATCAGTGAAAACGCAAACGGCGTGGGGCGGCTCAGCGGCTTGAGCACCAGTTGCTGCGACTGCATACGCTCCAAGCTGCTGCGCAAGCGGCCGATTTCCAGCTCCTGGGCCAGCACCTCGTTTTGCGCCTGCAGCAGCAAGCGGTTGGTGGGGTCATATTTGCGAAACACGTCGTAGAACAGCGAAGACGACGCCTGCAGCTGCTTGTTGCTGCGCTTTTCGCCCGGATGACCTTGACAAACCAGGCCCGACACACGGGCAATTTCACGAAACCGGCGCTGCGCGAGCTCGCTGGCATTCAAGCTGGCCAGCACGTCTTGCAGCAAGGGTGCTCGGCAAGCAAGCACGTCTGGCAAGCAGGCAGGCCAGTCGACTTCGCCAGCGCAGAGCAGCTCAAACCCATAGTCATTGACCGCCATTGAAAACGTCAGCGGCTTGTGCTGCGCCACGCGCCAGGCGACCAGACTGGCCAGCCCCAGATGGACATGCCGCCCGGCAAACGGGTAGACGAACAGGTGCGTTCCCTCACGCGTTTGCAGCACCTCAACGAGCAGCGTGTGCGGTGTGGGCAGGGCAGAGCTGCTTTGCTGCAGCACCAAGAGGGGCCGCACGCATTGCAGTTCGGGGCTGTCAAAGCGCCCGTCGGCGGCCAGTGCCAGCTGCTGCACCAGGCCGTCTGCCAACGTGCTAGATAACGGCATGCGGCCACCGCTCCAGCGCGGCACGGCCGCGCGTTTGCCAGTGCTGCGGCGCACCCAGGCGGTCATGTCATGAATGCGCACCAGCGCCAGCAGCCTGCCGCCAAACATGAAGCAGTCGCCGGGTTTGAGCCGCGCTGCAAAGCTTTCTTCGACACTGCCGATTTTTGCGCCACCCACGTACTGCACCGCCATGCTGGCCTCACTCACGATGGTGCCAATGTTCATGCGGTGACGCCGCGCCAGCCGCGCATCGGGTACGCGCCACACGCCTGTGTCGTCCGGCACAGCGCGCCGGTAGTCGGGGTAGGCCGACAGCGACGGCCCTCCTTGCTGCACAAACGACAGGCACCAGTCCCAGTCGCCCTGGCTCAAACCGGCATAGGCTGCCGTGCTGCGAACCTCTTCATACAGCGCGTCAGGCAGAAAACCACCCCCCAGCGCCACCGTGACGAGGTGCTGCACCAGCACATCGAGGGGCTGCTCGGGTGGGCTGCGCGTTTCAATTTTCCCGGCGGCAACGGCTGCGCGGGCTGCGGCGGCTTCCAGCATGTCCAGGCTGTGCGTGGGCACCAGCGTCAGGCGCGACGGCCTGCCCGGTGCGTGGCCAGAGCGTCCGGCGCGCTGCAGCAGGCGCGCCACGCCTTTGGGCGAGCCGATCTGCAGCACGCGCTCGACGGGCAGAAAGTCCACACCCAGGTCAAGACTGGACGTACACACCACCGCCCGCAACGCGCCGTTTTTAAGCCCGGCCTCTACCCATTCGCGCACGCCCCGGTCGAGCGAGCCGTGGTGCAGGGCCATCACGCCGGCCCAGTCAGGCCGCGCCTGCAGCAGTGCCTGGTACCAGATTTCGGCCTGAGCGCGGGTGTTGGTAAAAACCAGCGTGGTGCTGCTGCCAGCAATCTCGCCAATGACCTGCGGCAACATGCACAGGCCCAGATGCCCGGCCCAGGGAAAACGGCTGACGCCGGTGGGCAACAACGAATCAATGATGAGTTCTTTCGGCGTGCGGCCTTGCACGAGGGTACCCGGCGCAGGGGTGTTGCCCAGCAGCGTGTGCATCGCCTCATCAAGATGGCCCAGCGTGGCCGACATGCCCCAGGTGAGCAATGACGGGTTCCACTGCCGCAGTCTTGCCAGGGCCAGCTGGGTTTGCACGCCGCGCTTGTTGCCCAGCAGTTCATGCCATTCGTCCACCACCACCATCTTCACACTGCCAAGCACCTCGCGGGCATCAAGGCGTGAGAGCATCACCGACAGGCTCTCCGGCGTGGTGACCAGCACCGTGGGCAGCCGCCTGTTTTGCGCGCTGCGCTCGGCAGCTGGCGTGTCGCCACTGCGCGCGCTCAGGCTCCAGGGCCCGAATGCCCCGCCAGCTTGCAGCGCATCGAGCACCGTTTGCAGCGCCGCCAGCGTGTCTGCGGCCAGCGCGCGCATCGGCGTGACCCAGAGCACCGTCAGGGCTGTGGCTGCAACAGAGGGAACAGATGGCCTGGGTGCTATGTTTTCAGGAGCTGCTTGTGCCCGCCTGACGTGCGCTGGCGCCATAAAACGCATCAAGATACCCAGCCAGACTGCATACGTCTTGCCAGAGCCGGTGGTGGCATGCAGCAAGCCGGACTGGCCTTGCGCAATGGCGCGCCACACATCCTTCTGAAAGGTGTTGGGCTGCCAGCCGCGTGAGGCAAACCAGGCATCGACCGCCTTGACGATTTGCCTGTCAGCGGCCAGTGGGTTGGCCCCGTCACGGTGGCCCCTGCAAACATCAGAATTCGCCGCGCTTGTCACTGCGTCAGTCCTGAAAAATGCGTCCTGGGGTCACGCCAGTTTCAAGCCCGCATCAATGTGCTTTTGCCAAACAGGCTTTCAATCAAATCCACCGCCAGCTCAGCCGTGCCGTTGCGCACGTCCAGTGCCGGGTTCAGCTCCATCACGTCCAGCGATGCGAGCCGGCCGGTGTCGGCAATCATCTCCATGCACAGCTGGGCTTCGCGGTAGGTCGGCCCGCCGCGAATGGCGGTGGCAACGCCGGGGGCAATCGAGGCGTCGAGAAAGTCCACGTCAAAACTCACGTGCAGGTGCGTGTTGTCGTCCATGCCGGCCAGGGCGGCTTCCATGACGCGCTTCATGCCCATCTCGTCGATGGTGCGCATGTCAAACACCTCCAGGCCCGACTGGCGCACAAACCGTTTTTCGCCCTCGTCCACGCTGCGGATGCCGATCTGGCGAATCACCGAGGGGTTCATCGCAGGGAACGCGCCGCCAATGCCCGTAAGCTCGCTCGGGCCGTGGCCGCACAGCACCGCCACAGGCATGCCGTGCAGGTTGCCGGTAGGCGTGAGGGCGTTGGTGTTGAAGTCGGCGTGCGCGTCCAGCCACAGCACGCGCAGTTTTTTGCCCGCCTGGCGGCAGTGGCGCGCCACTGCGCTGATCGAGCCAATGCCCAGGCAGTGGTCGCCGCCCAAAAGTATCGGCAGGTGCCCAGTGCTTAAACTTTGGTGCATGGCCTCGTGTACGCTGCGGTTCCAGGCGGTGACTTCTGCCAGGTGGCGGTAGCCATTGACAGGCGGCAACCACGGGTTGGCCGGGCCTGCCAGATTGCCCAGGTCGCACACAGTCAGCCCGTGGCCTTGCAGGGCCTGCTTGATGCCTGCCACGCGCAATGCTTCAGGCCCCATCGAGGCACCCCGGCTGCCCGCGCCCACGTCGGTAGGTGCGCCTATCAGGTCCACCTCAAGATTGGCCAAATTGTTCATCACTGCGTCATTTCAACAAGGTTTTGAGTGGCTGTATTTTGCGGGTTTTTTCCCGTCTGTGGGGACGACGGTTTGGCCACTGGCAATGCGGTGGCCAGCAAACCAAACAGGTCTTTGGGGTTGTCCAGGTGCGGGATCAGGTCAATTTGCGGGTGGCCCTGGGCATCTGCGCGTTGCAGCTTGTGCAGGTAGCACAGGGCCGAGTAGTCCTCCAGCGCAAAACCCACGGAGTCAAAAATCGTCACCTCAAGGGGCGTGGCACGCGCAGGTGCCGTGCCGTTCAACACATCGGCAAATTCAGCGACGCTGAAGTCGGCAGGCAACTGCTGGATTTCGCCCTCAATGCGTGACTGCGGCTCGTACTCAACCACCACCCGCGCATCACGTCTGAGCAAAATGTCCGCATGCAGCTCGGTCTTGCCGGGGCAGTCGCCGCCCACGGCGTTGATGTGCATGCCCGGCGCAATCATCTCGGGCGTCAGGATGATGGCGTTGCGTTTGTCGGCGGTGACGGTGGTCACGATGTCTGCGCCCTTGACGGCCTCAAGCACCGAGCGGCAGATCACCACGCGCAGGCCTTCGAGCTGCATGGTTTTCAGATTGCGGGCGAGTTTGTCGCTGGCTTTGGCGTCAATGTCATACAAGCGGATTTCCCGGATACCCACCATGCGGTGAAAGGCAATGGCCTGAAATTCACTTTGTGCGCCATTGCCAATCAGCGCCATGACCGAGCTGTCAGGCCGGGCCATCCATTGAGCGGCCAGCGCCGACATGGCAGCAGTACGCAATGCGGTGGTGATTGTCAGCTCTGAGAGCAGCAGCGGGTAGCCGGTGCCCACATCAGCGAGCACGCCAAAAGCGGTCACGGTCAGCAAGCCGACTTCGGTGTTTTTGGGGTGGCCGTTGACGTATTTGAACGAGTACATGCGCCCATCGCTGGTGGGCATCAGCTCGATCACCCCAACCGGGGAATGAATCGCGTGGCGGGCTGATTTGTCAAACTCTCTCCAGCGGCGGTAGTCCGACTCGATTTCGCGGGCCAGGCCTTCGATGAAGGCTGCCGGGCCTGATCGGGCCACGATTTTCTGAATGCTTTCAATACCAATGTAGTCAACCACGGTGGGCTCCTTTGAACTTGCTTTGAGGCGGTGCGCGCTGGTGTCGCGACACTGGGCACAGCACAGCCATGATTTTGCGCAACCGTAGCGCCAAATAAAAGCCAGTACATTGCTCAATTTGCCATGTGTACAGAGCAAATAGTCAGCCTCAGATGGCATTGCGTCATTAAAATCAGCGGATGGACGATACCGACCGACAACTGCTGTCTTTGATGCGTGACAACGCCCGGGCCTCTGTGGCCTCATTGGCCAAGGTGCTGCGGGTCTCGCGCGGCACGGTGCAAAACCGACTGGCCCGGCTGGAGGCCGACGGCACCATCGTCGGCTACACGGTGCGGCTCAAACCGCAGGTTGAAAAGCACCGCATCCGCGCCTTCATGACCGTGGCTGTTGAGGGCAACCGCATTGACGCGCTGCTGGTGGCCCTGCGCGGCGACCCGGCTGTCAGTGGCCTGCACACCACCAATGGCCGCTGGGATATCGTGGCCGAGTTGCAGGCCGACAGCCTGGAAGCGTTTGACCGCGTGCTGGGCCGCATTCGCCTGCTCGACGGCGTGGCCAACACGGAGACCAGCTTGCTGCTCTCCACCAGCAAGCTTTAGGCCAGATTGAGGCCAGATTGAGGCCAGCAAATTTCGATGACTCCAGCACCGCCATGAACCTCGCCCCCAACCAGTTGCAAGACCACCTCAAACGCGGCTTGAAAAGCCTCTACACCCTGCACGGCGACGAGCCGTTGCTGGTGCAAGAGTTTGCCGACGCACTGCGCCACGCAGCGCGACAGCAGGGCTACACCGAGCGCACCGTCCACACGGCCACAGGCGCGAGTTTTGACTGGAGCACGGTACTGGCCAGCGGCGGCTCTTTGAGCCTGTTTGCAGACAGGCAGATCATTGAAATCCGCGTGCCCAGTGGCAAGCCGGGCAAAGAGGGATCGGTGGCGCTGCAGCAAATCGCCGAGCGCGCGCAGGGCAATGACGCTATTTTGACCCTCGTCATGCTGCCCCGGCTGGACAGCATGACCACCAAGAGCGCCTGGTTTGGCGCACTCGACAGCTTTGGTGTCAGCGTCAAGTTCGAGCCGATCGCCCGGGGCAACTTGCCGCAATGGATTGCGCAGCGGCTGCAACTGCAGGGCCAGCGCGTGGCCAGCGGTGAAGAAGGCCAGCGCACGCTGCAGTTTTTTTCAGACCGGGTTGAGGGCAATTTGCTCGCGGCCCACCAGGAAATCCAGAAACTCGGGCTGCTGTACCCGGTCAGCAGCGGCGCATCACCGGGCGTGTTGAGTTTTGAGCAGGTCGAAAACGCCGTGCTCAACGTGGCGCGTTATGACGTGTTCAAACTCTCAGAAGCCGTGCTGGGCGGCCAGTCGGTGCGCGTGGCGCGCATGCTCGACGGCCTGCAGTCCGAGGGCGAGTCTGAAGTGCTGGTGCATTGGGCGCTCAGTGAAGACATCCGCAACCTCAAACGTGTCAAGGACGCCATCAACGCTGGCCGCCCCATGCCCATGGCCCTGCGAGACCACCGCATCTGGGGTGCGAAAGAAAAACTCTTTGAACGCGTACTACCCACCATCAGCGAGGCCAGTCTGGCCCATTTGCTCACGGCGGCGCACACCGTAGACGGCATCTGCAAGGGCTTGAAGCAACCCGACTGGCCCCTCAGTGCCTGGCAGTCGCTGCACCGGCTGGCGGGCATGCTGTGTGAGCAATGCGCCGCGCCATCGCGCACGCCCAAGGACGGCAGAGGCGCGCGCGCTGCGGTCACTGGCTACAGTGGATAGACAAGCCAGGTAGACAGGCCCAGGACAGCACGCCAACCTCAATGACTATGATTTTGATAGCTAACTATCCATATGCAGATTGCGGGGGCGGCCTTTTGCTTGAAGGTGCGTTTTTCACCGGTGCGTTGAAGCGGCAAACCCTCAAAGGTCTGGAGTCTTATTACGCCGCCATTCGCAGTGCCGCCGCGCAGATTGCCAGCCACAGCGAAAAGCAGACGTTTCTGAAAGTCATTTACGAAAACTTTTACAAGGTCTACAACGCCAAGGCGGCTGACCGGCTGGGTGTGGTGTACACGCCCAATGAGATGGTTCGCTTCATGATAGCCGGGGCCGACTGGCTGTGTGAGAAGCACTTTGACAAAAACCTGATCGACCAGGACGTGGATATTCTGGACCCGGCCACTGGCACGGGCACTTTTATCTGCGAGTTGCTGGAGCACTTTCGCGGCCAGCCGAAAAAGCTGGCGCACAAGTACCGCCATGAGCTGTACGCCAACGAAGTGGCCATCCTGCCGTACTACGTGGCGAATCTGAACATTGAGGCCACATATGCCGCACTGACTGGCAGCTACGAAGAGTTTCCCAACCTGTGCTTTGTGGACACGCTGGACAACGTGGGCCTGCACACCGCAGCCAAAGGCGTGAGCGCCGACCTGTTTGGCAGCGTGAGTGAAGAAAACGTCGCCCGCATCAAACGCCAAAACAGCCGCCGCATCAGCGTGGTCATTGGCAACCCGCCCTACAACGCCAACCAGGCCAATGAAAACGACAACAACAAAAACCGCACCTATCCGCAGATTGACGCCCGCATCAAGCAAACCTACATCGCGCAAAGCACGGCGCAAAAAACCAAGCTCTACGACATGTACGCCCGCTTTTTTCGCTGGGCCAGCGACCGGCTCGCCATCTTCCACTACTGCTACGCTGTCCTGCACAACCCGGCCTACCGTGAAAAGTACGCGCAAAACCTCAAGCGCGAATTTCCGCGCATTCCCTTTTACGCAGACTTTTGGCAATGGGCCGACTGGGGCGAGGCGCTGATGCAATTGCACATTGGCTACGAGACGGTCACGCCATTTGTTTTAACCCGCACTGACACGCCAGACGTCAAAGCCCGCGCCGCAGGCATGGCCCCCAAAGCCGTGCTGCGCGCAGACGCGAAGGCGGGCAGCATCACGCTCGACAGTCAAACCACACTGCGCGGCATTCCGCCCGAGGCTTGGGCCTACAAGCTGGGCAACCGCTGCGCCATCGACTGGGTGCTGGACCAGTACAAAGAGAAAAAGCCCAAAGACCCGACCATCCGCGAAAAATTCGACACGTACCGCTTTGCCGATTACAAAGAAAAAGTCATTGACCTGTTGATGCGCGTGACCACCGTGAGTGTGGAGACCATGAAAATAGTCGATGCCATGAAAGGACAAAAGCCGTAATTCCAACTCTCCAACCCCCAATAAAAACAGCCACTGCGTTACTTCGCCTTGTTCTCGCTTCTGTTGAAAACCGGCCTGAACCTCAACCCAAACCCAAACTTCAAGGAAAACCATGCCCACATACCATGTTGAAATGATGGCCGGCCGCACCATCGAGCAAAAGAAAAAGCTGGTCGAAGCCATCACCCGCGTGAGCGTCGAGATTCTGGGCGGCGCGCCGGAGTCAGTGGACATCATCATCACCGACATCCAGCGCGAGAACTGGGCCACCGGTGGCAAGCTGTGGTCTGAGCCGCGCGATTGAACCGGCTGTAATCTGCAACCTGCCAGCAACCATGCCCCACCCCGCCACGCTGCCTGAACTGCAAGCCCACTACGGCGAGCGCTACCGCTGGCTGCTGCTGCTGTCCGTGATGGTAGGCACGATGGCCTCCATCATGTCGTCCACCATCGTCAACGTGGCCATTCCCAGCATGAGCCAGCACTTCACCCTGGGGCAAGAGCGCGCCCAGTGGGTGACTTCCGGCTTCATGGTGGCCATGACGGTCTCGATGCTGACCACGCCCTGGCTGCTGAGCCGCTACGGCTACCGGCGCACCTACAGCGCATGCATGCTGCTGCTGATGGCAGGTGGCGTGGCGGGTGGTTTTGCCAACAGCTTTGGTCTGGTGCTGGGCGCGCGCGTGGCCGAAGGCCTGGCCGCAGGCGTGGTGCAGCCGATTCCGGCGATCATCATCATGCGGGCCTTTGCACCCCATGAACAAGGCCGGGCCAGCGGCCTGTTTGGCATGGGCGTGGTGCTGGCCCCCGCACTGGGGCCCAGTGTGGGCGGCGTGCTGGTCGATCTGTTTGGCTGGCGTTCAATTTTCTTCATGGTGGTGCCGCTGTGCCTGGCGTCGTTGTGGCTTGCCTACCGGTATGTGCCGGTCACTGCACCCGGCGGCGTGGCAGCCAGGCGCGACAGTGCCAATCTGGACTGGCGCGGTCTGGTGCTGGGTGCCATCGGCACGTTGTGCCTGCTCAACGGCATGGTTAACCTGCACGGTGGCCACGGACTGCAAGCGGCCCTGCTGCTGGGCAGTGCCGCTGTTTTCATGCTGGCGTTTGTGGGGTGGCAACGCCGACTGGCGGCCAGCGGCGGCGCGCCCCTGATGCGTCTGGCGCTGTTTGCCTGCCGCCCTTTTGCCATGGGCAGTGTGGTGGCTTTTATTTACGGCACGGCGCTGTTTGGCTCGACCTATTTGCTGCCGGTGTACATGCAGCTGGGGCTGAGCCTGTCGCCGTCTTATGTCGGCACAATTTTGCTGCCAGCAGGCCTGGTGCTGGCAGCAACGATTGCCCTGGTGGGCCGTCTGGCCGACAAGCAGCCGACCTGGCTGCTGGTGAGTATTGGCCTGGGCCTGCTGGCCGCCTCGTTTGCGCTGATGAGCACCATCACGCTCACGTCTGCCTTGTGGCTTTTGGTGGTGTGGGCCACGCTGGGCCGCATCGGGCTGGGGTTTATTTTGCCGTCGCTGAACCTGGGCTCGCTCAGGCCACTGCATGAAAGTCTGCTCGCACAGGGCTCAAGTGCGATCAATTTTTTGCGCATGCTGGGCGGAGCCATCGGCGTGAGCCTGTGCGGCATTGTGCTGGAGTGGCGACTGGCCGTGCATGGTGATTCGCTGGCCAACCCCGTCAGCAGCCCGGCACGGCTGACGGCATTCAACGAGACGTTTTTAATGCTCGCCGGCTTGTGTGCGCTGGCGCTGCTGGCTGCATGGCGGATTCGGGTTCCAAGTGCCGCCCCACCCCTGTAAGAAAAGAGATAAACATGTGCCAACTGCTGGGCATGAACTGCAACACACCGACTGACGTGACGTTCAGCTTTCGCGGCTTCGCCCTGCGCGGCGGCAACACCGACCACCACACTGACGGCTGGGGCATCGCGTTTTTCGAGGGCGACGCAGCCAGCGGTGACGACAAAGGCCTGCGCCATTTTGTAGATCATCAGCCGGCCTGCGCGTCGCCCGTGGCCGAGCTGATCAGCCGCTACCCGATCAAAAGCCGCAACGTCATTGCGCACATCCGCAAGGCCACACAAGGCCGGGTGGCGCTTGAAAACTGCCACCCTTTTGTGCGTGAACTATGGGGCCGCTACTGGGTGTTTGCCCACAACGGCGACCTGAAAGACTTCGCACCGCGCCTGCATGGCAGCTTCAAACCCGTGGGCAGCACCGACAGCGAGCGCGCTTTTTGCTGGATCATGCAAGAGCTGGCAAAGTCCCACGCCGGTGTGCCCAGCGTGGCCGAACTGAGCATCACCCTGCGCGAACTTGCGGCTGCCATTGCACCCCACGGCACCTTCAATTTTTTGCTCAGCAACGGCCAGGCCCTGTGGGCGCATGCCTCGTCAAAACCCGACTCGCAAATCCTTTATTACGTGCAACGCCAACACCCGTTTGCCCACGCCACCCTGAGCGACGAGGACATGAGCGTCAACTTCGCCGAGCACACCCGTCCGACCGACAGGGTTGCCGTGGTGGTCAGCGCGCCCCTGACAACGAATGAAAACTGGCTCGCTTTCGCGCCTGGGGAGTTGAAAGTGTTTGAGCGCGGGGTTTTGACTGAAGCCTGATGGCCACCGCCCTGAATCAACTGTTGCCATTGCAGACTTGATCCGCCATCCATGAGCCCGCGACTGCTTGCGGGCAGCTTTTTTTGCATGAAATATTGACCCCACAAATTTTCCAAGGATCATTTGTCAATCATGCCGAGTCTATGAATATGATAATCAAAGACCTGACCCCATTATTTGTG
>RDZZ01000088.1 GCA_004293655.1 Polaromonas sp. | reverse complement strand
TGACCGGATCATCGACGTGTTTCCGGCTGAAGAAAAGGAGATGATCCGCTCGATGTTGTCCGAGTCGCTGCAGGCGGTGATCTCGCAGACGCTGTGCAAGACCAAGGACGGTGCGGGCCGGGTCGCCGCGCACGAGATCATGCTGGGCACCAGCGCGATTCGCAATTTGATCCGTGAGGCCAAAGTGGCGCAAATGTACTCGTCCATCCAGACCGGCAGCAGCGTGGGCATGCAGACGCTGGACCAGAACCTGAGTGATCTGGTCAAACGCAATATTATTTCGCCAGCCGAGGCGCGCGGGAAAGCCAAAACGCCTGAAAATTTCCCTGGGTAGATGCCGCCCCCACGCTTTGCCATTGCGTGTGGCCGTTGCCCCCGCTTGCGAAACCGGGTACGGTATCTTTTTGACATCACTAACGAAATGAACGCGCTTTTGATAGCGGGCGTTTGAAATCGGAGCTGCACATGGAACGCGATCAGGCCAGTAAATTTATCAATGACCTTTTACGGCTGATGATCAGCCGCAATGGCAGTGACTTGTTCATCACGGGTGACTTTCCGCCGGCCATGAAGGTCGATGGCAAGGTCACCAAGGTCTCGCCGCAGCCGCTCAATGCAGGGCACACCATGGCCTTGGCACGCGCCATCATGAATGACAAGCAGGCCGCAGAGTTTGAGCGCACCAAAGAGTGCAACTTTGCGATTTCGCCACCAGGGGTGGGGCGCTTTCGGGTCAACGCCTTCATCCAGCAAGGCAAGGTGGGCATGGTGATGCGGGTGATCCCGGCGGTGCTGCCCACCATTGACGGGCTGGGGGTGCCGCAGGTGCTCAAGGAAGTCGTGATGTCCAAGCGCGGCCTGACGATTCTGGTCGGCTCGACCGGCTCGGGCAAGTCCACCACGCTGGCGGCCATGGTGGACTGGCGCAATGAGCAGTCGTACGGCCACATCATCACGATTGAAGACCCGGTGGAGTTTGTACACCCGCACAAAAACTGCGTGGTGACCCAGCGTGAAGTGGGCCTGGACACCGACAGCTGGGAAGCAGCGCTGAAAAACACCCTGCGGCAGGCCCCTGACGTGATTTTGATGGGCGAGATCCGCGACCGTGAAACCATGGAACACGCCATTGCCTTTGCCGAAACCGGCCACCTGTGCATGGCCACGCTGCACGCCAACAGTGCCAACCAGGCACTCGACCGGGTGATCAACTTTTTCCCCGAAGAGCGCCGCGCCCAGTTGCTGATGGATTTGTCGCTCAACCTCAAGGCCATGGTCTCGCAGCGCCTGATTCCCAAACAGGACGGCAAGGGCCGGGCTGCGGTGGTAGAGATCATGCTCAACACGCCGCTGATCTCTGACCTGATCTTCAAGGGCGATGTCTCCGAGATCAAGGAGATCATGAAAAAAAGCCGCAATTTAGGCATGCAGACCTTTGACCAGGCGCTGTTTGACGCGTTTGAGGCCAACGCCATCACCTATGAAGATGCGCTGCGAAATGCCGACTCGGTCAATGACCTGCGGCTGCAGATCAAGCTCAATTCAAGGCGTGCCAAATCGGTGGACCTGGCCGCCGGCACTGAGAATTTTTCTATCGTTTAGTCGTCACATTCAACCATCACGCCCTGACGTTTTTTTTGCCCCCATCATGTCCAGCACGAACTCTAAAACCTACGAATCCGCACCCTCGCAACCCGTGGCCTTTTTGGGCCTGGGTGTCATGGGCTACCCCATGGCGGGGCATTTGCATGCGGCCGGCCACCGGGTGTCGGTCTATAACCGAACCGCTACCAAATCAATAGCATTCTGTGCAGAATACGCAGGCGCTACCCATGGTTTGACCCCCAAAGAAGCGGTTGCAGGCGCAGACATCGTGTTTTGCTGTGTCGGCAATGACAACGATTTGCGCAGTGTGGTGCTGGGGCCAGACGGTGCGTTTGCGGGCATGAAGCCTGGCGCGACGCTGGTGGACCACACCACCGCCTCGGCGGATGTGGCGCGCGAGCTGTATGCCGCTGCCCGCGCACTGGGGCTTCATTTCGTGGATGCCCCCGTCTCTGGCGGCCAGGCCGGTGCGCAAAACGGTGCGCTGACCGTGATGTGCGGCGGCGATCAAGCAGCGTTCGATGCTGCCAAACCTGCTGGCATGGCGTTTTCAAAAGCCTTCACGCTCATGGGCGACAGCGGTGCAGGCCAGCTCACAAAAATGGTCAACCAGATTTGTATTGCCGGACTGGTGCAGGGCTTGAGCGAAGCGATTGCCTTTGGCCAGAAAGCCGGGCTGGACGTGAACCAGGTACTCGACGTGATCGGCAAGGGCGCGGCGCAAAGCTGGCAGCTCGACAACCGTGGCAAAACCATGGTGGCCGACAAGTTCGACTTCGGCTTTGCCGTGGACTGGATGCGCAAAGATTTGGGTCTGGTGCTCGACGAGGCCAAACGCAACGGGGCGCGTTTGCCTGTCACGGCGCTGGTGGACCAGTTTTATGCCGATGTGCAGGCGCTAGGTGGCCAGCGCTGGGACACGTCCAGCCTGGTCAGACGGCTGAGGTAGAGCGCCCGCGCTCAGGGTTTGGCGGCGGGTGTGGGTGTGGCTGCAGGTGCTGGCTGCAGGCGGGCCAGCTCCTGCTCGCTGATGATCTCAAACATTCGCACGACTTTTTGTACCCCCGACGTGGCGCGTGCCATCTCGGTGGCGCGGTCGGCCTCGCGCTGGGTCACGCGGCCCATCAGGTAGGTGGTGCCGCGTTCTGTGACCACTTTGAAAGCGTTGGCAGACAAATCGCGTGCATCGATCAGCGCAGCCTTCACGCGGCCCGTGACCAAAGTGTCAGACGAGCGCTGGGCCAGCGTTGAATGGCCCATGACGGCCAGCTCGTTGACGATACTTCTGACGTTTTCAACCCCTGCGACGGTTTGCTCGATTTGCTGCTTGTCCTGCGCATTGGCGACTTCACCCGTGAGCAACACCTGGCGGTTGTAGCTGGTCAGGTTGATGTGACTGCGCTCGCCCAGTGGGGTTTTCAGGCGACCCAAGGCACGCAGCTCAATGCCTTCGTCTTCGAGCTGTGTACCGGACGTGCGGCGGTCACTGGCCACCATCGCACTGCCGCCGACGGCACCACCCAGCAGCAGCGGCACACAGCCTGTCAGTGTGCTGGTCAACAGCGCTGCAGCGCATGCCGTCAAGGCCAGGTGCTGCAGGCCACGCAAAGTTAAAACCTGTTTCATGCTGAGGACTCCTGATCGCCAAGTAACTGGGTATCGACACCATCGCAAATGCAGTGCAGCACCAAGAGGTGGACTTCCTGGATGCGTGCAGTGCGTTCATGCGGCACACAAATGTGGACATCGGTCTCACGCAGGGCGCTGGTTATTTTCCCGCCGCCCCGGCCTGTCAGTGCCACCACCGTCATGTCGCGCTCATGCGCCGCTTCAATGGCGGCCAGCACGTTGGCCGAGTTGCCGCTGGTGCTGAGCGCCAGCAGCACATCGCCCGAGCCGCCAAAGGCGCGCACCTGTTTGGAGAAAATCGCGCTGAAGTCGTAGTCATTGGCAATGGCCGTGAGGATGGAGCTGTCGGTGGTCAGCGCCATGGCTGCCAGCTCGGGCCGCTCGCGCTCATAACGGCCCACAAACTCGGCTGCGAAGTGCTGCGCATCCGCCGCTGATCCGCCATTGCCACAGGCCAGCACCTTGCCACCGCTGGTCACGCTGGCGAGGATGGCCTGCACGGCGGCTGCAATTGGTCTGGACAAGACCTGGGCCGACTGGTACTTCAGGTCAGCGCTGTCAATAAAGTGCTGTTCAATTCGTTGTTCGAGCATGGGGCAATGATAGCGGGTCAAGTTGTCGTCCAAATGACCGGGTAATGCGCGTAGCTGTTTGACTGAAAATCTACGTAGTTAGATAATTGACAAAATGAAATCGTTGAAGTTCATGGGAGATAGCCAAGCCGCATTGGCTGAATTTCCGCCTGATGCCAAGCGCCACGCAGGCTTTGAACTTTGGCAAGTACAGCTTGGTCTGATGCCGTCGGATTTCAAGCCCATACCAACTATCGGCGTGGGGGCCTATGAGATTCGTGTCAAAGTACTTGGCCAGTGGCGCGTGGTTTATGTTGCAACTGCATAACTCTGGCGAGGCTGTGGCAGTCGGGTCGGGATGGGCTACAAGGCGTCTTTTTGCAGCCAATAGCATGGCTATTGGCAAGAAAAACAACGCAGTAGACCGCCCGAGTCCGGCTGACCACAGACCGCAGGGAGTTATGCAGAGGCTCCCTAGACAACACCCAAAACGGCGAAGCCTGATATTGATCTGGCGGCCAAACGTTACCGTCTGATAGGAGTAGATCATGGCAAAAATCAAGATTGACCGCGACGCTGTAGTGACCAGCTCCAGCGGTAATATTTTCACTGACCTCGGATTTTCACCGGGCGAAGCAGCAGTATTGGCGCTACGTGCAGACCTGATGGGCCGATTGAGGCTGCTGATTGAAGAGCGGGGCTGGAGCCAGGCGCAAGCGGCTGAGCAACTGGATATTGGTCAGTCGCGGGTCAGCGATCTGGTGCGGGGTAAATGGGACAAGTTCAGTCTGGACATGCTCATTACATTAGCTGCCCGAGCTGGCAAACGCATTGAGCTGACAATGGCTTGAGGGGCTACAGAGAAAGTCTCCTTAACCCGCATCAAACGCCTCGCGCAGCCATTCAATCGCAACACCCTCCGGCCCGGCTAGCGCGCCCTGCACAAGCACCACATCAAAGCGGCAAGGCGGCAGGCTGCTAAAGCGCATCAGGTAATGCCGGGCCGCAAAAATGATGCGCCGCTGCTTGACGGCGCCGATGCTGGCACCCGCACCACCATGCAACGAGCCCGAGCGCTGGCGCACTTCGACAAATACCAGCGTGCCGTCGCACTCGCGCATGATGAGGTCAACCTCGCCGCCGCCCCGACCCGGTGTCCGGTAATTGGTTTGTACCCGCTTGAGGCCAGCCTTGAGCAGATGCGCCAGCGCCAGGGACTCGGCAGCATCACCTAGGCGCTTGGTGGTACTCTGGGACGCTTCGCGCTGGCCCGAGTCCAACCCGGCCTGGTCTGGCAGCGATTTCGCAACCTGTTTTCTGGAAAACCACATTGAACGCTTCTTTCGACTTGGCTTTGAGCGCAGCTCGCGCTGCGGCGGGCATGCAGCATTATCCGCACAGCGCACTGTACGTGGTGGCCACACCAATTGGCAACTTGGCCGACATCTCGCTGCGGGCACTGCACGTGCTGCAACTGGCCAACGCGATTGCCTGCGAAGACACCCGGCACTCCCAGGGCCTTCTGCGCCAGTACGGCATTGAAAAACCCCTGCTGGCCGTGCATGAGCACAATGAAGCAGAGGCCGCCACCGGCGTGATCGAGCGCCTGCAGCGGGGCGAGCGCGTGGCCTACATCAGCGACGCTGGCACGCCTGCCGTGAGTGACCCCGGCGCGCGACTGGTGGCCGCTGTGCGGGCAGCGGGCCTGGGCGTGATGCCACTGCCAGGCGCGAGCAGTGTGACCACGGCGCTCAGTGCCGCGGGCATTTCTGGTGATTCGGGGTTCGTGTTTGCGGGGTTTTTGCCCAGCAAGGCAGGCGAGCGTGACCAGGCTGTGCTGCAGCTGCAGGCACAGAGCCGGGCCGTGGTCATTCTCGAAGCGCCTCACCGCATTGAGGCTCTGGCACAAGCCATGACCCTGCTGGGCGACAGGCTGATCACCGTGGGGCGCGAGCTGACCAAGCAGTTTGAAGAAATCGCCACGGTGGCTTGCGGGCAGTTCCCGGCCTGGCTGGCGGGCAGCACCCAGCGAGTCCGTGGCGAGTTTGCACTCGTTTTGCACCCCGCTGCGCAGGCCGTGCCGCAAGACGATGG
>RDZZ01000059.1 GCA_004293655.1 Polaromonas sp. | reverse complement strand
TTCTGGGGGCAATCCATCTGGCCGCATCCATTGTGTGGCTCTCGTGAGGGGTGAAAACCCCATCACATCAATGGTGGTTGATTGATGACACGCCCTAGTCAGTCAATCAAAAGATGCAGTGCAGCCGGTTTGGTATCCTCCATGCTTAATCGAGAAAGATTCTTTATGCATGATGGCGAAGAGAGCGTTCCAACAACCGACGACGTGGGAGCACGCAAGCGCCGTAAAGGCATCTATATACTGCCCAATCTGTTCACGCTCGCGGCACTGTTTGGGGGGTTTTATGCCATCGTGATGGCCATGAACGGTCGCTTTGACCAAGCTGCAATTGGTGTTTTCTGTGCCATGATACTGGACAGTCTAGATGGCCGCGTAGCCCGTATGACCAACACCCAAAGCGCGTTTGGTGAGCAGATGGACTCACTCTCCGACATGGTTTCTTTCGGTGCCGCACCAGCATTGATTGCTTATGTGTGGGCATTGACGAGTCTGGGGCGTTGGGGCTGGATAGGGGCTTTCGTTTACTGCGCCTGTGCCGCTCTGCGGTTGGCCCGCTTTAACGTCAACACTGCGGTGGTTGACAAACGTTTCTTTCAAGGCCTGCCATCACCCGCAGCAGCGGCTTTGGTTGCAGGTTTTATCTGGTTGATGACGGAGGCGGGTGTCAATGGTGTCGAGGTTCGCTGGGTAACGTTTGCCCTGATGCTCTACTCGGGCCTGACCATGGTGACCAATGTGCCGTTCTACAGCTTCAAGGACGTCAGCATGAAGCGCAGCGTGCCCTTTGTCGTCATTGTGCTGATTGCTTTGGCAATTGCCGTGATCAACATTGATCCGCCCACCGTGATGTTCAGTTTGTTTGTTATCTACGGCTTCTCGGGTTACGTCATCTACGGCTGGCGCAAAGCCAAAGGCTTGCAGACCAGTGTGATTTCAACATCTACCGATGAGCCTGACGAACGCGGGCTGCATAAATAAATTGTGATACATTTTCAAATATGAAAAAAATCTCGCTAACACTACTGCTATCTGCCAACGGGCGGAGACAGTAGCGCACGCGTTAACCCATCTCGAACGGCCCGTTTGCACCAGCAGCGGGCCGTTCTATTTTGGGTTGCTGGTTTTTGATTTAAATTTTTGCGGAGAATTTCATGGCTGACAAACTCATCATTTTCGACACCACCTTGCGCGACGGCGAACAGTCGCCAGGTGCATCCATGACGCGGGACGAAAAACTGCGTATTGCACGTCAGCTGGAGCGGCTCAAGGTTGATGTGATTGAGGCAGGCTTTGCCGCCAGTTCAAACGGAGACTTTGAATGCATCAAAGCCATTGCAGAGGTGATCAAGGACTCGACCATCTGCTCGCTGGCGCGGGCCAATGACCGCGACATCGCACGCGCTGCCGAGGCATTGAAGCCCGCTAAATCAGGCCGTTTGCATCTCTTTTTGGCTACCAGCGCACTGCACATGGAAAAGAAACTGCGCATGACGCCAGACCAGGTGTTTGAGCAGGCCAGGCTTTCGGTGCGGTTTGCGCGCAACTTGATGGCCGACATTGAGTTTAGCCCCGAAGATGGTTATCGCTCGGATCCTGACTTCTTGTGCCGGGTGCTTGAGGCTGTTATCCAAGAGGGGGCGACCACCATCAACGTACCGGACACTGTAGGTTACGCGATTCCTGAGTTATACGGTAACTTCATCAAGGACTTGCGCGAGCGTATTCCCAACAGCGATAAGGCCATCTGGTCTGTGCATTGCCACAATGACCTGGGCATGGCCGTGGCAAACTCACTGGCTGGTGTCAAGATAGGCGGTGCGCGCCAAGTGGAATGCACCATCAATGGTCTGGGTGAACGCGCAGGCAACTGTTCGCTGGAAGAAATCGTCATGGCGGTCAAAACACGCAAGGACTACTTCGGACTTGATCTGGATGTTGACACCAAGCACATTCTCGCTACAAGCCGGATGGTGAGCCAGACCACTGGGTTTGTGGTGCAACCCAACAAAGCTGTCGTGGGCGCAAATGCCTTTGCGCATGCTTCGGGTATTCACCAAGACGGCGTGCTCAAGGCGCGTGACACTTACGAAATCATACGTGCCGAGGACGTTGGCTGGAGCGCTAACAAAATCGTTCTGGGTAAGCTCAGTGGGCGCAACGCTTTCAAAGCTCGTTTACAAGAACTGGGTGTTGCTATGGACAGCGAGCTTGATATCAACAACGCGTTTGTCAAGTTCAAAGATCTCGCCGACCGTAAGAGCGAGATTTTCGATGAAGATATATTGGCATTGGTCAGCGACGAAAGCGTCAGCCATGACAATGAGCAATACCATTTTATTTCCCTATCCCAGCACAGCGAAACCGGTGAGCGCCCTCAGGCGAGTGTAGTTTTTTCGGTGCATGGCAAAGAAGTCAAGAGCAATTCGGGTGGCAATGGCCCAGTCGATGCCTCCTTGAAGGCGATTGAGTCATACGTCAAAAGCGGTGCCGAGATGGTACTCTACTCCGTGAACGCCATCAGCGGTTCCACAGAGAGTCAGGGAGAGGTGACCGTACGTCTGCAAAACAGTGGGCGTGTCGTCAATGGCGTCGGCGCTGACCCAGACATTGTGGTGGCTTCAGCCAAAGCCTACTTGAGTGCGCTGAACAAACTCCAAAGTAAGGCAGACCGGGTAGCTGCGCAAGGTTAGGAGTCTTTTTATATAAGCGCGGAATTAAATAAATAGCGTCTCAAACCCATCAAGAGGCTTGAACAGCTTGTTATGGTATTGCAACCTTGTCGGCCCTGGCATCGCTTTTTCTTTGACAGGATGCTGTTCATCACCAGGATAACAAATCACACGGACACCCTTGATGTCTATGGCATGTGGCTGAATGACTGGAGGTTTATTGCTTCGTGCGTAGCACATTGCGGCACGAATATTTTCAAAACGTGAGATGTGGGCTAGCGTCATGATTTGTGGCGGGGCCATCTCTATCAGGCCATCGCGCTGCCATTCCAAGGCAGCGCGCGGTTTTAACCAAACGCTTTCGGTCGCTTCAAAGTTGTCATGTGTGGCGATCTGGCCGGCAGGCACGGCAGCTATAAAAAAGCGCGTGTCAAAGCGTTTGTTCGTCACCGAAGGCGTGGTCGGCGTAATCCACCTTGACCAAGGCACGAGACTGCTGGTTTGCAGGCGCAGTTGCATGTTCGCCAGTACGGCTGCAAAAGTCATGCCTTCGCGCATCATAGCGGTAGCGCGCTCTGCTTGTACCAAACCCACGCCTTGAGCAAACAAAATGCCAGACTCTTCAAACACCTCGCGCACAGCAGCAACATACAGACCTGCAGCTGTGGCATGGTCAATGTCTGGCTCATGAAGCGCAATGTGCAAATCTAGCAGAGGCTGGTCGATGTGCAGGGCCGCGTTTAGCCTTGCATCAAGCCGGTCAACTTTTCCGCCAGGAAAAACGAACACGCCGCCTAACACGCTCGACTCTATGTGCCGTTTGATGAGAAAAACTTCCAGTCCGTGCGTGTCATCACGCAGCATGATGACAGTTGCCGCAGACAGTGGCAAATGATTGACAGTTTCCAAATTCAGTTCCATAAGGAGTCTTTCCTCTTCACAGGGCTACGTGGGTTTTAATAGTCGCCTCCGCTCTCATGCGCCAGGCTCTCAAATTTTGTAATGCGGTTGATGAACGCCAGCTTGACGGTACCCGTAGGGCCGTTACGCTGCTTGCTAATGATGATTTCGGCCACACCAGGCTCCTTGCACGCTTCCTTGGTGTAGTACTCGTCGCGGTAAATGAACATGATGATGTCTGCATCCTGCTCAATGGCTCCAGACTCCCTCAAATCGCTCATCATGGGGCGCTTGTCGGTACGTGACTCGACACCCCGGCTGAGCTGCGAGAGCGCAATGACAGGGCACTGCAACTCTTTGGCTAACATTTTCAAACCGCGTGAAATCTCACCCACAGCGGTCGCGCGATTTTCATCGCTCATGCTGCTGGACACGCTCATAAGCTGCAGGTAGTCCACCACAATCAGGCCGAGCTTGCCACAGCGTTTGGCCAGACGGCGGGCGTTGGCTCGCAACTCGCTGACTGTCAGACCTGGGGTCTCGTCGATGTGCAATGAAATGGTACGCAATTTTTCAATGGCTTCCGTCAAGCGCGGCCACTCTTCATCGGTCAGCGCACCCGTACGCAGATGACTCTGGTCAATGCGCCCTATAGAGCCGACGATACGCACAGCAAGCTGTGATGCACCCATCTCCATAGAGAACACGGCAACGGGCAGGCCTTCGTTCAATGCAACATGTTCGGCGATGTTGATGGCCAGAGCCGTTTTACCCATACTCGGTCTGGCCGCCAAAATTACCAGATCACCGGCCTGGAAACCAGACGTCATGCGGTCGAGATCATAAAACCCAGTGGGCACACCAGTGACTTCGTTGGGGTTTTCAGCCATCTCTGTAACGCGGTCGAGCAGACTGACGACGAGGGTGTCCATGCTTTGGAACCCCTCTTTCATGCGTGATCCCTGCTCACCAATTTTGAAAATGGTTTTTTCTGCCTCGTCCAGAATGGTGGCAATGTCTTTGCCTTGCGGATTGAACGCGTTGGTGGCAATTTCATCGCTGGCTGCAACCAGTTTGCGCAAAATGGAACGCTCGCGCACGATCTCTGCATAACGCCGGATGTTGGCAGCGCTCGGTACGTATTGAGCCAGCGAGTTGAGATAGCTCAAGCCCCCTACTTCATCTGCCTTGCCCTGGTTTTGCAAATGCTCGTACACGGTGATCACGTCAGCCGGTTTGGTGGCATTGATCAGTGCACCCACAGCAGCGTAAATCAGCTTGTGTTCGGCCCGGTAAAAATCCTGGTCTGTGAGCAGATCACCCACACGGTCCCATGCGGCGTTATCAAGCAGCAAGCCTCCCAATACGCTGGATTCGCCTTCAATCGAATGAGGCGGAATACGCAGCTGGGCAATCTGGCGGTCCGGGCTGTAGCTTAAAGGTGTAGATTGATTAAAACTGGAAAGTAAGGCGGACATCGGTTTCCTTGTCAGCTCAACATGCTAGCGTCGGAAAGGTTTGAAGTCATTGCACAACGCAGTGTATAAACTATTAACAAAGTAGGGACAACTGTGTAAAAACTGTGGATAACAAAACCATGAAAAAAGCCGCTCAGTGAGCGGCTTTTGTGGAGGCGGTGAAAATTAAATCAGAATCAAGCCGTCTCGCCATACACAGTGACATTGATGTCAACCAACACATCAGTATGCAGCGCAACGCTTACAGCGTGATCGCCGGTAGTTTTCAGGGGGCCAACTGGCAGGCGTACTTGTGATTTGGCAACAGTAAAACCTTGCTTGACTAGCTCGGCGGCGATGTCTTGGTTGGTCACAGAACCAAACAAACGCCCGTCAACACCCGCTTTTTGCGTGAGCTTGATGGTGGTACCACCGAGTTTGGCGCCCTGGGCTTGGGATTCAGCGAGCTTGGCGGCAGCAGCTTTTTCGAGTTCGACACGCTTAGCTTCGAATTCGGCCTTGTTGGCAGCAGTGGCGCGGCGGGCACGGCCTGAGGGAATCAAGAAATTGCGTGCATAACCGTCTTTGACTTTGACGACTTCACCCAGATTGCCGAGATTGACGACTTTGTCGAGCAGAATAATTTGCATGGTCGTGGCTCCTTACAGTGTGCGGTGTTGGTCGCTGTAAGGCAGCATCGCGAGGAAGCGAGCGCGCTTGATAGCGGTATTGATCTGACGCTGGAAAATGGCGCGGGTGCCAGTCAAACGTGCAGGAATGATCTTACCGTTTTCAGAAACGAAGTCACGCAGGGTGTCAATGTCTTTGTAATCGATTTCTTCAACGCCAGCAGCGGTAAAGCGGCAAAAGCGCTTGCGTTTGAACAACAGGGACTGCGTATTGCGCTTCGGGCGCTTGTCTTTATTAAAACGTTTTGGTCCGGGCATGATGGACTCCTTAGATCTGGGTTAAATATCAGCTACTGCTTGAATATGAAAAACAATGCTTCTACGGGTAGCAGCATTCATCAAGAAGCCGTTGAAAAACTTGGGCTTGCCTAGTTCGAGTCGAGCTGAAGTTTCAGCCAGCGCTCCAAATGCAACCGCTCTTATCGTCAACTTGACCTGCCTTGTGATGCCCACCTCTTCAACTTCAGATTCGTGTTCGAGAATGAGGTTGAGTACTGGGATTCCGGCGGGTGTGTAGCGAAGAGGACTTGCTTCGGCAATGCACGCAGTCAATGCTACGGCGTTCAATGGCGGCTTAGTTACCTGCGTACTCAGCTTGCTGCGTTTTACGAGCTTCTTCGCGCTCGACGTTTCTCATCATCAGCGAAGGGCCCGTTTCAGCCTTCTTCTTGAGCACGGTCAGGTGGCGCAAAACAGCATCGTTGAATTTAAACGCGTGCTCAATTTCTTCCATCACGGCTTGGCTGGCTTCGATGTTGATGCACAGGTAGTGGGCTTTGGCCAGTTTCTGAATCAAGTACACCAATTGACGGCGACCCCAGTCTTCAACACGGTGTACTGTGCCACCGCCAGCGGTGATCATGCCTTTGTAACGCTCTAGCATGGCTGGGACTTGTTCGCTTTGATCCGGATGGATCAGCAAAACGATCTCGTAATGACGCATAAAACTCCTTATGGTTAATGAAAGTTGCCCCAGCGCCTTGGAGGGTGCAACAAGGAAAGCCTATAAGTATATACCAGCCCCCAAGCTCACCAACTGCGCGCGCGCTCTGTGCACCACCTAGGTGTGTCACACTGCGCCTGTGATCTGACGGAGCCAGTCCCACGGCCCTTGCTCGCGGGGAACAGTCCAGCACAGTGAGCGTCGCGTCTCTAGCGGCTTTTCAGGTCCGGATACCGGATGTACTCGACCAGATCCTGCGCTTTTTGTCGGGGCGGCGGGGTCACCAGGCTGACCAAAATAATCACAGCAAACCCTACTGGCACGCCGAAAACGCCAGCTGAAATAGGGTCAATCCCCCACCACAACTCAATCGGCGAGGTGACACCAAACGTAGCGCGCAGCCAGGGCTGGTTGGTCAGCATATAGTAGAACGTCACTCCCAAGCCTGACATCATGCCCAATATGGCGGCAATGCCATTGGCGCGCTTCCAGAAAATACCTAAACTGAGCGCCGGAAAAAACGAAGCCGCTGCAAATGAAAAAGCCGCCGACACCAAAAACAAAATATCCGCTGGCTTTTGTGCTGCCACGTAGGCCGCCAGCAGCGCGACGATCAACAGCAGTATTTTGGAGACAGTTACCCTACTGACAGTAGAAGCATTAGGGTCAATCATTTTGTAATAGAGATCATGACCTAAAGCGTTGGAGATGGTCAGTAGCAAACCATCGGCAGTCGACAGCGCAGCGGCCAGGCCACCAGCTGCCACCAGGCCCGAAACAACATAGGGCAGCCCTGAGAGCTCGGGCGCGAGCAACACAATGATGTCGCCACTGATGGTGAGTTCATTGAGTTGCAGAATATTGTCTTTGTTAACGTCAGTAACCGACAGCAACGCAGGGTCAATGCGACTCCAGGTGCTGACCCATGCAGGAAGCAAGTCAAACGGGGTACCAACCAGTGATGTGAATATTTCGTACTTGACCAGCACCGCCAAGGCGGGTGCCGTGAGGTACAGCAGCAAAATAAAAAACAGTGACCAGGTCACAGACTGCCGGGCCTCGCGCACGTTGGGTACGGTGTAGTAGCGCATCAAAATATGCGGCAATGCTGCCGTGCCCACCATCAGGCAAAAAACCAGGGCCAGAAAATTGCGCCGTGACGTGTCGTACAGCGCTTGCTCATCCGAAGTGCCTTCGGGGTTACCCGAGAACTGGGCCGCATGCGCCGGCATGCCGTTGAGAGGCCGGGTTTTGATGTCAAAGGCGGCTTTGGCGGACGTCCAGGCCTTTACTGCAGACACTTCGTCTTTGGGCATGGTGGCCAGCACTTTGCCCGCAGCGGAAATGGCTGCTACCGATGCATTGCCACTTTTAAGTTCATCCATTTTCTGGCTGGCAGCCAGTTTGTCAGCTGCCAGTGAAGCAGTGGGATATCTGAGTTTTTCAAGCAAGGCACCTGAACGCTGCTGGAATATCGCGCGAACCTGTAGTTCTTGGGGGTCAAGCGCAAGCTCTTTTTCTTTTGCGGTGACTTTTTCAAGCTGAAAGCCATACACCAGCTGCGGCACCGGCACGCCCGTCTGCTTGACGGACAGCCACACGACAGGCGTCAGGTAAGCCACCACCAAAATGATGTATTGAGCCACCTGCGTCCATGTCACAGCGCGCATACCGCCCAAAAATGAGCACACTAAAATGCCGCCCAGACCAAGGAAGATACCAAGTTCAAACGCAATACCCGTCAGGTAGGACGTGATCAGGCCCACACCATAGATCTGCGCCACCAGATAGGTGAATGAGCAAAGAATAGCGGCCGACAAGCCGATCAGTCTGGGCAGATGCCCGCCATAACGCTCGCCCAGAAAGTCTGGAATCGTGAACTGTCCAAACTTGCGCAGGTAGGGGGCCAGCACAAAAGCCACCAGGCAGTAGCCGCCAGTCCAGCCCATGATGAAGGCCAGCCCGTTGTAGCCAGTCAGGTAAAGCGTGCCGGCCAACCCAATGAATGACGCGGCGGACATCCAGTCGGCACCCGTGGCCATGCCGTTATAAACCGCAGGCACACGGCGTCCGGCAACATAGTATTCAGACGCATCTGTTGTGCGGCTCATGATGCCAATGCCAGCGTACAGGCCAATGGTGGCCATTAAAAAAGTAAAACCAATCCACAGGCGCGGCAGACCCATGCGCTCAGCCAGTGAAAGTATGGCCACGAACAGCAAAAAACCAGCGGTGTACCAGCCGTACACGCGGTGAAGCTGCGTCTTGAACTGACGTGTGGAAAGCAAGAAGCCGTCGCGGCTACGAAAAAAGCCAGCCATACTGATTAATGATCCTCTTCTTCCACACCGTGCTCAATGTCCAGACGGTTCATGTACCGGGCATAAAACCCAATGATGAGGCAGTACACCACTGGAGCACCCTGGGCACCCATCCAGAAACTGAAGGGCCAGCCAAAAAACGTGAAGTTCAGGTACCGTGCAAAGTAACTCACCCCGAATGTGACTGTGAACCAGATCACCAGCAGCACAGCAATAACGATTCGGTTTTTACGCCAGTAACGCTTGTGGCTCTCAGTGCGTTCCATCAAATGCCCCAGGTGCGTTGAAGATGGCGCGGTATTGACGCGCCAGCTGACTGGCCACTGCGGGCTCAAATTGACGCAGGTGACGAAGCACCTTGTGAGCCTCGCCTGGCTGGTCAAGCGCCATCCAGACCTCTGCCAGCCGATACCAGCCGTAGGGGCTCATGGGCTGCAGGGCGGTGTTCTTTTTCAAGGCTTGCGCCGCCTCGTGAAACTGCTGCCGCTGCATCAGGGCCAGCGCCAGGCCGTACCAGGCCCGGTCCATCAGCGGGTCAAGCGCCAGCGCGCAGCGAAAGGCGGGCTCGGCATCTTCATGGCGGCCGGTTTGCTGCAACACATAACCCAGGTTAAACCAGGCGGCCGCGTCCTGCGGCCAGGCGCTGGTCAGCTGATGCAAACTTGTGATGGCGGCTGAAAATTCAAGCTGCTCTGCGTGCAGGTGGGCCAGGCTGGCAAGCGCGTGGTTGTCTGCTGGGCGAAGCTGCAGCATGTGCTTGAAACGTTGCAATGCTGTTGACCTGCAGCCAAGTGCAACCAGAACCACAGCCTGCAGCTTCAACCAGCGGTAGTGCAATATGTCCATTATTTGCACAGTGCAGCACCCACTTGCATGCAGATACTGACTTTGGCAATCGCCGCCGCAGCCCATAGCAGCAGCAATAAAAACACCGCCACCAGCGGCATATGGCGGTCAAGCACGATGCGGGGGCAAACCCAGCGTGCAGCACGTACCCAAGGCTGGCTGATCAACTTAAACAAGCGGTAAACCGGGTTGCGCAGCCTGGCCTGGCCAGACAGCAAACCCACCACACCCTGCCCCACCAGGCTGAGCAGCGCGATTTCAGTGAGCAGTTTGACGGTGAGCGCGAGGGTAAGCATGGCAATTGAAAACAGTGCCTTCAATTGTCATCGGCCGACTTGCCAGTTGCTTACCCCGGGCATCTAAAGTACCCGGGGTTTTCCCTTGGCTTTTCCAGCTCGAGAGGCTTGCCGCTCTACTACAGAACCCGGCAAGCTCAATTGGCCAATTGCTTCCAGGTGTCAATCACGGTGTCAGGGTTCAGTGAGATGGAGCCAATGCCCTGCTCCTTGAGCCACTGCGCAAAGTCCGGGTGATCGCTGGGGCCTTGTCCACAAATGCCGACGTATTTGCCCTGGCGTTTGCAGGCTTCAATCGCCATGCTGAGCAGCGCCTTGACGGCTGGGTCGCGCTCGTCGAAGTCTTTGGCCAGCACTTCGAGGCCGGAGTCACGGTCCAGGCCCAGTGTGAGCTGCGTCAAGTCGTTCGATCCAATCGAAAAGCCGTCGAAATACGCAAGAAACTGGTCAGCCAGCACCGCATTGCTGGGTACCTCACACATCATGATGAGGCGCAGACCATCCTGGCCACGTTTGAGGCCGTGTTGCGCGAGCAGCTCTGTGACTTTGGCGGCCTGCCCCAGCGTACGTACAAACGGCACCATGATTTCAACATTCGTCAAGCCCATGTCGTTGCGCACACGTTTGAGAGCCTCGCACTCCATCGCAAAGGCTTCGCGGAAATCTGCGCTGATGTAACGCGCTGCACCGCGAAAACCCAGCATCGGGTTCTCCTCTTCAGGCTCGTAACGCGAGCCACCAATGAGCTTGCGGTATTCGTTGGACTTGAAGTCTGACAACCGCACGATCACCGACTTGGGCCAGAACGCTGCACCAATGGTTGCAATACCCTCAGCCACCTTGTCAACATAAAACGCACGCGGCGAGACGTGACCACGGGCTACGCTTTCTACTGCTTGTTTCAGGTCGGCATCAATATTGGGATAGTCCAAAATGGCTTTTGGGTGGACCCCAATGTTGTTGTTGATGATGAATTCCAGTCGCGCCAGACCCACGCCCTGGTTGGGAATCTGGCAAAAATCAAACGCCAGTTGCGGGTTGCCAACGTTCATCATGATTTTGATGTCAATGGGCGGCATCGCACCGCGCTGGACCTGCGTGATTTCAGTGTCCAGCAGGCCGTCATAGATGTTGCCGGTATCGCCCTCCGCGCAGCTCACCGTGACCAGCATGCCGTCTTTGAGTTGTTCGGTAGCGTCTCCACAACCCACCACAGCCGGAATGCCCAGCTCGCGCGCAATGATGGCCGCGTGGCAAGTACGCCCGCCCCGGTTGGTCACAATGGCACTGGCGCGCTTCATCACCGGTTCCCAATTCGGGTCGGTCATGTCGGTCACCAGTACATCGCCCGGCTGGACTTGGTCCATGTCTTTGATGTCGCGCACAATGCGAACCGGGCCGGTGCCGATTTTCTGGCCAATTGCGCGGCCTTCTGTGAGCACCGTACCTGTACCCTTGAGCTTGTAACGCATCTCGGCCTTGCCCTTTGACTGGCTTTTCACCGTCTCTGGCCGGGCCTGCAAAATGTAGAGCAGCCCATCCGTGCCATCCTTGCCCCACTCGATATCCATGGGGCGGCCGTAGTGGGTTTCAATGACTAAAGCGTAGCGCGCCAGCTGCAGGGCATCATCGTCCGTCAACGAATACCGGTTGCGCAGCTCGGTGGGTACATCCGTGGTTTTGACCAGTTTGCCGCTGGCTTGTTTTTCTGGCGCCGTGGTGAACTCCATCTGCAGCAGCTTGGAGCCAAGATTGCGGCGGATCACCGCATGCTTGCCAGCCTTGAGCATGGGTTTGTGTACATAAAACTCATCAGGGTTGACGGCGCCCTGCACCACGGTTTCGCCCAGGCCATAGCTGGAGGTGATGAACACCACATCTTCAAAACCGCTTTCGGTGTCAATCGTGAACATCACGCCCGCAGCGCCCTTGTCACTGCGCACCATGCGCTGCACGCCCGCCGACAAGGCCACATCTGAATGTGCAAAGCCCTGGTGTACGCGGTAGCTGATGGCACGGTCGTTGTAGAGCGAGGCGAACACTTCCTTCATCTTGTGCAGCACGTCTTCAATACCCACCACGTTCAAAAAAGTTTCTTGCTGGCCCGCAAATGAGGCATCGGGCAAATCTTCGGCGGTCGCTGACGAACGCACGGCGAAGCTGGCATCTGTGTTGCCAGCGCACAACGTGGCAAAACTCTCGCGCACGGCTTGCTCAAAATCAGCCGGAAAAGGCTGGGCTTCGACCAGCGCGCGGATTTGCCCGCCCGCTACCGCCAGGGCACGCACATCTTCGGTGTCGAGTGCGTCCAGCACAGCATTGATTTTCTTGTCCAGTCCGGCATGCGCCAAAAAGACGCGAAAGGCATGCGCTGTGGTGGCAAAGCCGGTTGGCACACGAACGCCCTCAGGGCCGGTCGGTAGCTGGGAGATCATCTCGCCAAGGCTGGCATTCTTGCCACCTACAGCGTCAACATCACTCATTCTCAGATTTTCAAAGGGTACGACTAAAGCATCCTGTGGAAAAAGCTTGGACATGAAAATACTCCGGGAGGTTTAAAAAACCAGGGACAAACATGGGCGCACTGAAACCTTGTTGTGGTGTTCTGGGCTCAGAGCAGGGCATGCTGTCAAGAATCGTGATAATTGCCAGCAATTGTAGGGCGCAGCCAGCCGCCACCTTTGAGACGACCTGTCATTTAACTGAACCCTCTTATAGGCCACAACATGCCCAATCGCACAGTGTTTTTTATCTCTGACGGTACCGGCATTACCGCAGAGACTTTTGGCAATGCCATATTGGCCCAATTCGAAATCAATCCCAGGCACGTTCGTCTGCCGTTTATAGACAGCGTGGACAAGGCCCACCAG
Source organism: Polaromonas sp. (assembly GCA_004293655.1). Taxonomy (GTDB): domain Bacteria; phylum Pseudomonadota; class Gammaproteobacteria; order Burkholderiales; family Burkholderiaceae_C; genus Polaromonas. Next base: position 8,723 of record RDZZ01000059.1, on the reverse strand, counting down.
GCGATTCGCCAGATCAACCACACCGCAGAAGTCGAAGGCATGCGGCCCATTGTTTTCACCACGCTGGTCAACATGGAGGTTTTGAGCGTCATCAAGTCCCAGTGCAGCGGCATGCTGCTGGACATGTTTGGCATGTTTGTCGCACCATTAGAAGGCGAGTTGGGCCTGAAGTCCAACCACCGTGTGGGCAGGTTTTCTGACGCCTCCAAAAGCAAAGCATACGACGATCGTATCGAGGCGATCAACTTTTCACTGGCACACGATGACGGCCAAAGCAATCGCGACCTGGCTGGCTCGGACGTGATTCTGGTCGGTGTCAGCCGCAGCGGTAAAACACCCACATCGCTCTACCTGGCCATGCAATACGGCTTGAAGGCATCGAATTACCCCTTGATCCCTGAAGATTTTGACCGTCGCCAGCTGCCACCGGCCTTGGCACCGCACCGCAAAAAGATATTCGGTCTGACGATTGCCGCCGAGCGTTTGGCCCAAATCCGTAACGAGCGTCGCCCAAACTCTGCCTATGCCAGCCTGGCCAATTGCCGCCACGAAATCCATGAGGCGGAAGCCATGATGCGGCGCGAGGGCATCCGCTGGCTGTCCACCACCACCAAGTCGATTGAAGAGATCGCCACCACCATCCTCCAGGAAATACGGCCTGAACGGCTGACTTATTGAATCCCTATTTATATTTGCTATTATTTTTATAGCATATAGTGTCCGTGGATGTTGCCGTGGGTGCCTTTTTTTGCCCTATTTTTTACTGCTCATCAGCCCAAAACTGCAACACCTTTGACCTGCGCGTACACGCGGCTGCCAGGCTGCAAGTCCAGTGCATCAGCCGACTTGCGCGTGATACGGGCCAACAGCTCAACGGGAGGCTGACTTGCATCTTGACGCTCCTGTATGTCGTCTCCAGTCAGGCAGACCATCACCTGGCCCGGACTGTCGCTGGCAATCGCTGTCACGGTGGTGGCAACAATATTCAAAATACTGGTGCTTTCCTGCCGATGCAAAGTCAGGCTCACGTCTCGTGCCTGGATGCGCACTCGTACCCGCTGCCCAACATTCAGGCTGGCATTGAGCAAACTGATTTCTCCCCCCGCAAATGCAGCATGGCTCAGGTGATAGGCCGGCTCTACCCTTGTGACCACGGTTTCAACGATGGCAGCGGCTGTATCGCCGTGGGCCAGCGGCAAGTCCAGCCGCGTCAGCAGCTCATGCGTTGGGCCACTGGCCAGCACCTGGCCAGACTCCAGCAAGACCAAGTGGTCCGCTAGCCGGGTGACTTCCTCCAACGCGTGGCTGACATAAAGCACCGGAATGTCCAACTCTTCGTGCAGGCGCTCCAGATAGGGCAACACTTCGGCCTTGCGCTGCATGTCAAGGGCGGCCAGCGGTTCATCCATCAGCAGCACACGCGGACTGGTGGCCAGAGCGCGGGCAATTGCTACCCGTTGGCGCTCGCCACCTGACAAGGTGCCGGGCTGGCGCTCCAGCAGATGGCCTATGCCCAACAGTTCAATCGCCTGTTCAAGTGGTACACGCCGCTCAACCTGAGGCACCCGGCGCAGGCCATAGTCCAGGTTGCGCTGCACGTTGAGGTGCGTCAACAAGCTGGCTTCCTGAAACACGTAACCCAGCGCGCGCTGATGTACTGGCACAAACAGCCCCAGTTCACTGTCTTGCCACACATGACCGTTGACTTTGAGATAACCGCGCCGGGCGCGCTCTAAGCCCGCCACGCACCGCAGCAAGCTGGTTTTGCCTGACCCCGAACTGCCAAAAATGGCCGTAACACCGCGCCCCGGCACGTCAAGTGAAACATCGAGCAAAAAATCGCCCAGCTGGCATTTGAAATTCGCCTGAATGCGGCTCATGCTGTTGTTCTGGTGTCAGTGCCTGTACCGCGGCGACTGCGCTTGTCTCCACCCGGCTGCAGCGTGTAGAGCGCCAGCAGCACCAGAAACGAAAACACCATCAGACCACCGGCCAGCCAGTGTGCCTGCGCGTACTCCAGCGCTTCCACATGGTCGTAGATCTGCACGGACAGCACCCGCGTTTTACCGGGTATGTTGCCGCCCAGCATCAGCACAATGCCGAACTCGCCCACGGTGTGCGCAAAGCCCATCACAGCGGCTGTCAGGTAAGCGGGTTTGCAAAGCGGCAAGACAACGCTGCAAAATATGTCAAGTGGCGAGGCTCGCAAGGTCGCAGCAACTTCCAGCGGTCTGTCCCCCAGGGCGACGAACGCATCTTCAAGCGGCTTGACAACGAACGGCAACGAATAAAACACCGAGCCGATGACCAGTCCGGTAAAACTAAATGTCAGTGGGCTCCAGCCGAGGGCTTGTGTCAGCTTGCCCAGCGGGCCGTTCGGCCCCATCAGCACCAGCAGATAAAAGCCCAGAACCACGGGCGGCAAAACCAGTGGCAAGGCCACCAGTGCGCTGATTGGCCCGCGTGACCATGAACGGGTTCGCGCCAGCCACCAGGCCAGCGGTGTGCCGACCAGCAACAAAATCACTGTCGTGATGGTCGCGAGCTGCAACGTCAAGGCAATAGTTTGCAAGCCTGCCGGGTCCATCTGTTTAAAACTTGGCAGTGCGGGGGCGATTCAAGGGGTGTAGCCGAAAGAGCGAACCACAGCTTTGGCGTTTTCGGTCTTCAAAAAAGCCAGCAGCGTAACTGCCGCCGGGTTGCCCGCACCTTTGCTCAGCAGCACAGCGTCCTGCCGGATGGGGCGATGCAGCGCCTGGGGTATCACCCAAGCCGAGCCGCTTTTGAGCTGGTTATTTTCATAGACCTGTGAGAGTGCCATGAAACCCAGTTCGGCATTGCCCGTAGCCACAAAACTGTAAGCCTGGCCTGTGCTTTCTCCAGTGACAAGACGCGGCCCCAGGCGGCTGAGCAAACCAAGTTTGTTGATGGTCTCAAGCGCAGCTGCACCGTAAGGCGCCAGTTTAGGCGCGGCGATGGCGAGTTTTTTAAAGTCACCTGTTTTCAAGACTTCGCCTTGGGCGTCGACCAATTTCGGCTGAGCCGACCACAACACCAGCTTGCCTGTGGCATAGGTGAAACGAGAACCCTTGACGGCCGTGCCTTCCTTTTCCAGCCTTGCAGGCGTTTCATCGTCTGCCGCCAGAAAAACATCAAACGGTGCGCCATGACTGATTTGTGCGTAAAGCCTGCCCGTGGCACCAAAAGACAGCACAACGCTGTGACCGGTTTCCTTTTCAAAGACTGCGCAGATCAGCTTCATCGGTGCTGTGAAGTTCGCAGCGACTGCAACCTGTACCTGACCAGCAAGAGCTGCACTACAAGCACAGCAGGTCATGAGACCCGAAAGCCAGAGGAAAAAACAGGGATGCATGATGGAGGTTTCAAAAGGCAGATTTCCATCATTTTATGTAGCCAGCACAATTCTATGAAGGAGCCGGGAAATTGCTGGCATTTCGTAGATGCAGAAAATTGCACCCAAGATTGAGCCCAAGATTAAACCCAGTTCGCCTAAAAATCTTGTAGCAAGCTCGGCTCATGACCCAGATCGCCCAGAAACTCTGCACAATGAGCAGTCTGCAGCGTGCGTGCAACAACGCAAGCACGTTGTTTAAACTCACCTTTTGCCTTCTCCATCACCACCGGCGTTTTAAATGATGACCATAACCATGACCACCACAGCTAACTACCCAGACACCCAACTCCTTATCAACAACGAATGGTGTACCGCTGCCAGCGGTAAAACACTGGATGTGGTGAACCCCGCCACTGGAGCCGTGATCGGCACCGTCGCGCATGCAGGTATTGCTGACCTTGACCGCGCACTGGCTGCGGCGCAGGCTGGCTTTTTGGCCTGGAAAAAGATTCCTGCCAACGAGCGTGCAGCTACTATGCGTCGAGCCGCTGGGCTGCTGCGCGAGCGTGCCGCAAGCATTGCGCAACTGCTGACACGTGAGCAGGGCAAGCCCTTCGCCGAGGCCCGCGTTGAAGTGCTGGCAGGTGCCGACATCATTGAGTGGTTTGCTGACGAAGGGCGGCGCGTTTATGGCCGCATTGTTCCGTCGCGCAATCTGGCAGCGCAGCAGCTGGTGTTGAAAGAGCCGATTGGCCCGGTAGCAGCGTTTACACCGTGGAACTTTCCCATCAACCAGATTGTGCGCAAGCTGGGGGCGGCGCTGGCCAGCGGCTGCTCATTTCTGGTCAAAGCACCTGAAGAGACTCCCGCCTCGCCGGCGGCGCTGCTGCAGACTTTTGTAGATGCTGGCGTGCCCGCCGGCACGGTCGGCTTGGTGTTCGGCGACCCGCACGAAATATCAAGCTACCTGATTGCGCACCCCATCATTCGCAAAGTGACTTTTACCGGCTCCACGCCAGTGGGCAAACAACTCGCAGCCATGGCGGGCTTGCACATGAAGCGCGCCACCATGGAGCTGGGTGGCCATGCGCCCGTTATTGTTTGTGAGGATGCAGATGTGGCGCTGGCCGTCAAAGCCGCAGGCAGTGCCAAATTTCGCAATGCGGGCCAGGTGTGCATCTCGCCCACGCGCTTTTTGGTACACAGCAGCATCAAGGACGAATTTGCAGCACTGATGGTCAAGCACGCAGAGAGCCTGAAGCTGGGCGATGGTCTGGCCGAAGGCACCACTCTCGGGCCGTTGGCCAACGTGCGCCGACTGACTGCCATGGCCAAGGTGCTGGAAGATGCCCGTCAAACAGGCGCAACCGTGGCAACTGGCGGCGAGCGTGTGGGCCTTGAAGGTAACTTCTTCGCGCCAACGGTGTTGACAGATGTGTCACTGGCCGCCGATGTGTTCAACAACGAGCCTTTCGGCCCGATTGCAGCCATCCGGGGCTTTGACAAACTTGAAGAAGCCATTGCCGAGGCCAATCGCCTGCCTTTTGGTCTGGCAGGCTATGCTTTCACCCAATCGATTAAAAACACGCATGCACTGATGCACCAGATGGAAGTCGGCATGTTGTGGATCAACCAGAGTGCGACACCCTCGCCTGAAATGCCGTTTGGTGGCATCAAAGATTCAGGTTATGGCTCAGAAGGTGGGCCTGAAGCGATGGAGGGTTATCTGGTGACCAAGGCTGTCTCTGTAATGGCAGGTTAAATCGGGTCAGGTCAGAAAGGTCTGAGGCAAGTCTGCACATCCGCATGAACTCGCACTGCCAAACATCGATATTTAAGAAACTTTTCTCTTGGAAATACTGCTTTTTACGATGTCTTGCACCAGCTATGCTGACGTTGTCTTTCAATTCACTTAGGAGATTTGCATGAAGAAGCTATTTTTAATGCTGGCTGTCGTTTTCACATTGGGCCTTTCAACCGTAGCCATGAACGCAGAAGCCGCCAAACGCATTGGTTCTGGCAAATCCATGGGCACACAACGGCAGGCTACTGCTGACAAGGCGCCCGGTACACCCGCCCAAACGGCAACTGCGGGTGCAGGTGCAGCAGGTGCTGCAGCTGCTGCCGCACCCAAGCGGTCTTGGATGGGACCACTCGCAGGACTGGCCGCTGGCCTTGGTTTGGCAGCACTGGCCTCGCACCTGGGCTTTGGTGACGAACTGGCTTCGATGTTGATGTTTGGTCTGCTTGCTGCAGCCGTGATGGTAGCCGTGGGCTTTTTCATGCGCAAACGTGCAGCAGCGCAGCGCCAGGCAGCATCTGGCGTGGGTGCTGGAGGCATGCAATATGCGCATGCTAACGGTAATACAGGCATTGCAGCAGGTACTGAAAATCGTACAGACTCAGCAGCACCTGCCTACAAGTCATCCTTGTTTGCAAACAACAGCACGCCAAGTGGTTCTGGTTTGGGCCTTGGATCAGGTCTCGGTATTGGCTCAGGTGTTGCAAGCGCAAGCCGGATTCCTGCTGATTTTGACACCGCCAGCTTCGAGCGCAACGCAAAGGTGAACTTCATCCGCTTGCAAGCTGCCAACGACATTGGCAACCTTGACGACATCCGACAGTTCACCACGCCAGAGATGTTTGCCGAGCTGAAGATGGAACTGGCTGATCGTGGCAGTGCCACTCAGAAAACCGATGTTGTCAGCATTCACGCGCAAGTCACTGAAGTTGACGAAGATGCCAGCCGTTATGTCGTCAGTGTGCGCTTTACAGGTGTGATCAAAACCAACATCGGCGAGCCTGACGAGTCGTTCGACGAAATCTGGCACTTGACAAAACCGCGTCAGGGCAACGCAGGCTGGATACTGTCAGGCATACAGCAAACATCTTGAGCGGGTGTTCTGGCATACAGCATGATGCTGAACGTTGACACTGATGCTTGAATGAGTGTGATCTGCCGCATGACGTGCAACGCGGCAGATCACAAAACCCCTTTTTTAGAAAAAATTGCAGAATACCTACTGTTTGTGAAGATCTCTCGCCTTTATCAGCCTCGCAGCCCGTTGTTCTGGATCATGGTAGCGCTGAATCTACTGTCTGCGGTATTGGGATGGATCGCACACAAGCATGCGCTTGGCACAGTTGCAAGCTTGATAATTGCGGCTTTCGCAGTTGGCAATGCCGTTCTGGGCACTTACCTAGCCTGGCGCCTGTCGCACTCCTGATCTGTGCAAGTGTGCCTTGCCAGAAGTTCTTTGCGCTGACGTCTCGAACACACCGCTGTCACTCACAGCCTTTGCCTGAATTTTTCAAACAGGTACGTCAATCACAACATCCGACAGAGGGTAGGCAACACAAGGCAAGACATAGCCTTCACGCTTTTCCTCAAAACTCAATCCTGGCCATTCAACGCGGTATGCAACCGAGCCACTTATGAGTCGGCAGATACAGGTGCGGCAAGTACCGTTGCGGCAAGAACTGACCAGTTCTAAACCAGGTATCCTGGACATTTCGGCACTCTCCAGAAGGCTCAAGCAGGCAGGCGCTTTGAATGCCAAAGCGACGGGTTCTAGGCGGATTGTAAAAATATCATCCATGCTGCTGAAGGTGCTTGAAGGTTGTAGGGTTTACTGCCTGTTGAGTGCCAGCTTTCATCGTTTGAATGTTACAGGCCAGAGGGAGCAAAAGCAGGCTGGCTCCAAGATGCGCGACAATCTTGCTCCCCTTCTCACATTTCCTTCACTTGTACGCCAAGTGATCTCCTGACAAGCGACTTTTCATGTTCAGTTATTTTGTTCGTCCTGCTGTTGCCCGCGATGCCAAAGCCATTGCTGAAATCCATGTTGCTACCTGGCAAGCCGCTTATGGGGGCGTGATACCCGATGATTACCTGAAAACCATGACGCTCGAAAAGCGCCTGGCCTACTGGCGCGAAGCCATTGAATTTAGTGACCCGCAAATACTGGTTGCCACCGAGAGCGACAAGGTCGTGGGTTTTGTTGGCTTTGACCGCTCGCGCGATGCCGGCACCAAGTCAACTGTTGGCGAAATCTGGGCTTTGTATGTCACCCCCGCCCATTGGCGTCAGGGTGCAGGTCTGGCTTTGTGGGACGGAGCCCGTGACGGACTCAAAGAAGAGGGCTGCACACAGGTCACGTTATGGGTGCTGTTGCAAAACGAACGTGCTCTGAAGTTTTATGAGCAGGCAGCAGGCTTCAAACGCGACATGCCGTCACTTAAAACGGTGGCCTTTGGCAGCGTCAAGCTCGAAGAGATTCGTTTGAAACGTCTGGTGGACTGATTTGTACGTTCAAAGCAAACCGCTCGAAGCGGTAGCTGTTGCAACAACATCTGAATTGAAAAAATATGGCCAGTAGCTTGCTTGTATTGATTGATGACATTGCCAGTGTTCTGGACGATGTGGCTTTACTGTCTAAAGTGGCTGCCAAAAAAACAGCAGGCGTCCTGGGTGACGACCTGGCACTCAATGCGCAGCAAGTCTCTGGCGTGAAGGCTGACCGTGAACTGCCGGTGGTTTGGGCAGTGGCTAAAGGCTCGTTTATCAACAAGGCGATTCTGGTGCCTGCAGCGCTCGCTATCAGCGCCTTTGCGCCCTGGGCTGTGACCCCGCTGCTAATGGTCGGTGGTGCCTTTTTGTGCTTTGAAGGCTTTGAAAAAGTTGTCCATAAATTCATGCCTGCCACAGCTGGCCAGGCGGCTTTACATGAAAAACTGGTTACTGCGCCGGCGAGCCCGGCGGTTGACTTCGTGGCACTTGAAAAGGGGAAGATCAAAGGCGCAATTCGTACTGATTTTATTTTGTCGGCTGAGATTATCGCGATTACTTTGGGCACTGTACAAACCAGTCCCTTCATCACACAGCTGACAGTGCTGAGCACCATTGCCATAGCGATGACAGTTGGCGTTTATGGTTTGGTGGCGGGTATTGTCAAACTTGACGATGGCGGGCTGTTTTTAAGCCAGCGCACGGGCGTCGGTGCATGGAACAGTGTGCAGCGCAGTTTAGGGCGTGGCATCTTACGGGTTGCGCCATGGCTCATGAAGGCTTTGTCCGTGGCGGGCACCATTGCCATGTTTTTGGTCGGTGGCGGTATCCTGACGCACGGTATCACTGCACTGCACCATTGGATTGAAGCGCTGGCTGTCAAAGCTGGAGGAGTCATGAGCTCAGTGGTTCCAGTTTTGATGGACGCCTTGGTGGGTGTTGTTGCTGGCGCGCTGGTTTTGCTGGTGGTGATTTTGATTAAAAAAGTCTGGCCTACTCAGGCGTGTTGACAATCGTTTGCGATGGTTTGAGGATTAAAACCACGAATCAATGCAATGGCAAGAGCGCTTTTGAGTAACG
>RDZZ01000033.1 GCA_004293655.1 Polaromonas sp. | reverse complement strand
GTCATGGGCCAGCCCGTCGCTGCTGATGCACGCATCGACATTGACCGCCAGGCCGAACAGCAGCAGCGCCTGCAGGTCACGATTTTGATCAACAAGCCCGTGGGTTATGTCAGCGGCCAGGCCGAAGACGGGCACGAGCCGGCGGTGGCACTCGTGCAGCCCGGCAACCGCTGGTCTGAATGCAACAGCCGCATGCGCTGGGGCTTTGAGCAGTTGCGCGGCTTAGCCCCTGCCGGGCGGCTGGATATTGACTCGATTGGCCTGCTGGTGCTGACGCAGGACGGACGCGTGGCGCGGCAGCTCATTGGCGAAGACTCTGGCATTGAAAAAGAATACCTGGTGCGTGTGAGCCTGGGCGTGGGCGGTGAAAGCAGCAACGTGCAGGCGGTGTTTGCGCCAGACAAGCTGGCACTGCTGTGCCACGGCCTGAGCCTGGACGGCCAGCCGCTGCGGCCCGCGCAGGTCAGCTGGCAAAACCCCGAACAGCTGCGCTTTGTGCTGCGTGAAGGCAAAAAACGCCAGATCCGCCGCATGTGCGAACAAGTTGGCCTGCACGTCACGGGTTTGAAGCGGGTACGCATTGGCCGGGTGAACCTGGGGCACCTGCCGGTCGGGCAGTGGCGCTACCTGATGCCGCATGAGGGGTTTTAAGCACTATTGATTTGATAGCTGCTTGCACTTGTGTGCATTGCCGTAGGGCCTGATTTGGCCATCAAACTCTCATGCGATCAATTTTTGGGTCTGGCTCAAAAGGCACTGGCCTGCACTGGCCAATCCCGCCACAATCGGGACATGCCCAAACCTGTCCCCCCAGAAGCCTCGTCAGCACCATCGACCACCCCCCGCAACCCCTTGGCAAAATTGCCAACGTACATGCACCTGTCAGACCTGCAGGGCTTGTCGCAACTCGCAACGCAAGGCGTTCTAGGTGTTGCGGGGCTGGCTGAAACCGTGCAGGGCAATGTGTACAAGGCCATAGCCGCCAGCTTCGGGCCGCTGGGCAGCCGCTTTGTCAACCGCGCGCCGGGCAGCAGCGGCGTCAACCCACGCGGCATCACGGGCCTGGTGTACGGCGGTGTCAAAGGCATCGCGCATCTAGCCGGGGGCACGGCCAACAGCGTGCTGTCGCGGGCGGTGCCGTTTGTCAATGAGCGTTTTGGCGTTCAAGCCTCAGCGCCGCAGCGTGAAGCCGTGCTGGCTGCGCTTAACGGTGTGCTGGGTGACCACTTGCTGGCCACTGCCAACCCATTGGCGATTGCCATGGCCCTGCGCCACCAGGGCCGGGCCTTGCCGCTTGACCGGGTGGCACTGGCACAGCGCCTGCCGCAGGCTACCGGCAAAATTTTGGTCGTCGTGCATGGGCTGTGCATGAACGATCTGCAATGGGGCGCGCCTGAAAAGGCAGGCCAGGACAGCACGGCTTCAAGCCACGCCGATGTGCTGGCGCGTGAGCTGGGCTACACGCCGGTCTACCTGCACTACAACACGGGCCTGCACACCTCAGTCAACGGCCAGCAGTTTGCCGCGCTGCTGGAGCAACTGCTGCAGGCCTGGCCGCAGCCTGTTCAAGAGCTGAGCCTGCTGGCCCACAGCATGGGCGGGCTGGTGTCGCGCAGTGCCTGCAGCTACGCTGAAAAAAGCGGCCAGAGCTGGCGCAGGCAGTTGAAAAACATCGTGTTTCTGGGCACGCCCCACCACGGCGCGCCGCTGGAGCAGCTTGGCAACTGGGTGGACACCCTGCTGGGCAGCAATGTGGTCACACGCCCGTTTGCCGCCATTGGGCAAATCAGGAGCCGTGGCATCACCGATCTGCGCTATGGCCATGTGCTGGAGTCCAGCTGGCGCGTCAACGGGCAGGAAACTGACCGGTTTGCGCGCAAACCCGACGGGCGCGAGCCGCTGCCGCTGCCAGCGGGTGTGGCGTGCTTTGCGCTGGCAGCCACCACTTCCAGCCAGCCCAGCCCGATCAAAGACCCGTTGCTCGGTGACGGTCTGGTCGCTGTACGCAGCGCCCTGGGCCTGCACGACGAGGCACGCCACACGCTGGCGTTTGCGCCTGAAAACCAGCAGGTGGCCTGCAGCATGAGTCACATGGCGCTGCTGTCGCGGCCTGACGTCACGGCGCAACTGGTGCGCTGGCTGGCTTGAGCGTCCCGAATGCGCTGTGAATGCGGTGTGAATGCGCTGGCATTTGTAGAATCCGCTGTTGAAAAAACCGCGTGCCGACCCAGATAGTGCAGTCAACGAGTGCGGTTGAGTCTTGAGCTGATGGATGCAGCTCGCCTGCCGCTTGAATTTTTTCAATTTGATGATTCAAAACCAACAACCATGTCCAAAACCCTAGCCTTTCAAGCCGAAGTCGCCCAACTCCTCAAACTGGTCACGCATTCGCTGTACTCCAACCCCGAGATTTTTCTGCGCGAGCTGATCTCCAACGCATCAGACGCCTGCGACAAACTGCGTTTTGAGGCGCTCAACAATGCGGGCCTGTACGAGGCAGACGCTGAACTCAAGGTCAAGGTCACTTTCGACAACACGGCCAAAACCCTGACGATCACCGACAACGGCATCGGCCTGAGCAGCCAGGAAGCCATCGACAACCTGGGCACCATTGCCAAAAGTGGCACACGTGACTTCATGGACAAGCTCTCGGGCGACCAGAAAAATGACGCACAGCTCATTGGCCAGTTTGGCGTGGGTTTTTACTCGGGCTTCATCGTCGCTGACCGCATCACGGTAGAAAGCCGCCGTGCGGGCGCTCTGGCCGCCGAGGGCGTGCGCTGGTCCAGCGCAGGCACGGGCGAGTTCGAGGTCACCGAAATTGAGCGTGCCGAGCGCGGCACCAGCATCACGCTGCACCTGAAAGAAGACGCGCAGGACTACCTCAACGCCTACAAGCTCAAGGGCATCATCAACAAATACTCTGACCACATCTCGCTGCCCATCCTGATGGAAAAACAAGAGTGGAAGGATGGCGAACTCCTCTCTGCAACCGACCCCGAAGGCGGCCGGCAGCCCGGTGGCATGGTCAAAACGGGTGAATGGGAAACCGTCAACCAGGCCGCAGCGCTGTGGACGCGCGCCAAAAAAGACATCACCCAAGACCAGTACGACGAGTTCTACAAGCAGATCAGCTATGACAGCCAAGCCCCGCTGGCCACCACGCACAACCGCGTGGAAGGCTCGACCGAATACACGCAACTGCTGTTCATCCCAAGCAAAGCGCCGATGGACATGTTCAACCGCGACAAGGCAGCAGGTGTCAAGCTGTACGTCAAGCGTGTCTTCATCATGGACGATGCGCAAGCCCTGATGCCGACGTACCTGCGCTTTGTCAAAGGCGTGGTCGATTCCGCCGATTTGCCCCTGAACGTCTCGCGTGAGTTGCTGCAGGAAAGCCGCGCCGTCAAAGCCATCCGGGAAGGCTGCACCAAGCGTGTGCTGGGCATGATGGAAGACCTGGCCAAACACAATGCGCTCCCTGCCCCGTCAGAAGATGGTGTGACCGATGTCATTTCAGATGAAGACAAGGCACAAGTCGGCAGGTTCGACACCTTCTATGCCGAGTTTGGCGCGGTGCTCAAGGAAGGCCTGGGCGAGGACTTTGCCAACCGCGACCGCATTGCCAAACTGCTGCGTTTTGCCTCCAGCACCACCGACACCATCACCGTGAGCTTTGCTGACTACAAAGCCCGCATGAAGGACGGCCAGGACGCGATTTACTACATCACCGCAGACACGCTGGCCGCTGCCAAAAGCAGCCCGCAGCTGGAGATCTTCCGCAAAAAAGGCATTGAAGTGCTGCTCATGGCCGACCGGGTGGACGAGTGGGCGCTGAACTACCTGCACGAGTTCGACGGCACGCCGCTGCAGTCCGTGGCCAAGGGTGCAGTCGATCTGGGCAAGCTGCAGGACGACGACGAGAAAAAAGCCGCTGAGCAAGCGCAAACCCAGTTCAAGCCGATTCTGGACAAACTCAAAGATGCCTTGCAAGACAAAGCCAGCGACGTGCGCGCCACCAGCCGCCTGGTTGACTCACCCGCCTGCCTGGTGGTGCAAGACGGCGACATGTCCACCCAGCTGGCCCGCATGCTCAAACAGGCTGGCCAGGCCGTGCCTGAAGTCAAGCCAATTTTAGAAGTCAACGCCCAGCACCCACTGGTCAAAAAGCTCGAAAGTACCACGGGCACCAGCCACTTTGACGACTTGGCCCACATTTTGTTTGACCAGGCCCTGCTGGCCGAAGGCGGCATGCCCGCTGACCCGGCAGCTTATGTCAAGCGGGTGAATGCGCTGCTGGTGTAGGGGCGACCAGGGGGCGGCTTGGGGCGCTCCACCTGGCCCTGCCTGAATGCCAAGCGCATCGAGCAGGCCGGGCGGCAGGAGCCGTCAACACCGCCCTTTGCGGTTTTTATCTCGGCAACACAGAGCAAATATCTGATCTTTTAGGGTCAAAAATGCAACCATCCAACCGGAGACCTTGGAGTCACAAAGACCTTGGGGTCA
>RDZZ01000032.1 GCA_004293655.1 Polaromonas sp. | reverse complement strand
CGACGAAGACGATGAAGACGACGACGGCCCGGACGGGTTTGACCTTGACGAAAACGGTGACGACCAGGGCGAGAGCCGGGCGCGCAAGGAAGCCGGCGACGACTGGATGGTCGATCAAGGCTTCGACCGCAAAGATTAAGCACCAAGGACTCCATGATGACAAACCACCTCGCACTGATCACCAAGACCCAGACCCTGATTGCCGCTGGCGATATCGTTGGTGCTGAAAACGCACTGGTCGCGCTGGCCGACGCCGAAGGCGATGCTGCCCTGATGGTGGTGCTGGCGCAACTGCCCGCCAAAGACATCCTGGCCGTGATTCGTGAATACGACAACTCCAGGGAGTCGGTCATCAACCTGCTGGTCACGCCCGAGCAGTTTGCGCGGGCGGTGGTGATTGAAAAGCAGTACAAAGACCTGACCCGCACCCACCTGCGCGGCATGGTGAACGCCATCATTTTTAGGGATGATGCAGACCCCGTTGAATTTCTCGAAGCCATGGGCGACCTCGACGGTGGCAGTGAGGCGCTGGCCGATTATTTTTCTGACCAGTGGAGCCGTATTGAAGCCTTCGCCCGTACCGGCACGTTTGACGCGATGGAAGACCACGGCGAGATGCTGTCACAAACGGCATTGCTGGCCTCTGCCTATGCCAGGCCACAACTCGAACAGGACGAAGTCGCTGACCAGGACTGGATGGAGCTGGCGTGGATTCTGCGCTACAAGTTGCCCGACCTCTTCATTGAAATGCTGATGGTGCTGCGCGCCAAGGCCAGTGCGTTCGAGGCCGCCTTTGAGAGCGACGAGGCCATGGAAGAGGGCGACGGCAAGGTCGAAACGGGTGACACCGACCGCGGCCAGGCCACGCCTGCCAAGGGTGACTCGGACGAAGAGTCGGCTATTTGAGGGCGCGAAGGTTTTGTAAAAAGATCAGGGACATAAAAAGCGTAACTACTCACCTTGATGAATCAGGAAACCCTCACCGCAGAGGCGCAGAGAACGCAGAGGGCCGCAGAGAAAGAAGCAAGAAATTATTCCCCCCCTCGTCTTGCTCTGCGTTCTCTGCGCCTGAAGCGTTGAATGACTTCACTGCCTTTGACCTTCCCCGTGTGAAATCTGCCCCAAGCCACCTTTCAAAAATAATCACCAACGACTAACCGTCATGTCTGCTGAAAAAACGCCATCGTCTGTGTCGCTGTACGACGCCCGCCCATTTTTTGAAAAAGCGCTGCAGTACGGCGTACAAAACGGCATCATCGACAGCCAAAAGCTTGATGCGATTTGCGCGGATGCCCCCAAAGGCATGGTGCAGATTGCGCGTTACTTTGGCACCGAGTTTTTGCGCCCGGAGCTTGAAAAAGCCAAAGACCGCATGGTCAATCTGGTCAGCCTGTACCTGGAAAGCACCACAGGCGGCGATTTGCGACAAGCCGCCGAGTCACTGCAGGGCCATTCGTTTTTGTCCCGTTCCAAGAGCGGCTCGGACATGCTCAAGGCGCTGATCGCCATGCCCCAGAACAGCCACTTTGGCATGAACGAGCGTGGCGGCTTTACAGACGCGCATATTCCGGTGCTGGCCAAATGGTCGCTGCGCAGTTTGCCCGACTACCAGGCTGAGTTGGCCAAACGCCAGCAGGTCATGCAGGTGATGGATGCCGCGATCTGGCTGGCTGACGCGCTGGGCATGGACGATGCCGAACTCGAAGAAGCCGGCAAGGATGCCGAGGCAGTCATTCGCACCGCGCTGCTGGTGCTGGCCTGTGGCCGCACTGACATGCCGGACTGGGTGGCTTTTGAAAAAATGGTGGCTGCCTTGCGAAAAAAAGGTGTGGCTAGCCCGGCCACGCTTAAATTCAAGCGACCCAAAGGCTTGCCTGAAGACTTCGCTAAGGTAGTGGCGGATGTACAGCTATCGGTGCTGGCCGACTTGCCAAAAATCCTTGATGCTACCTTGCCTGCCCGGCGGCTTTTTGACCAAACCCCAGCGTTCGTGGGGCGCTATTTTTGGGTAGAAGACGGCTTGAACGAAGTAGACAACCATGACCGTCTGGCATCCGACACTTGGCACAAAACCACCGGCGGCAGCAATGACGACGGCACGTTACTCACGCTTTTTTTGTGCATTGCTGCGGGCAGCAAGCCGCAAACACTGCTGAGCGAAAAAAGCGCTGGCACGTTGATTCGCAAAATACAAAAATCGGGCTTCAAACCTGACGTGACAGAGCAATACATTCTTGCCCACGCCCCCGTGCAGTATCAAAACGACTACCTGCAGCTGTGGACCCATTTTGTCGAAGAAGCCCGGCAGACGCTGCAAAGCGACTCAGTCCACGCCTTCAATGACGCGCTGGCCTTGCTGCGCCGCGAGTGCAATGTGAAATAAGCGCATTTTTTTGTGCCTGCAAAGGTCGAAGGCACACAAGTCATTCAACGCAGAGGCGCGGAGAACGCAGAGCAAGACGAGGGGGACATAACTTTTGTTTCTTTCTCTGCGGTTCTCTGCGTACTCTGCGCCTGAAGCGTTGAAGGTTTCCTTATCCCCCAAGGTTAGTAGCTACAATTTTTAAAGAATCCGGTTGAACCAGGCCAGCGACAGGCCCGCCGACAGCAAGGCCAGCACAGCCGCCACCAGCGCCAGAATCCCCGAAATTTCGGTTTCCTTTTTCACCACCGTCAGCCGCGAGCTGAGCGACTCATAGACTTTTCTCAGGTCACCAGCGGTGCCTGCATAGAAGTATTCGGCTTGCGTGTTGCGGGCAATGCCCTTGAGGGTTTCTTCATCGAGCTTCACGCGCATGGACCAGCCCTCAAAACCAATGGTTTCGCCGTCCACGGTGCCCACGCCCACGGTGTAGATGCGTACCCCCCGGTCAGCCGCTGCCTTGGCCGCATCCATCGAGTCAACGCCCGTGGTGCGCTGGCCATCTGTCAATAAAATGATAGCAGCAGAGGTATATGAACCGGGCGCTACCGGCACAAAAGGCTCTTTGGTCTTGCCCTCTTTTGCTTTTTGCTCAATGTCTATCCCGCGCAGGCGCTCACGGCCAGTCTGCATGGACGCCAGGTCGATGCCCGCCTCCGGGAAAATCTCTGCCAGCGACACCACAATGCCGTTGCCAATGGCGGTGCCGCGCTGCAGCTGGAACTTGTCAATGGCCGCTACCAGGTCTTCACGGCTCAGCGTGGGCGGCTGCACCACAGAAGCCGTGCCTGCAAAGGCCACAATGCCCACCTTGATGTTGCGCGGCAGTTCTGCCAAAAATGCTTTGGCCGCTTCTTGCGACGCCACCAGCCGGTTCGGCTTGACGTCGGTCGCGCGCATGCTGCCTGAGACATCCATGGCCAGCATGATGGTTTGCTTGTCTGACGGCAGTGTGACCACTGCAAACGGGCGGCTTGATGCCACCAGCATGGCGGCCAATGCCAGTAAAAAGAGCACCGGGGGAATGTGGCGGCGAATACTCTGGCCTTTGCCCATGGCCTCCCGCACGATGGACAAACTGGCGTACTGCAGGACGTTTTTTTTCTTGCGCCGCAGCAGCCACACATACACCGCCACCAGCAGCGGCAAGGCCAGCAACAGCCATAAAAATTGATTCCATTTCCATATCAATACGATATGTTGTTGCTTCGCCTTTGCCGTGCTGAAGCACTGTCTGCGGCTTCGCGCCTAATCTCGTATTGATCTGAAAACGCAATCAGATGCTGGGGCAGTACGCCGCCCGCTGTTGCCCGACTGCGCCGCTTGCGCAAGTCCGTAAAACGCACCAGCGCATTGACCAGATCGTCGTCGGTGGACAGCTCCAGCGTGTCAACGCCAGCTTGTGCCAGCGACTGCCGCAGGCCCGCTTCGCGCTGCGCTGCAATGCGTGCAAAGCGCATGCGAAACCCGGCATCATGGGTGTCTACCAGCAACTGCTCGCCGGTCTCTGAATCTCGAATCGGTATCAAACCGAGGTCGGGCAGTTCAAGCTCCAGCGGGTCGGTCAAGCGCACAGCGGTGACTTCATGCCGCTGGGCCAGCAGGCCCAGAGGCTTGTCCCAACCGGACTCAGAAATGAAGTCAGACACCACAAACACAGTCGAGCGTCGTTGGATGCTTCTGGCGGCAGCATCAAGAAGTTCGCGCAGCCGCGTGGGGCCACTGACGGCTGCAGGGCTGCTTTGGGCTCGCGTTTGAAGGGTGTGCAGCAACTGCAGGACGTGCTGCCTGCCACTTCGCGCGGGTACCACTTTGTCCACGCTCGAGCCATGCAGCATGGCCCCCACGCGGTTGCCATGCCGTGTCAGCAGGCGCGACAACACGGCAACAAACTCCGTAGAGACGTCGCTTTTGCGTTGCTGACCAGAGCCAAAGTCCATGGACGGGCTCAAGTCCAGCAAAAACCAGGCGTTCATTTCACGGTCTTCGGTGAACACACGCACATGGGGCTGCTGCAGGCGTGCCGTGACATTCCAGTCGATATGCCGCACATCGTCGTGGTGCTGGTACTCGCGCAGGTCAGCCAAGTCCATGCCTGTGCCGCGCATCAGCGTGCGGTAGTCGCCCTGCAGCAGCCCGTCAAGACGACGCAGCACCGTCCACTCCAGACGGCGCATGAGTTGCTCCGCACCGACAGCGCCGGACGCTGATTTATTCATACCCACACACCAAAAATACGTATCGGCTTTTTGCCCTATTCAAGCAGGGGCCGCGGAACCGGCTCAGCCGGGCCGCAGGCGCAGCGGCCCCCTCGGGGGGCAGCGAAGTACACGCAGTGACGAGCGTGGGGGCCATATTTTCAGATGGCGAGCTTTTCATGCGCCAAGGGTTTTGCAGGGGGTGGAATTTTCGACATGATTTTGCTGATCACGATGTCAGCTGTCAGCCCTTCAGACAAGGCTTCATACGACAGCACCAGTCGATGGCGCAGTACGTCAGGCACCAGGTCGGTCATGTCTTCCGGCAAGGCGTAACTGCGTCCCCGCAGCATGGCCAGGGCGCGGGCACCTTCGGTCAGGTTGATGGTCGCACGCGGGCTGGCCCCGTAAGTGATGAAGCGGGCCAAGTCCTTGATGCCGTGCTTGTCGGGGTTGCGGGTGCAAGACACCAGGCGCACGGCGTACTGCACCAGCGAAGGGTCAACGTACACGCGGCGGCATTCGGCTTGCAGGGCGGCCAGTTGTTCGGTGGTGGCCACACTCGATACCGCCACGGCAGGGCCAGTGACCCGCTGCACGATGACAAACTCTTCTTCATCGGTGGGGTAGTCCACCAGCACCTTCATCATGAAACGGTCCACCTGTGCCTCAGGCAGCGGGTAGGTGCCCTCGGTTTCAATCGGGTTTTGCGTGGCCATGACCAAAAAGGGCGATGGCACCTTGTGGCTCACGCCGGCAATCGTGACCTGCCTTTCCTGCATCACTTCAAGCAGCGCGCTTTGCACTTTGGCCGGTGCGCGGTTGATCTCGTCCGCCAGCAGCAAATTGGTGAAAACCGGCCCCAGCGAGGTGCTGAAGTCACCGGTTTTCTGGTTGTAGATACGCGTGCCCATCAAGTCAGCGGGCACCAGATCGGGTGTGAACTGGATGCGCTTGAAGTCACCTGTGATGGTGTTGGCCAGTGTTTTGACGGTCAGTGTCTTGGCCAGGCCGGGCACGCCTTCGACCAATAAATGGCCTTGCGCCAGCATGGCGACCATGACGCGCTCTAAAAAACGGTCTTGGCCGACCACCACGCGTTTGACTTCGTAGAGGATGTGCTCCATGAGCTGGGCGGTGTCTTGGTTTTCTTGCATGGTGTTTGGGTTGAAGGCGGGTTCAAAAAGCGGGGTCATTCAACGCAGAGGCGCAGAGGACGCAGAGCAAGAGAAGGAAAACCAATACTTAAAATTTTCATTTGAACTGCTCTGCGGGTCTCTGCGTTCTCTGCGCCTCTGCGTTAAAGGTATTGGTATTGAATGGGGTTAAAAAGGCGGCATGCCCGCTGCCGATGCAGCATTTTCAATCGGCACCGCAAACCCAATACCCACAAACGTGCGCTGCTGGTTGGGGTTGTAAATAGCCGTGACAATGCCCACCACCTCGCCATCCATGGTGACCAGAGGCCCGCCTGAATTGCCGGGGTTGGCGGCGGCGTCAAACTGGATCAGGTTGGTCATTTCCTGCTGGCCTTCTGGCGAGCGAAAGTTACGCTTCAAGCCCGACACAATGCCGCTGGACGCGGACGGGCCAATGCCAAACGGAAAGCCCACGGCCATGACCTGGTCGCCGGGCCGCAAGTCTGCGGTCGAACGCATGGTGGCGGCAATCATGTCGTCCGGTATCTTTTGGGCCTGCAGCACGGCCAGGTCGTTTTCAGGTTGCGCGCCTGTGATGATGGCGGTGGTCTCCAGCCCATCGGCAAAGGTGATGCGTATGGTTTCTGCGCCACGCACCACATGCAGGTTGGTCAGGATGATGCCTTTGTCAACAATCACCACGCCAGTACCCACACTGCGCTCACCTTCTTTGCCGTCCTTGTCTTTGCCCAGGCCCACCACCCGTACCACCGACGGAAGAATGGTCTCATACGCCTTGGCAGCGGCTGACGGCAGCACCGTGGTCTCCAGCGTTTTGAGCACCGCGGCATGGATGTCCGCCTGCGTCAACTTGCGCTGGCTTGGCTGCATTGACAACAAAACACTGCTGCCCAGCATCAAGGCCAGCAAACCTGCCAGTGCCCAAAGCAGGTAAATGTTGTGGAAAGACACCTGTTTGCGCAGGCGTGACCAGTGACGTGAAAAGCGGGTGGGGCCAGGCGCTGGCGCAGTGCCGGGCTGGGCCACTGGCACAGCTGCAAAGCCCGTAGCGTGGCTCGCTGCATCGACTTCCTGCCTGGCGGGGGCAGGGCGGACTGAACTGCTGTAGAGGGCTGGCCTTCGCATCCGGTCACCTGTGAAGTGATGGGTATCTAAAAAAGGATGTTTTTTTGAGAAAACAATGCAATTGCTTTGACAACGGGGTGACCGTATCACGATTTATGCAATCGTGCATGCCACAACAAAGTCGTGATGGCGCAATCGCATGGTGCTTGGGTCTTCGCCTCGAAAGCGCCAGCAATACGGGTGCGCGTATGGAGGAGGAAGCAGCCCGGTTTCATTTTTGTGTCACCATCGTTCGCTCAATGCACCTGCTTTTGCGCTTTTTTGCGCTTTTCTGCTTTTTTACCCACACCTGCTCTGGCCTATGGCTTTCTGGATTGACACACACTGCCACCTTGACGCTCCCGAGTTGTCGCAAGATGTGGCCGAAGTTCGCACACGCGCCCGCCAGCAAGGGGTGGTGCATTGCGTGCTGCCCGCCGTTCATGTGGGCAATTTTGAGGCGGCGCGTCTGTTGGCCCACAGGTTTGCAGACAGTTACGCGTTGGGCATTCACCCGCTGTGGGTTGCGCAGGCTCAAGAATCAGACCTGCAGACGCTGGATGTCGCGCTGACACAGCACCTGGCCGACCCCCGGCTGGTCGCGGTCGGTGAGATCGGGCTGGACTGTTTTGTACCCGCGCTCAAGGTACCGCCCCTGAGTGAGCAGCAAGCGTTTTTCTACCGCGCACAGCTCAAGCTGGCGCGCAAGCACGGCTTGCCGGTCATCTTGCACGTCCGCCGCTCGGCTGACCAGCTGCTCAAGCAGTTGCGTGACCTGGCACCCGCAGGTGGCTGGAGCGGCATCGCCCATGCATTCAATGGCAGCACGCAGCAGGCTGAGGAATTCATCAAACTGGGCTTCAAGCTGGGTTTTGGCGGTGCCGTGACGTTTGACAATGCCCGGCAATTGCGGGCTCTGGCCGCCCAGTTGCCTTTGAGTGCCCTGGTCATCGAGACGGACTCGCCTGACATCCCGCCGCACTGGCGTTACACCACAGCAGCGGCGCGTGAAGCGGGCCAGGCCCAGGGCCGCAATGAGCCAGGCGAGTTGCCGCGCATTGCGCAGCACGTGGCAGAAGACTTGGGAGTCTTCTGCCATGCTGACCGCCTTGCCGCCACTGGTGAGCAGCAACACGCGCTTGCTGATTTTGGGCAGCTTCCCAGGCGTGGCCTCGCTTCAGGCCCAGCAGTACTACGGCCATCCACAGAACCATTTCTGGCGTATTTTGCAAGCCATTTGGCCCTCCACAGCAATCTACACCGAAGCTTCTAGCTATCAATTTCGTAGCAATTGGCTGCTGTCAAAAAACCTCGGCCTGTGGGACGTGTACGCCAGCTGCGAGCGCGAAGGCAGCCTGGACAGCAACATCCGGCATGCCGTGCTCAATGATTTTTCGCATCTTGCCCAGTGGTGTCCGCGCCTTGAGGCGATTGCGCACAACGGGGGCGAGAGTTTTAAACACGCCCGGCATTCCAGTGCATTGGGGCTGCCCGTTTATAAACTCCCGTCCACCAGTCCTGCCAACGCCTCCTGGAGCTTTGAGCGCAAACTCGTGGCTTGGCGCGATGTATTTGATAAACATGGATTGATTTGATGGTGAAAAAAGAAACAGCAAGCAGCTCGGCCAACCTCCCAGAAGTCAATTTTTCAGACTACGGCGACGTGCGTTACCTGCACCTGGGCAGCGAGTGGGTGCAGGGCTCGATGCTGCTGGACGCGCCGTACGACATTGAACTTGAATACGTGCAGCGCATGATGGCCGGGTTGCTGTTCATGGCAACGCTAGATGTGCCCAAAAAACACGCCATGCAGCTGGGGCTTGGCTCTGC
>RDZZ01000031.1 GCA_004293655.1 Polaromonas sp. | reverse complement strand
CCTTCAGCCGCCTGCCGTCAGGCGCAGCGCCAGTGCAGCCAGCGTTGCCAGCAGCACTGGCAGGGTCAGCACAAAGCCCACCTTGCAGTAGTAGCCCCAGCTGATCCGCACGCCCTTGCCCGCCAGCACATGCAGCCACAGCAGCGTGGCCAGTGAGCCAATGGGTGTGATTTTGGGGCCGAGGTCGCAGCCAATCACATTGGCGTAGATCATGGCCTCCTTGACCGCGCCCGTGGCCTGGCTGGCATCAATGGACAGCGCGCCGATCAGCACGGTGGGCATGTTGTTCATCAGCGATGACAGCAACGCTGCCATCAGCCCGGCCCCAAAAGCCGCGCTCCAGACGCCACCCGTGGCAAAAAAGTCCAGCAATGTGGTCAGGTACGCCGTCAAATCCTGGTTGCGCAGGCCGTACACCACCAGGTACATGCCCAGCGAGAACACCACCACCTGCCAGGGCGCACCGCGCAGCACGCGGCCAATACTGATGACCCGCCCCCGAGCCGCCACGGCCAGCAGCAGCACCGCGCACACCGCTGCTGTGGCGCTGACTGGCACGCCCATCGGCTCCAGCCCAAAAAACCCCACCAGCAGCAGCGCCAGCACCACCCAGCCCATGCGAAAAGTGGCGGCGTCCCGGATGGCCTCGTGTGGCTGGGGCAGCACGGCTGCGTTGTAGCTGGCCGGAATGTCGCGCCTGAAGTAGAGCAGCAGCACAACCAGGGCGGATGAAACGGCCACGATATTGACGGGCACCATCACCGCCGCGTAGCGGTTGAAGCCAATCTTGAAAAAGTCGCTGGAGACAATATTGACCAGGTTGGACACCGCCAGCGGCAAGCTGGCCACATCTGCAATAAAGCCAGCGGCCATCACAAAAGCCAGCGTGGCCGCCGCGTTAAAGCCCAGTGCCAGCAGCATGGCCATGACAATCGGCGTGAGGATCAGCGCTGCGCCGTCGTTGTTGAAAAGTGCCGACACCGCAGCGCCCAGCAGCACACTCAAGACAAACAGGCTGCGGCCCCGGCCAGCGCCCCAGCGCGCCACATGCAGGGCAGCCCACTGAAAAAACCCGGCTTCGTCAAGCAACAGGCTGATGATGATGACAGCGATGAAAGTCGCCGTAGCATTCCACACCATGTGCCAGACAACCGGTATGTCGCTGGGTTGCACCACCCCCGTCAGCAGCGCCAGCGCCGCCCCCATGCTGGCGCTCCAGCCAATGCCCAGCCCTCGGGGCTGCCAGATCACCAGTGTGATGGTGGCGATAAAAATTGAAATGGCAACAAGCATGGGAACCCCGTGGATTTGAATTGAACAGTGGCCTGGGCTTTATGACTGCGCGAGGTCGCGGGCGGACTTTTCAAGCATCAGCCGCTCCACGCCGGCAGCGGGCAGGCTGGTCAGCAGCTCCAGGCGGCGTTTGATGGCGAACAGCGTCTGGCGAAAGGCATCCATCTTTTGCGTATCTGTGCCGTCAATGGCGGACGGGTCGGCGTAGCCCCAATGGGCCGTAGCGGGCTGGCCGGGCCAGAAAGGGCAGACTTCGCCCGCAGCGTTGTCGCACACCGTGATGACCAGATCCATGTGCGGCGCATCGGCCGTGGCAAATTCGTCCCAGGTCTTGCTGCGCAGGCCGTCGGTAGAGATACCGACTGATTCGAGCGTTCTCAAAGCCATAGGGTTGGGCTGCTGGTTGTCTCGCGGGCTGCTGCCGGCTGAAAACGCCTTGAAGCGGCCCTGGCCGATATGGTTGAGGACGGCCTCGGCCAGAATGCTGCGCGCAGAGTTGTGGGTACACAAAAACAAGACGTGGACGGGTTTTTCAAGCATGGGGGAAAGCCTTTGGCTGGTTGGGGTTTAAAAACAGAAACTATTAAATTGATAGCGCACAGTCGCCGTCGTTTGTGCTGCATAGGCTCTTTTTACTCAAAATTTCCCACTACTGACTTCACTGCCTCTGACCTTTGTAGTCATCAAAATTTTCACAAGCCAGGGCTGTGTCGATCTCACACGGCTGGCCTTGGCAGCAGTGCTCGGTCAGGTAGCCCAAAAGCGCGTTCATGTGCCCAAAACTGGCGCGGTAAATCAGGTTTCGGCCCCTGGCCTGGCTGCTGACCAGGCCCGAATGTGCCAGCTCCTTGAGGTGAAACGACAACGCGCTCGGCACCACACCAAGCCTTTGGGCCATCACGCCAGGCGTCAGCCCGTCGGGCCCCGCTTCTACCAGGGCGCGAAAAGCGCGAAGCCGCTGGGGCTGCGCCAGCGCGGCCAGTGCTTTGACGGCGGCGGCCTCGTCCAGCAAGTCAAGACGAGGGGTGAGACACGGGGGTTCAGTTATCAATTCCATAGTTCAAATATAATTGAATCATTGAAATATGACAAGATCAAAACATGCCTGATACGACACCTGCCCAATCTGCAGGGCCTGAACTGCCCAACATCGACCCAGCACTGTTTCGCCTGCCAGCGTTGCCCGGCCAGGCTGGCTCTAGCTGCCCGCCGCGCATCTTGCTGCTGTACGGCTCGGTGCGCGAGCGCTCCTACAGCCGACTGGCCAGCGAGGAAGCAGCCCGAATTTTGCAGGCCATGGGTGCAGAGACAAAAACCTTCAACCCCAGCGGTCTGCCGCTGCCCGACGACGCGCCCGACACCCATCCCAAAGTGCAAGAACTGCGCGCGCTGGCCGAGTGGGCTGAAGGCATGGTCTGGACATCGCCCGAGCGCCACGGTGCCATGACGGGCATCATGAAGTGCCAGATCGACTGGATTCCGCTTGCCAGCGGTGCCGTGCGGCCCACACAGGGCAAAACGCTGGCCCTGATGCAGGTCTCGGGCGGCTCGCAATCGTTCAATGCCGTCAACCAGATGCGCGTGCTGGGCCGCTGGATGCGAATGCTCACGGTGCCCAACCAGTCGTCGGTCGCCAAGGCTTTTCTGGAGTTTGACGCGGCCGGGCGCATGAAACCGTCAGCCTACTACGACCGGATTGTGGATGTGATGGAGGAGCTGCTCAAGTTCACGCTGCTCACGCGCGGCGTGTCACCCTGGCTGACCGATCGTTACAGCGAGCGCAGGGAAAGCGCCGAGGCGCTGTCAGAACGCGTGAATCAGCCGAGCCTTTGATGCCATTTTCATTTCACAAGTGGCGTCAGCTCAAAACCACACTGCTCAGCCGCCTGCGGTAAGTCGCCACCACCGGGTCATCGGGCGGAATCTGCCCGTCAGCCACCTTGGGTTTGGGCGCTTCCATGATGTCGAGGATGGCGATGTAGGTTTTGCGGGCCATGCCCTCGGCCCAGGTTTTGTCGCGCATCAAAATCTCCAGCAGCTCGTCAAGGGCTGCCGTCCATTCCTGGTGCGCCATGTGCCAGCGGGCTTTGTCGAACCTGGCTTCAAAGTCACGCTTGTTGAGGGCTATTTTTGCATCAAAACCGGCTCCACCGCTTTCTGCACCAGCATGAGCAGCTACAAAATCTGTAGCATCCATCATGCGCTTGAGTGAGTCGAATCGGCGCACGATGGCGGTCTGCGCAATGACAGGGGCAAACGCCACCTTGGCGGCATCGGTGTCGCCCTCCAGCAGCAGCGCCTTGACCAGCTCAAAGCGTGCGGACTCATTCGTCGGGTCGTTGGCGACGTCAGCTTTGAGCTTTGCCAGCGCGGCTTCAGGCGTGACCTCTTCAAGTGCCAACTCTTCTTCAGGCAACGCTTCAGCGGGCGGCAAATGCTTGTCTAAAAATTCCTTGACCTTGCCCTCGGGCAGCGCCCCCTGAAAGCCGTCAACCGGCTTGCCTTCGACCATCAGAATGCACGTGGGGATGCTGCGAATGCCAAACGCTGCGCCCAGTTGCTGCTCCTGGTCGGAGTCGATTTTGACGAGCTTGAAGCGGCCCTCGTAGGCGACTTCAACTCTCTCCAGAATCGGCCCCAGCGACTTGCACGGCCCGCACCAGGGTGCCCAAAAGTCGATCAGAACCGGGGTGGTCATGGAAGCGGCAATCACTTCCTCTTCAAAATTGGCTACGGTGACATCGATCATGAGAGCTTTTAACCAGAAATTACAACAACCAGAAGGTTAGCACGCCGCAAGTAAAATACCGCTTCCCTCAAAGGCTTACATGACCCTACCCAACAACACCAACTCGCCCATCATCGGGGTCGTCATGGGCTCGTCCAGCGACTGGGACACCCTGCAGCACGCGGTGCAAATCCTGCAACAGTTTGGCGTGGCACACGAGGCCCGTGTGGTGTCAGCCCACCGCATGCCGGATGATTTGTTTGCCTATGCCGAGCAGGCCCAGGCCAACGGTCTGCAGGCCATCATTGCGGGGGCTGGCGGCGCGGCGCATCTGCCGGGCATGCTGGCCGCCAAAACGACTGTGCCGGTGCTGGGTGTGCCGGTGGCCAGCAAGCACTTGGCTGGCGTTGACTCATTGCACAGCATTGTGCAAATGCCCAAGGGTGTGCCGGTGGCTACGTTTGCCATTGGCAACGCCGGTGCTGCCAATGCGGCGCTGTTTGCCGTCAGCATGCTGGCGCTGCACGACAAGGCACTGAATGACAAGTTGCAGACCTTC
>RDZZ01000030.1 GCA_004293655.1 Polaromonas sp. | reverse complement strand
GCGATGGGAGTCTTTTTTATACCCGTTAACTGCGTCTGGAAGCCCACACCCAGAGCGCCAGACCGGCAATCATCATTGGCACACACAGCCACTGCCCCATGCTCATGCCCAACGCGAGAATGCCCAAAAAATTATCAGGCTCGCGGAAAAATTCAGCAACGAAACGCAGCACGCCATAACCAAACAGAAACGCCCCCGACACTTGACCAAGCTGGCGTGGCTTGCGGGCATACAGCCACAGCAGCACGAACAACAGCAAGCCCTCCAGCAAAAACTGGTAGACCTGCGACGGATGGCGCGGCAGCAGTGAGCCGCTGGTTCTAAACACCATGCCCCAAGGCAGATCGGGCGCGCTGAAGCGCCCCCACAGCTCGCCGTTGATATAGTTACCCACCCGACCCGCTGCCAGCCCCGTTGGCACGCAGGGCGCAATAAAGTCCATGACTTGCAGCCACGGCCGCTGGCGGCTGCGCGCAAACCACACCTGCGAAGCCAGCACACCCAGCATGCCGCCATGAAAGCTCATTCCGCCTTGCCAGACATACAAAATTTCCAATGGGTGCGTGAGGTAATAGCCAGGTTT
The DNA here is from genome assembly GCA_004293655.1 of Polaromonas sp. Taxonomy (GTDB): domain Bacteria; phylum Pseudomonadota; class Gammaproteobacteria; order Burkholderiales; family Burkholderiaceae_C; genus Polaromonas. Next base: position 8,441 of record RDZZ01000030.1, on the reverse strand, counting down.
GTAGAACAGGCAATAACCAATGCGCCCTCCAATGACCACGCCCATCACCCCCAGAAACAAAATATCCTCAATGTCACGGCGTGACCACGTACCTGGGCCGGTAATCGACGCATACGGCTCATGCAACAAGCGCCGAGTTGCCAGAAAATAAAACAGGCCGAAAGCAGCCAGATAAGTCAGGCCATACCAGTGAATGGCCAGTGGGCCGAGTTGCAGAGCAACCGGGTCAATGTAGGGATGAATAAGCATGGCGGTATTTTGCACGTATCTGCAGCGCCTTTGTCACCGCAGTATCTGCGCTACAAATGCGATGAAGCGCTGCAAAGCCGGGTTGTTGCTTTTGGCGGACCAGACCAGACTTGTCTCACATTCTGGAACGCATGGCGTGGCCGACATGCCAATACAACGGTAAACCACACCAGGGCGCTGAAAATGCCGCACGCTTTCAGGCACCCAGGCCACCCCCAGACCGGCAGACACCAGGTTGACAATCGTCTGCATTTGAATCGCTTCTTGCGCCACACGTGGTAGCTGACCTGAAGCGTGGTACATGGTGAAGATGGCGTCATGGAGCGAGGGCAGAATACGGCGCGGAAAGATCACCAGCGGCAGGCCAAGAACGTCTTTCAATGCCAAACCGGGTGCGTGCGCGAGCGGATTCTGCTCAGGCATCGCCACCACCATCTGCTCGCGTGAAATGCATCGGCAAGCCAGTCCCAGCGGCGCAAAGCCAGGCGAGTGCAGCATGAAGCCCATATCAATATCCCCCCGCTCGAAGCCGTCGAGTTGAACATCACCTGTGGCTTCCAGCAGTTCAAGTTCAACCTTGGGATACTGCTCGCGAAACGCACGCAGCCACCCCGGCAACACGTCAAACCCGACAGTCGAGACAAACGCCAGGCGCAAACGACCTGCCCGACCGTCTGCACTGGCCCGCGCAAATGCGGGCAAAGCCTGCGCGCGCGCCAGCAGATCGCGCGCCTGCGGCACCAACGCGCCACCTGCAGCTGTCAGACGCACGCTGCGCTGGGTGCGGTCAAACAGCTTGAGCCCCAGCAGGGCCTCCAGATGTGCAATCGCCTGGCTCAAGGGCGGCTGTGTCATGTGCAGACGAGCGGCTGCACGTCCGAAGTGAAGCTCTTCTGCCACAGCCAAAAATTGCTGCCAGAGCCGAAGCTCTATCCAGGGTGATACCGGCATGGCAAGCGGTAATTCAGTCATATTCAAAACATATCAGTCGCTACGATTAAACAGATTGGAAAGAATAACTCAAAGGCTTGATACTTAACGCCTGTCAGTCAATACACATTACCCACACTCGCACCTACACCCACAAGGCACGCCATGGAAATCAAACCCATTGTTCTGAACCCCCGAAGCAAAAACATCACTGAAGGCAAATCACGCGCGCCCAATCGCTCCATGTACTACGCCATGGGCTATGAGGCGGGCGACTTTGTCAAACCCATGATTGGCGTGGCCAACGGGCACAGCACCATCACGCCGTGCAACAGCGGCTTGCAAAAGCTGGCCGATGCGGCCATTGCTGCGATTGAAGCGGCTGGCGGCAATGCCCAGGTATTTGGCACGCCCACTATTTCAGACGGAATGGCCATGGGCACCGAGGGCATGAAGTATTCGCTGGTCAGCCGTGAAGTGATTTCAGACTGCATTGAAACCTGCGTACAAGGCCAGTGGATGGACGGCGTGTTGGTCGTGGGCGGCTGTGACAAAAATATGCCAGGCGGCCTGATGGGCATGTTGCGCGCCAACGTACCGGCGATTTATGTTTACGGTGGCACCATTTTGCCGGGCAGCTACAAGGGCAAAGACCTCAACATCGTCAGCGTGTTTGAAGCGGTGGGTGAAAACGCTGCAGGCCGCATGAGTGACGAAGATCTGCTGCAAATCGAGCGTCGCGCCATTCCTGGCACCGGCAGCTGCGGCGGCATGTACACGGCCAACACCATGTCCAGTGCGTTCGAGGCTTTGGGTATCTCGCTGCCCTACTCCAGCACCATGGCCAATCCGCACGACGAAAAAATGAACTCAGCCGCCGAGTCGGCCAGGGTGCTGATTGAAGCGGTCAAAAAAGACATCAAGCCACGTGACATCGTGACCAAAAAGTCAATCGAAAACGCTGTGGCGGTCATTATGGCCACGGGCGGTTCTACCAACGCCGTGCTGCACTTTTTGGCGATTGCCCATGCGGCAGGCGTTGAGTGGACGATTGATGACTTCGAGCGTGTTCGCGTTAAAACGCCCGTGCTGTGCGACTTGAAGCCATCGGGTAAATACTTGGCCGTTGACCTGCACAAAGCCGGCGGTATCCCGCAAGTCATGAAAACCCTGCTGGCAGCGGGCTTGCTGCACGGCGACTGCCTCACCATTTCTGGACAGACGATTGCCCAAGTGCTGGCAGACCTTCCAGATGCGCCACGTGCCGACCAGGACGTGATTCGCAGCATCGACAAGCCCATGTATGCACAAGGCCACCTGGCGATTTTGAAAGGCAACCTGTCACCCGAGGGCTGCGTGGCCAAAATTACCGGCCTGAAAAACCCGGTCATGACCGGCCCGGCCCGCGTGTTTGACGACGAGCAGTCTGGCCTGGCCGCGATTTTGGCAGGCAAAATCAAGCCGGGTGATGTGATGGTGTTGCGCTACTTAGGCCCCAAAGGCGGCCCCGGCATGCCCGAGATGCTGGCTCCTACCGGTGCATTGATCGGGGCAGGCTTGGGCGAGTCTGTTGGCCTGATCACGGATGGCCGTTTCTCAGGCGGCACCTGGGGCATGGTGGTAGGGCATGTTGCGCCTGAGGCTGCGGCGGGTGGCAACATTGCGTTCATCCAGGAAGGCGACCTAATTACCATTGATGCGCGCCAACTGTTGTTACAGCTTAACGTCAGTGATGCCGAACTTGCCCAGCGCAAAATTGGCTGGGTTGCGCCCAAACCGCGTTACACACGCGGAATTGGCTGGGTTGCGCCCAAACCGCGTTACACACGCGGCGTGCAAGCCAAGTTTGCATTCAATGCATCCAGTGCCAGCAAGGGCGCTGTGCTGGACGATTATTAAAAGTGTTGTGACGGCGCGGGCGCAGCAGCCTCTGGCAGACAGAAAGCGGCGACAGAAAGCGGCGACAAAAAAGTGTGCGAGCGTGGGGATTACTTCTTTTTCTTGGGCAGCATTCCCATGGCCTCGCGCTGCTTTGCAACGCGGTCTGCCTTGCGTTTTTCCTCGCGCTGCTTTGCAACGCGGTCTGCCTTGCGTTTTTCCATCTTGTCCATTTCAACCCGTTTGGTGTAGCCAGAGCTGTCCGCCCAGGCCCACCACACCACCGCCATGCCAAAGGGCGACAACACCACCCACCAGCTCCAGGCAGCCACGGGGCCAAACTCCAGGTACTTCATCAGCAGCGTGCCGATCCCGATCAGTAAAAAATACATGGCTAAATCCTGTTTTTATGCAACTTGGAATATGAATGTCGCGAGCTAAAGCACATTTGTCAGGTGGTCTGGGCTTATTGATCGCAGTCAACCGACATCTCTACAATGACGTTGAATGACTGTATCTTATCCATCGACTCTTTCACGAGGCTACACCATGAAACGCATCCTTGTTGCAATTGCTACCCTGGCAGCAGGTTTTTGTGCCTCTATGCCCGCAATGGCCGACATGCAGCTGGCGACCACCAGAAACTGCATGGCCTGCCACGCGGTCGATAAAAAGCTGGTGGGGCCATCGTACAAAGACGTTGCAGCCAAATATGCAGGTCAGCCGGATGCTGTGGAGAAACTGGCTGTCAAAGTCATGAAAGGTGGTGCGGGTGTCTGGGGTCCTGTACCCATGCCGGCCAACGCGCAGGTCAGCGCAGACGAGGCCAAAAAACTCATCGCCTGGATTCTTACCCAAAAGTAATCCATTGCCTGGTTTGCCCGCCGAAAGAAAAAAGCCCGTCAAACGACGGGCTTTTTTAATGGCCAGATCAGCCAGATCAATCAAAGGTTGCTTGATAGTTGTTCGAGAATTGCCGGGTTTTCCAGCGTAGAGGTGTCTTGTGTGATCGCCTCGCCCTTGGCAATGCCACGCAGCAAGCGCCGCATGATTTTGCCACTGCGGGTTTTGGGCAGGTTGTCACCAAAACGGATGTCTTTTGGCTTGGCAATCGGGCCAATCTGTTTGCCTACCCAGTCGCGCAGCTCTTTGGCAATGGCTTTGGCTTCGTCGCCCGTGGGGCGTGAACGCTTGAGCACCACAAACGCCACAATCGCCTCACCTGTCAAATCATCGGGTCGGCCAACCACAGCCGCCTCCGCAACCAGCTCGGTGTGCCCTACCAATGCGGACTCAATTTCCATCGTGCCCATGCGGTGGCCCGACACGTTGAGCACATCGTCAATGCGGCCCGTGATGCGGAAGTAGCTGTTGTCTTCATTGCGTATCGCGCCATCGCCTGCGAGGTAGGTCGTGCCGCCCATTTCTGGTGGAAAGTAGGCTTTCTTGAAGCGCTCGGGGTCGCCCCAGATCGTACGAATCATGGACGGCCAAGGGCGTTTGACAACCAGCATGCCGCCTGCACCGTCAGGCAACTCATTGCCCGTCTCGTCCACAATGGCCGCCATGATGCCCGGCAGTGGCAGCGTGCAACTGCCGGGCACCAGTGGCGTCGCACCAGGCAGCGGCGTGATCATGTGACCCCCGGTTTCGGTTTGCCAGAAGGTGTCCAGCACGGGGCAGCGCTCACCGCCTACATTCTTGTGGTACCACATCCAGGCTTCCGGGTTGATCGGCTCACCGACTGAGCCCAGAATCCGCAGGCTGCTTAAATCCGAACGGTCAGGATGCACCTTCTCATCGGCTTCAGCTGCCTTGATGAGCGAGCGGATGGCTGTCGGTGCAGTGTAGAAAATCGACACCTTGTGGCGCTCAATCATTTGCCAGAAGCGGCCTGCATTCGGGAAAGTGGGAATGCCTTCAAAAATGACCTGGGTGGCACCTGCCGCCAGCGGGCCATAAGCGACATAGGTGTGGCCCGTGATCCAGCCAATATCGGCAGTACACCAGAACACATCGGACGCAGCCAAGTCAAACGTCCAGTCCATCGTCAGTTTGGCCCAGAGCAAATAGCCGCCTGTGCTGTGCTGCACACCTTTGGGTTTGCCGGTAGAGCCTGACGTGTAGAGGATGAACAGCGGGTGCTCTGCGCCGACAAATTCAGGCTCGCACACGGGGTCGGCACTGGCCATGACGTCATGCATCAGGCTGTCACGCCCGGCCAGCATGTTGCAGGCTGTAGCGGTGCGCTGAAAGACGATGACGTTTTTGATCGACTCACAGCCGCCGAGGGCCAGGCCTTCATCAACAATCGCCTTGAGCGGCAGCTCTTTGCCCCCGCGCAGTTGGTAATTGGCCGTGATCACAGCGACTGCACCGGCATCTTGAATACGCTCTTGCAGACTTTTGGCAGAAAAGCCGCCAAACACCACCGAGTGCGTGGCACCAATGCGGGCACAGGCCTGCATGGCCACCACACCTTCAACCGTCATGGGCATGTAGATGACCACACGGTCACCTTTTTTGATGCCCATGGTCTTGAGCGCGCTGGCAAACCGGCTGACCTTGGCGTGCAGCGCCTTGTAGGTCACATGCGTGACGGCGCCGTCATCGGCTTCAAAAATGATGGCGTTCTTGTTCTCGGTCGGTGTGCCCAGGTGGCGGTCCAGACAGTTGTACGATGCGTTTAACTCGCCATCGGCAAACCACTTGTAGAAAGGCGCGTTGGACTCGTCGAGCACCTCGGTAAAAGGTTTTTTCCAGCTCAGGTTGTTCCTCGCCAGCTTGGCCCAGAAACCTTCAAAATCCGTTGCAGCTTCCAGGCACAAGGCGTTGTACGCGTCCATGCCGGAAATACGGGCGGCGCTGACGGTAGCCGGTGCGGGCAGAAACACCCGGTTTTCAACCAGCAAGGAGGTCATGTTTGAGGTGGCGGGGGTGGACGTGGACGTACTCATTGGGTTGGGCTCCTGATTTTCATGAAAAGCGGCTTTGTGGCGTGGTAATGTCACGCCCTGCACTTACAAGCCACTGACTGGCTTGAACCTTACAATTTTTGGTCATCACCACAATTACCCCAAAGCATCATCATGTCAGAACCTGGTAGAAAACAACCCACTCCATTGAGCCCTTTACCGAGACTTATTTTTGCCAGCCGGTGGCTGCAGTTGCCCCTGTATCTGGGGCTGATTGCAGCGCAGGCCGTGTATGTTGTCCATTTTCTGGTGGAGCTCAAACACCTGATTGCAGCCGCATTTGGCAGCGTTCCAGACCTTCAGGCACTCATCAGCAGTATTGGCTACAAAACCACTGTGCCGCTCACGGCACTGAATGAAACCATCATCATGCTGGTGGTGCTGGCACTGATTGATGTGGTGATGATCTCCAACTTGCTGATCATGGTGATCGTTGGCGGCTATGCCACGTTCGTCAGCCGCATGGACCTGGACGGCCACCCCGACCAGCCCGAGTGGCTCAGCCACGTCAATGCCAGTGTGCTCAAAGTCAAACTGGCCACAGCCATCATTGGCATCAGCTCAATTCATTTGCTCAAAACGTTCATCAATGCCGACAACTACACCGACCGGGTGCTGGTAGCGCAAACCGTGATTCACATTGCGTTCTTGCTGTCGGCGCTGGCGATTGCCTACACCGACAAGGTCATGTCTGGCATATCTTCGCAAAAGCACTAAGACACCACTTCATCGGCCCATTTAACCGACCCATTGCCATTGCTGTCGCTGTCGCCACCGTGATGGACGAGTCCAGCCCAGTCTTGGGAATGCTCAACTCGCCAGTGCCGCTGGGCGGGCTGCGGGCCAGCCAATGCACAGCAAAGGTGTCGGGTTCAGTGCGAGTTGCCATGATTTTTTGACCTGTCAAAATGGCAGGGTGAATCCACACAACTCGCCCCACGCGAAACCCACGAACCCACGAAACCAGCCTTATGACAATCATCCAACAAGCCGACCTGATTGAATCCATCGCTGCTGCCCTGCAGTACATCAGCTACTACCACCCAACGGACTACATCGCCCATCTTGCCCGCGCTTACGAGGCTGAAAAAAGCCCGGCCGCCAAAGATGCGATTGCGCAGATTCTGACCAACAGCAAGATGAGCGCCACCGGCCAGCGCCCGATTTGTCAGGACACCGGTATCGTCAATGTGTTTCTCAAAGTCGGCATGGATGTGCGCTGGGAAGGTTTTACCGGCTCGATTGACGATGCCGTCAACGAAGGTGTGCGTCAAGGCTACAACCACCCCGACAACACCCTGCGCGCCTCGGTGGTGGCCGACCCGCACTTCGACCGCAAAAACACCAAGGACAACACCCCCGCCGTCATCTTTACCGAACTGGTGCCCGGCAACACGCTGGAAGTGACCGTGGCAGCCAAAGGCGGCGGCAGCGAGAACAAAAGCAAGCTGGCAATGCTCAACCCCGGCGACTCGATTGTGGACTGGGTGCTCAAAACCGTACCCACCATGGGCGCTGGCTGGTGTCCGCCCGGCATGTTGGGCATAGGTATTGGCGGCACCGCAGAAAAAGCCGTGCTGATGGCCAAGGAAAGCCTGATGGACGACCTGGACATGTATGAATTACAAGCCAAGTCGCGTTCCGGGGCGGAGCTGACGAAGACTGAAGCCCTGCGCATCGAACTGATGGAAAAAGTCAACGCCCTGGGCATTGGCGCGCAGGGCCTGGGCGGCCTGACTACCGTGCTCGACGTCAAGATCAAGATGTACCCGACCCACGCTTTGTGGCCCAACGTCAACTGGACGCCTGACTACGTTCAAAGCAAAAAAGTGGACCTCAACACCCTAACCCGCGAAGAAGTCGCCAGCTGGAAACCCGGCCAGACCCTGCTGCTCAGCGGCAAGATGCTGACCGGACGCGACGCCGCCCACAAACGCATACAGGGCATGCTGGCCAAAGGCGAAAAGCTACCCGTGGACTTCACCAACCGCGTGATTTACTACGTCGGCCCGGTGGACCCGGTCAAGGGCGAAGCCGTCGGCCCCGCAGGCCCAACCACCGCCACCCGCATGGACGGTTTCACCGAAATGATGCTGGCCCAGACCGGCCTGATCTCGATGATTGGCAAAGCCGAACGCGGCCCCGTCGCCATCGAAGCCATCAAAAAACACCAAAGCGCGTATTTGATGGCCGTGGGCGGTGCCGCCTACCTGGTGTCAAAAGCCATCAAACACGCCAAGGTTGTCGGTTTTGCCGACATGGGTATGGAAGCGATTTACGAGTTTGACGTGGTCGACATGCCCGTGACCGTGGCGGTTGATTCGGGTGGCACCAGTGCCCACATCACCGGGCCGGCTGAATGGCAAAAGCGGATTGCTACGGGGGAGTTCAAGGGGATTGCAGTGGCTG
>RDZZ01000029.1 GCA_004293655.1 Polaromonas sp. | reverse complement strand
CCACTGCCGCCTTTGCACAACCCAAAGTCACCCGCCTCATCGTGCCCTACGCCGCAGGCGGGCCGATTGATGTCACCGCCCGCCTGCTGGCCGAACGCGTCAAGGACTCGCTGGGCACGGTCATCATTGACAACAAGCCCGGTGGTGGCGGCAACATCGGTGCTGATGCGATCGCCAAAGCCGCGCCCGATGGTTTGACCATCGGCATCTCGGCTGTCGCCACACACGCGATCAACCCCTGGCTGTACAGCAAAATGCCTTTTAATGCCGCCACTGACTTTGCGCCCATCACGCAAATGGTGCGCGTGCCCAACGTGCTGGTCATGAACGCTGAAACAGCCACCCGTTTGAAAATCAACAGCCTGGCCGACCTGATCGCCTACGCCAAGGCCAACCCGGCCAGACTCAACTACGCCAGTGGCGGCAACGGCAGCGCCGGCCATCTGGCAGGAGAGATGTTCAAGGCGCAGGCCGGTATTTTTGCGGTGCATATTCCGTACAACGGCGGCAACCCGGCACAGCTTGCCTTGCTCAGCGGCCAGGTGGACTTCAACTTTGACAACCTCGCCACGGCCTCCAGCAACATCAAGGCCGGAAAACTCAAGGCACTGGCCGTGACAACCAGCCAGCGGAGTAGGGTGCTGCCAGACATCCCGGCGGTGGCCGAGACGCTCAGGGGGTTTGAAATCGACACCTGGTGGGGGCTGGTTGCCCCGGCAGGCACACCCAAAGACGTGGTGAGCAGACTCAATGGGGCTTTTGTCGCGGCATTGAACTCACCAGAAGCCAAAACCCGCTTTGCCGCACTGATGGCAGAGCCTGTGGCCAGCACACCTGAGCAGTTCGGCGCTCTTATGAAGGCTGAGCTGGCGAAGTATGAAAAGGTCGTGAAGGCAACAGGTGCAAAAGTCGATTGATTGACAAGCTTTTTAAGCCCCTGTGGCAATCTGACAAAGGTTTGTTTGCTATGTAAAAAATAGCAAACAAACCCCTCAAACAGAGTTCTAAAGTTCTGGAGTGCTCGGTAGCAGCGGCAAGAACTCCACGCTGTTTGCGCTTTATTCCCCCAAATAAGCCGCTCGCACGCGTGGGTCAACCAGCAGCTCTTTGGCGTCGCCGTTCATGGTGACCATGCCGGACTCCATCACATAGCCCCGGTCTGCAATGCCCAGGGCGCGGCTGGCGTTCTGCTCTACCAGCAGCACGGTCACGCCCCGGCCGGAGACATCGCGCACCACCTCAAAAATCTTGTCCACCATGATGGGTGACAGTCCCATGGACGGCTCGTCGAGCAGCAGCACTTTGGGGCGGCTCATGAGTGCGCGGCCCATGGCCAACATTTGTTGCTCGCCGCCTGACATGGTGCCTGCCAGCTGGTCTTTGCGCTCGCGCAGACGCGGGAAGATGGTGAACATTTTTTCAATGTCCTCGGCAATGCCTGCTTTGTCGTCACGAATATAAGCACCCATTTGCAGGTTTTCCGTGATGGTCATGCGCGTGAAAACGCCCCGGCCTTCCGGCACCATGGCCAGACCTTCCTTGACCAAGTCCCAGGCACCCTTGCCCTTGATGCTTTTGCCCAGGTACTCGATATCACCTTCGACCATGGGCAGCGTGCCGGTGATGGCTTTCATGGTGGTGGTTTTGCCTGCACCGTTGGAGCCAATCAGCGTGACCAGCTCGCCCTCGTTGACATGCAGGTCAACGCCCTTGACCGCCTTGATACCGCCGTAGGCGACTTTGAGGCCCGTGATTTTCAGAAGTGTGGAAGTCATTGTTATTTTTCTCCGTTCAGTGCCCGGTGCCCAGATAGGCGGTGATCACTTTTTCATTTTTTTGCACGTCCAGAGGCTCACCCTCAGCAATCTGCTTGCCGTAGTCCAGCACCGTCACGCGGTCACACAGGCCCATCACCAGTTTCACGTCGTGCTCGATCAGCAAGATGGTGCGGTTGTCTTTGCGGATCTGGTCGATCAGCTCGCGCAGTTGCACTTTTTCAGTCGCGTTCATGCCAGCGGCAGGCTCATCCAGGGCAATCAGTTGGGGGTCTGTGGCCAGGGCGCGGGCAATCTCCAGCCTGCGCTGGTCGCCGTAGCTCAAGGTGCGGGCCTTGAAGTCAGCGTATTTGCCAATACCCACATAGTCCAGCAATTCATGCGCGCGTTTGGCAATGGCGGCTTCTTCCTGCTTGAAGCCTGTGGTGCGAAACACGGCACCCAGCAGGCCAGAGCTGGTACGGATGTGCCTGCCGACCATGACGTTTTCAAGCGCCGTCATTTCGGCGAACAAACGGATGTTCTGAAAGGTGCGGGCAATGCCGGCCTTGGCAACTTCATGCACGGCTGTGGGCTGGTAGGGCTTGCCGGCCAGCTCAAACGAGCCGCTGTCGGGCGTGTACAGTCCCGTCAGCACATTGAAAAACGTGGTTTTACCCGCACCGTTGGGGCCGATCAGGCCGTACACCTGACCGCGTTCAATGTGAATGCCAACGTCGCTCAGGGCCTGCAAGCCGCCGAACCGCTTGGACACACCGGATACTTTGAGAATGGTTTCGCTCATGGCCATGTGCCTTAAGAATTGATTGGGTTGACAGCTTTGGTGTCTGTGTCAAGAGCACCCTTGCCTGACTTGCCATGTTCTGGCGACGGCCACAGGCCACGCGGGCGCATCAGCATGATGGTGATCATGGCCAGTGCGATGAGCAACTGGCGCAAGATGGCAGAGTCCAGGCGGCCATCGGTCATGGCCTGCAACGGGCCGGCCACGTGGCGCAGCACCTCGGGCAGTGCTGCCAGCAGCAAAGCACCCAAAATAACGCCCGGCAAATGGCCAATACCGCCCAGCACCACCATGGCCACAATCATCACGGACTCCATCAGGCTGAAGGACTCGGGCGACACAAAGCCTTGAAACGAGGCAAACATCGCGCCTGACACACCGCCGAAGGTGGCGCCCATGCCAAAAGCCAGCAGCTTGAGGTTGCGGGTGTTGATGCCCATGGCCTTGGCGGCGATTTCGTCTTCACGGATGGCCATCCAGGCGCGGCCAATGCGGGAGTTTTCAAGGCGGTGGCAAATCACCACCGACACAATCACCAGCACCAGAAACAGGTAGTAATACATCGACACCGAATTGACGGCAAAACCAAAGACTTCGTAGTTTTTGCCGAGGTCAAAACCAAAGAACTTGATCGAGTCAATCTGGTTGATGCCTTTGGGGCCATTGGTCAGGTTGATCGGGCGGTCCAGATTGTTCAAAAACACACGGATGATTTCACCGAAACCGAGTGTGACAATGGCCAGATAGTCGCCGCGCAACTTCAGCGTAGGAGCACCCAAGATCACGCCAAACAAGCCGGCAATGGCAGCGGCGACCGGAATGATGGCCCAGATGGGCAAATGCAAGCCGTTGGGAAAGTTCGCTGCAATGAACGGAAAAGCATCCGCCAGGTGTGGCGAGCCCAGCAGCGCGGCCAGATAGGCGCCCACTGCAAAAAATGCCACGTAACCCAAGTCCAGCAGACCCGCGTAGCCCACCACAATGTTCAGTCCCAGTGCCAGCAGCACATACAGCAGCGCCATGTCGACAATGCGCACCCAGGCATTGCCGCCGTTTTGCAGCAACAGCGGCAAGATCAGCAAGCCGACTGCGACGATTAAAAAAGTAACCAGTTTGTTGGGTTTCATGAGAATTTCTCGGTAATTTTTGCTTTGCTTGGGCTTTTGAAACGATCCGGTGTAAAGCGCCTCACGCCCGGTCTGCCACGCGTTCCCCCAGCAAGCCTGAAGGCCGCAGCGTCAACACAAAAATCAGCACGATGAAGGCAAAAATGTCCGAGTACTGGCTGCCCAGAACGCCACCTGTCAGCGGGCCGATGTAACCCGCCCCGATGGACTCGATCAGTCCCAGCAAAATGCCGCCCAGCACCGCGCCACCGAGGTTGCCAATGCCGCCAAACACCGCCGCCGTAAACGCTTTCAGGCCAGGCAAAAAGCCCATGGTGTGCTGCACGGTGCCGTAATTCGATGCGTACATCACACCCGCCAGCGCGGCCAGAACGGCACCGATGATGAAGGTTGCAGAAATCACGGTGTCAGGCCGCACGCCCATCAGGGCGGCAACGCGCGGGTTTTCTGCTGTGGCACGCATGGCGCGCCCGAGCTTGGTGTAATGCACCAGCCACATCAGGACAGCCAGCGACACCGCAGTTGCGCCCAAAATGAAGATTTGCGTCACGGTGATCACCGCGCCGGCCACCTGAATCGGCTCTGCAGGCAGCAAGGTGGGGTAAGGCTTGTAGTTGGGCTTCCAGATGATCATGGCCAGCGTCTGCAGCAGCAGCGACATGCCGATGGCGGTGATCAGCGGTGCCAGCTTGGGCGAGTTGCGCAGGGGGCGGTAGGCGATTTTTTCAATCGCAAAGTTGAGCGCACCGCACACCACGAAGGCAATCATCAGCGAGATGAGCAAAATGATCCAGCCGGGCGTGCCGGGCATGGACGCCTGCATCAAACCAATGATGGTCCAGCTGGTCAGCGCGCCGACCATGAGCACTTCCCCATGCGCAAAGTTGATCAGGTTAATGATGCCGTACACCATGGTGTAGCCCAGTGCGATCAGGGCATACATGCTGCCAAGAACCAGACCATTGATGATCTGTTGCAGGAATATTTCCATAATTTGAGTTTTCCTTAACTGAACGTGAAGTAACCGTCATTGAACCGGATGATCTGCTGCCCGCCTGCCCGCCTGCCCGTGTGACCGCGTGCCGGGCCGTCATAAAGTGCTGGAGCTAACAAAAAGCCCGCCCTTGAAATCAGTGAACTGGATTTGAAGGCGAGCTGGTGCGCAAATTGTAGCGATGGAGCTTTAGCGAGAATCGGGCCAGCGCGCTGGATTTCGCGGGGTTTACCCTTGAAAAACTTCCACCAACACAAGAAATCAGCTGTTATCAGCAGGATTCCAATTTTATTAGTTTTTCTGATGGTTTTTGTTTTTCAACTCACTCAACTTATCTGAAATCTTGATCTCCAGGCCACGGCTGACAGGCCTGTACCAAGCGAGCCTCTGCATAACTCTCTGCGGTCTGTGGATAGCCGGACTCGGGCGGTCTGCTGCGTTGTTTTTCTTGGCCATGCCCTGCTGCAAGGCTGCAAAAAGACGCCTTGGCAAGCCCATCCCGCGCCGACCACCACAGCCTCGCCAGAGTTTTGCAGAGGCTCCTTATTCCATTTCCATATCAATACGATATGTTGTTGCTTCGCCTTTGCCGTGCTGAAGCACTGTCTGCGGCTTCGCGCCTAATCTCCTATTGATCTGAAA
>RDZZ01000028.1 GCA_004293655.1 Polaromonas sp. | reverse complement strand
CGCTAACTGCCAGCCATTTCAATGGACCGCGACTGCCGATTCGATTCTTCAGAAGTTACATCGACTTTGCTCACGTATCAGCGGGACAGGACACTAGTGCATGTAATAAAAAGGTTATACGCTACGCTTTTAGTAGCAACTGACTTAGCCTGAATTAATTTGAAAGTCATGGCGTACCATCAACCAATCAGCAGGTATCCGAGAAGTCAGATCACATTAAAAAGTACGCGCTTTTACGAAAGCACCGTTACAGCCAAAAGATCGCACCTTCAAGGGCTGGCAGTCAATCGTTTTGGCGTGATTGCAACAGAACCTGTTGTCGTACTCATCCAGACAGTGCCGTCTTGCACAGTCACTTGCAACTGCATACTGCGTTCTGCCAATTTGGCCAATGCTTGACTTTGAGCGGCTTCAATCTGCCACACCACCAAGTTATTCGCGCGGGTCAACTTGGTTTGTATGGCCTTCCACCATACCGGCGTGCTACTTGAAAAGCTGTAGCTGGTCACGCGCTCGGCCCGGCCTGCGGCCTTCATCAGGCGTTTGTCCTCGCTCTGTCCAACGTCTATCCAGTGCAGGATTTGCTCGGTGTAATCTTTATGCCACAAGGCAGGCTCATCGACATCCCACAGGTCTTTGGCAAAATCAAGCTTGCCGTTTTTGTCATCTGCAGGCACGTTCAGCGCAAACGCCAGCAGGCGGATCATCATGCGCTCGTCCGCCTCTGAGGGGTGGCGGGCAATGATCACGTTGTGGTTGGCATAAACGCTGCGGTCCATGTCGGCAATGGCCAGTTGGGCTTTGTAAATAGTGGCTTTGAGTGCCATGATGTTCTTCTTTGTGTCTTCAGGAAATAATCCTGTATTGGAACAGACAGTACCTATCCAGAGTGTTCAGGCAGTGCTTAGACACTCTCGATACAGTCTGACCATGAAAAGACGCCTTGGAAAACCATGGCGACCCAACTGCTAAAGCCTCACCTGAGTTATACAGAGGATCCCTGGTGCTCGCAGTGACTATTTTTAACAACAAGTGAAACAACCCGAATGACGACAAAACTCTTTGATACCGCAATCGCTGGCAGCCTTCCAAAACCCGCCTGGTTGTCTGAGACCAACAAACTCTGGCCACAGTGGAAGGCCGAAGGGGAAGAACTCAGGCAGGCCAAGGCCGATGCAACGCTACTCTGGATCAAGGCGCAGGAAGACGCTGGTCTGGATGTCATTGGCGATGGCGAGCAGTCGCGTCAGCACTTTGTTCACGGCTTTTTAGAACAGGTTGAAGGCATCGACTTTGAGCACAAGGTCAAGATGGGCATACGCGACAACCGTTACGATGCGATGGTGCCGCAAGTGGTGTCAACCCTGAAATTAAAGGGTCGCGTGCATGCTGCTGAGGCACAACTGCTGCGTGCGCACACCCGCAAGAAAATCAAGTTCACCCTGCCTGGCCCCATGACGATTGTCGATACCGTGTCGGACCAGTTTTATGGTGACAAGGTCAAAATGGCTATGGCCTTTGCCGAGCTGCTCAACCAGGAAGCGCTGGCACTGCAGTCCGATGGGGTAGACATCATCCAGTTTGATGAGCCTGCCTTCAATGTCTATATGAAGGACGCTGCTGACTGGGGCATCAAGGCACTTGAGGTCGCCGTCAAAGGTTTGACTTGCACCACCGCCGTTCATATTTGCTACGGCTACGGCATCAAGGCCAACACCGACTGGAAAGAAACCCTGGGACAAGAGTGGCGTCAGTACGAGGAAGTGCTGCCCGCGTTGGCCAAAAGCAGCATCCAGCAAGTCAGTCTGGAGTGCTACCACTCACATGTTCCACCGCATTTGATGGCATTGCTGCAAGGCAAGGACGTGATGGTAGGCGTGATTGATGTGGCCAGCGATGCAGTTGAGACCCCGGAGCAAATTGCCGACACCATTGGCAAGGCCTTGCAGTACGTGCCCAAGCACCGCTTGCTGCCTTGCACCAATTGCGGCCTCGCACCCATGGACCGCACAATTGCCATCAAAAAGCTTCAGGCATTGGCGCAGGGCGCGGCACTGGCCCGGGAGCGCTATGGCGACCACGCTGTATCAAGCTGAACCACCATGGTGAGCACTTCAATGGAAACACCAGTCACCCCACCGTTGCCCTTTGCGCTACCCGCCCAGGTGGGTTTGTGTGACGAGCGTTCTGCCCGTCTGCTGGCCGTACTGCAGTCAGAAATTGACCGCCAGCGCCTGCCAGGTGCCGTGGTACTGGTGGCGCGTCATGGCAAGGTGGCTTTGTATGAGAGTCTGGGCGTGCAAGACCCTGCGACTGGCACAACCATGGCCAAAGACTCTATTTTTCGTATCTATTCGATGACCAAGCCGGTGGTATCGGTGGCCGTCATGATGTTGATGGAGCAGGGAAAACTCTTGCTGAGCGACCCAGTGGCCCGGTATCTGCCTGAGTTTGCTTCACAGCATGTTGCTGTAAGGGATGACGCCGGCAAATCGCAGACATTGCGGCCAGCTAGGCGTGACGCCACAGTGCATGATTTATTGCGGCACACGGCTGGGTTGACTTATGAGTTCATGGGCAGCTTGCCAGTGCATCGCCAGTATGCACAAGCCCGTATCGGCTCACGTCAGCGCAGCAATACAGAGTTTTCCAAAGCGCTGGCAGCATTGCCTTTGCTGGCTGATCCGGGCAGCGTTTGGGAATACAGCCGCGCCACTGATGTACTGGGCCGACTGGTAGAGGTTTGCAGTGGGCAAACACTTGCTGCATTTTTGCAAGAGAAAATTTTGACGCCATTGGGTATGCACGAGACCGCTTTTTCGGTACCTGTCACGCAGCACGGGCGCATCGCTGAGCCGTATGCACACGACCCAGACGGTGGCTTGCCGATGCAGATGATTGACATCCGTAGTCAAGCCGCTTTGGCCTCGGGGGGTGGCGGGCTGGCTTCGACCGCCATGGACTACGCCCGGTTTTTACAGTTCATGCTGAACCGAGGCGTACTCGATGGTGTGCGGCTGCTGGGCCCGCACACTGCTGATTTCATGACGGCTGACCATTTGGGCACCATTCCTGTCAACCCAGCAGGTGCTTCACCAGCTCTGTTGCCACCGGGCCATGGCTTTGGTTTAGGGTTTGCGGTGCGAACTGCGGCAGGGCTGTCGGCAGTGCCAGGCTCGGTCGGTTTGTATTATTGGGGCGGTATAGCGGGTACGACTTTTTTTGTTGATCCCGCGTTGGACATGTTCGCTCTCATGATGATTCAAGCTCCTAACCAGCGTGAGTATTTCCGGCCCCTGTTTCGCAGTCTGGTGTATGCCGCCCTGCTGGTGGACAAGCCCTACCCTTGAGAAGACATGAACAACATGACATCTTCACACGACAACCTACACGTTCACGAGCGGCTTCACGAGCAGCTTCACGAGCACGCACTTACACCTTCAGAGCCACGCTGGAAACATGATGGCGTCAGGGTCGTTGGCGCCAACCAACTGGACGGCAACACGGCACAAACACCAGGCATGGACCGCAAGGCAGCCATTGACTTTGCCAGAGTTGGTGCACAAAAGCTGTGGGCAGGCACAGTCACAATTCATGCCAATGCCAAAACCGGCGCGCACCACCACGGCCACCTTGAAAGCGTGATTTACGTTATCAAGGGGAGGGCACGGATGCGCTGGGGCGAACACCTTGAATTCACCGCTGAGGCGGGGCCAGGTGATTTTATTTATGTACCACCCTACGTGCCGCACCAAGAAATCAATGCGAGTACGACTGAAGCGCTCGAGTGCGTGCTGTGCCGCAGTGACGGTGAGGCAGTAGCTGTAAACCTGGCGATAGAGCCAGTTGAAACGCCTGCTACAGTGCTCTGGATTGACCCAACGCATCCGCATGGTGGCGTCTAGGCGGCAGTGATATGCACTTTGTGTGCGGAGTTTAAGACAATGTTCAATGACTTGTCGTCATGCCGTCCCGCACCATTAATTTCTGATGTGGGTCCGTGAGTTAATAGCAATTTACCAAGAGTTCAATATGAAAGTCTCCAGCATTGACCCGCGGGTCATGGAGTGATTGTCGGGGACAAAAAATCTCGTGTGGCCAAAATGGCTGGGTGATGGGTTGTGTAAAACAGTCCAGATGTTTAAGTCGATCTTGGGATAGAGTTCAGCAGTCGATAGAGCAGCTGTTGAAATTTCGTCATGAAACGCATGTAACAGTGGACTGCAGCGCTGATTGACCAGCATATCCACGTCCTCTGACCCCCCTGATCCACTTCTGAACAAGGCAAACCCATGAAAGCCATCTGGAACGGCGCAGTGATCGCACAAAGCGACACCACTTTAGTCCTTGAGGGAAATCATTATTTTCCTGCAAGCTCTTTGAACCGCGATTACGTGACATTCAGTAACCACCACACCATGTGTGCATGGAAAGGCCAGGCCAGCTATTACTCGCTGCTGGTCAACGGCGAGATGAACACGGACGCCGCTTGGTACTACCCCAACCCCAAGTCAGCAGCAGACAATATCAAGGACCATGTGGCCTTCTGGAAGGGTGTGAAGATTGAGCCTTGAGTATGTGAAAAGTGCCTCTGCACAACGCTGCCAGACTTTTTCAAACACCTGTGTACCGATGTTGATCATTTGCCAACAAGCCACACAAAGGGGAATGGCACTTACTTAAGCCTCATGACGTTGAGGTCGCGGGCATAAGTATTTGAATTTGAAAGCAAAACGAGGTGGCTGACCCATGGCTTGATAGGA
>RDZZ01000027.1 GCA_004293655.1 Polaromonas sp. | reverse complement strand
ATGTACTTTGTGATGTACTTTTTGGGGCGGCCTTTTTAGCCACTGCGGTCTTGGCTGCAGGCTTTTTAACCGCCGGGGCTTTGCCCGCTGCAGGTGTGGGCCAGCCCTGGCTGCTGCGCCGGGCGGTATCAAAAGCAGCGCGGGCACCACCGGCGACCTTTTGGCGGGCGCTGCTGGCCATGCCCGTGGCATTTTTCACCGTGTTCCTCACGGTGCTCTTGACGGCGCTCTTGACAGCACCTTTGGCCAGGTTTGTGGCCATGTTTTTCGTCGTGTCCAGCGCGGCTTTTTTGGCCACTTCTTTCATGGCGTCGTTTGCAATCGTCTGGAATTGCTGGGTCAATGCACCCCACCATTGCATCGGGTCCACCACGCCGCCAGCCGCCTGCGCCTTGGCAGACGAGGCATGGGTGGCCTGGGTTTGCGCAGGGGCCGGGGTGTCAGGGTCAGGCGCATCGGCGGCCGCTGCCTGAGAGTTTGACGCGGGCACCTCCAGCCCGGAGAAGGTGCGGGCTTTGTCAGCCACGCGCTGCACGCCGCCTGCCACGCTGTCGGCGACCTTGAGCTTGAAAGCATTGGCGACATCGCCCATGTTGAAGTTCATGCCCTTGAGTGTGGCCAGCGTCATTTTCTGCACTTCAAGCGCCTGGATGGTGGCCTTCAGGGCGGTGGCGTTCTGGTCCAGCCAGAACTGGACGGCTTTGAGCTCGTCAATGCGCCTGTCCAGCTCTTCGACGTTGAGCGTGGGCGCGACCCAGTTGCCCAGGCCAGGCATCTGCGGCATTTTCTGCGCGGCGCTGCCTGCGGCCTGGGTGGCGAGGTTTTGCAAAAAATCAAAACCGGGCACGAACTTGCCAAAACCGGCGAAGGCGGAACTGGAAGAGTTGGCCGAATTGTCTGCATCGCTCATGCGGGTCTCCTGAAAAAGGGGGCGTGTTGTAGAAGGCGCGGGTTTCTTGCATTGTGCAACGCTGGCGTCATGCGCTGGTGCGTTTTCATCGGCGTCACTTGGCAGCCGCCAGCAGGGCGCTCAGCTCGGCTGGCATCGGCAGATTCAGGGCTTTGCCAGAAGGCGCGACAGGTTTGACAAACCATTTGTCGTAGCTGCTTTGGAGCAGGCCATTGCGCATGGCCTCAACGACGGACAAATCCACCAGTTTTTGCAGGGTCGGGTCAGCCTGGCGGTAGGCAATGGCGATCGGCTCAGCCGACAAACGCTCAGGCAGCAGCATGAAGTCAGCCGGGTTTTTAAGGGTTTGCAGTGATCGCATCAGCAGCACGTCGTCACGCGCATAGCCTGCCACCTGGCCCAGTTCCAGCTGGCTCATGGCGGCCTCGTGCTGCAGCACGCGGGTGACCTGCCACTTCAGGCCCTTGAGCGCGGCATAGCTGGCCAGCGAACCGGGTGCGGTGGTGCCACCGATGGTTGCCACGCTTTTACCTGCGAGTTGGTCAACCGAGGCCAGTTTGTCGCCGCTTCGCACCAGCACCCGCAGCGCGGCATAGTAAATAGGCGGTGAAAACGCCACCAGCTGGCGTCTGGCCTCGGTGTCGCTCATGTTGGCGCACACCAGGTCGATGGCGCCGCTCTTGAGCAGGTTGACGGCGCGCTCGGGCTCGACAGCCTGAAAGACCACCCGCAGGTTTTTTGCGCCTGATGCCTGGCCAATGCGCTCAATGATGGGGGCGCACAGATCAATGCTGTAGCCTGCGGGCGTTTTGCCATCGGCCATTGAAAAAGGCGCCGCATCTTCGCGGTAGCCCACCACCAGCATGCTGCGGCTTTTGACTTTTTCGAGTGTGGACTGCGCCCAGGCAGTTGACGCAGCCATCCAGGCCGTCATGGCCAGTGCCTGCACCAACACCTTGGCACCCGTGTGCAGCCCGCGCGCTCCTGGCGCGGTGTGCAGAGACAACAATTTGGCTTTTTTCATCAATGGCTCCATGGGCAACACAGCGATGCCTTGCATTGTTGGGCAAAAGCCGCGCCGATGCAAACAGGGCTTTGCAGGGCGTTGTACACAGGCTCCTCAACCATAGCGGTTCACCACCTTTTGCGCCAGCGCGCCAAACATGCTCTGGCCGTCCCTGCCCTTGGCCTCGATGCGGATGGTGTCGCCGAACTTCATGAAGGCGGTCTTGGGCTGGCCGCCTTCGATGGTTTCAATGGCGCGTTTTTCAGCAATGCAGCTGTAGCCACGGCTCCAGTCCTTGTTGCTCACGGTGCCCGAGCCGATCACGCTGCCCGCGCGGACGTTGCGGGTCTTGCAAACATGGGCAATCAGCTGGCCGAAGTGGAAGGTCATCTCGGGGCCGGCCTCGCACATGCCGACTTTGCGGCCATTCCAGGTGCTTTGCAGGCTCAGGTGCACACGGCCGCCCTGCCAGGCGTTGCCCAGCTCATCGAGCGTGACAGCGACCGGGCTGAACGCAGTGGCGGGCTTGCTCTGAACAAAGCCAAAGCCCTTGGCCAGCTCGTCGGCAATCAGATGGCGCAGGGAAACGTCGTTGGCCAGCATCACCAGGCGAATGCCGTCGAGCGCCTGCTCGGGCGTGGCGCGCATGTGTACGTCGCCGGTGATGACGGCAATTTCGGCCTCAAAGTCAATCCCAAAGTCTTCGCTGGCCACCACCACGTCGTCACACGGGCCGCAAAAGTCGTCACTGCCGCCCTGGTACATCAGCGGGTCGGTGTAGAACGAGGCAGGTACTTCGGCGTTGCGCGCCCGGCGCACCAGCTCGACATGGTTGATGTAGGCCGAGCCGTCCAGCCACTGGTAGGCGCGCGGCAGCGGGGCCATGCACTGGGCGGGCTCAAACGGAAAAGCGTGGCGCGCGCGGCCAGCATTGAGCGTGTCGTACAGGTCTTGCAACTGGGGTGACATGAAGCCCCAGTCGTCGAGCACCTGCTGCAGTTTGCTGGCAATGCCCGTCGCATAATGGGCGTTGGAGAGGTCGCGTGAGACCACGACGAGCTGGCCGTCACGGGAGCCGTCTTTGTAGGTGGCGAGTTTCATGGGTGTCCTGGCTGGGGGTGGATTCAGCCTCGGTCCAAGTTTATCAAGCTGACACGGCTGCATTCAAACCATGCGGGGTTTCTGGGGAGCCTCTTTTAAAATCAAATGCCATGAAAGTGCGCTCCTTGTCGTCAAACCCAAATGTGCCAGGCACGATGGCAGAAGTCGCACCGTTTAGAAGCACGACGGGTGGTGTGCCATGGCGCTCGCTGGTGGTGCTGACTTTGCTGGTTCTGGCCGCACACTGGCTGGTGTTGCGGGTACCTGCCAGCCGTGTGGGGCCGCTACAGGCGCCGGATGTTGCCGCCAAAGCCTTTATCACCCGCAGCGTGGCACCACAAGCGGTCACACCCGTGATGCCTTTGCCAGAGGTGGGTACTGCGGTGACCCGTTTACCGCCAAAAAAAGCATCAAAACAGCCTCCACCGCACGTTCCATATGCATCTTCAGCTATTGATTCAATAGCAAATTCTGCGCCTGACAATCAGCCTGCAGCGCCGCCCGAGCCCCCTGCCACCCCTGCCGACAGCGCGCCCAGTGCCCACACTGCTGCTGTGGCAGACATCATCGGCTCACCCCTGCCTGCTGTATCTGCTGCTGTATCCGCCACCGTGTCCACTGCCGCCGCTGCCGTGCAGTCCGCGCAGCCACCCCCTGCCAACGCCGCTGTGGCCAGCACAGGCCCTGCGCCGACTGTGGTCACCGCCATCAGCCTGCCTGGTTCGGCCCGGTTGCAGTACAAAGTCACGGGCAGTGCCAAGGGCCTGAATTATTTCGCAGACTCCGAACTCAACTGGAGCAACGCGGGCACCCGCTACGACGCGAGTATGAAAGTCAGCGCGCTGTTTATCGGCTCGCGCACCATGACCAGCACCGGCGCGCTCACCCCCACGGGGCTGGCTCCCAGCCGCTTTGCGGACAGGTACAAGAGCGAGCTGGCGGCGCACTTTGAGGCGGACAAGGGCCGGGTCACCTTCAGTGCCAACACACCTGACGTGCCGTGGGTGGACGGCACGCAAGACCGGGTCAGCGTGTTTTTGCAGCTCGGCGGCATGCTCGCTGCCGGGCCAGGCGGCGCTCCAGGCACTGCACCCGCAGGCTTTGGCGTGGGCAGCAGCATCACGCTCTACACCGTGGGGCCGCGCGATGCAGACACCTGGACCTTTGTGGTCGAAGCTGCCGAGCAGCTCAGTTTGCTCGGTGGCGACATGGCGACGCTCAAACTCACCCGCCAGCCCAGACGCGAGTATGACCAGAAAGTAGAGGTCTGGTATGCGCCCTCGCTGGGGTTTTTGCCGGTGCGCAACCGCATTACCCAGGCCAATGGCGACTCGGTAGATCAGCAGATCACAGCAGTGACGCGGCCTTGAAGCGTTCTTTGAGGCGCTTGTCAAGGCAGAAAATAGCCATTAACCCTATTGAACTTGGCACCATCGTTGCTACATGACAATGGGAAAGCCAAAAATCAAAAATCAAGGACAGACCTTCATGCACATGCTCTACGACTCTGAATCTTTTGTGGTGGTGCAAATTCATGCCAACGCACTGGAAGACTCTGCGCCAGCCCCAGCGATTCCCCAGCTCGCCCGCAACGGCTTCGAGATTGTGGACAAGCGCTCCGGCAAAGAGGTGTACCTGGACGGCTCCTGGGCCGAAATGTTCCAGCAGCGCCTGAGCGCCTGGGCACAGAACACGCCGACCCAGCAGGAAATTGAAGACACGCTCGAAGGCTACAGCGGTCTGGCGAACACGCCGATATCGTTGCACTGACGGTTGCATTGGC
>RDZZ01000026.1 GCA_004293655.1 Polaromonas sp. | reverse complement strand
TTTACTCATGACCTTTACATGGCGATCCGACGCAAACCTTCAACCAGCAAGGGGATTGATTGATGACACGCCCTAAACATTTGTCATACAGGCCTGGATATAAGAGTGAGCTACGCAGTTTGTATCTTCCATTAAAAAAGCCGCACAAAATGTTTGCGCGGCTTCTTGAAGTTCAGAAGCCTGAGACTTCTAGGAACTGAAAAAGCTCAGTTACGAGTCTGGTCAACCAGCTTGTTTTTAGCAATCCACGGCATCATTGCGCGCAATTGACTACCTACTTTTTCAATGGAGTGTTCAGCTGTCAAGCGGCGCCTAGCTGTCATGCCCGGGTAATTGGTGCGGCCTTCGAGGATAAACATCTTGGCGTATTCGCCAGTCTGAATACGTTTGAGTGCAGCACGCATGGCTACGCGCGACTGCTCATTGATGACTTCAGGACCTGTCACATATTCGCCATATTCCGCATTGTTGGAAATTGAGTAATTCATGTTGGCGATGCCGCCTTCGTAGATCAGGTCTACGATAAGTTTGAGTTCGTGCAGGCATTCGAAGTAAGCCATTTCAGGCGCGTAGCCAGCCTCTACCAGCGTCTCATAGCCCATCTTGATGAGTTCAACCGCACCGCCGCACAACACAGCTTGCTCACCGAACAGATCGGTCTCGGTTTCTTCTTTGAAATTGGTCTCAATAATGCCGGCTTTACCACCGCCGTTAGCCATGGCGTAGCTCAACGCCAAGTCACGCGCCTTGCCTGATTTGTCTTGATGAATCGCCACCAAGTGTGGCACGCCGCCGCCTTGGGTATAAGTGTTACGCACCGTATGACCAGGTGCCTTGGGAGCGACCATCCACACATCCAGATCAGCGCGTGGCACGACTTGGTTGTAATGCACGTTAAAACCATGAGCAAACACCAGAGATGCACCTTGCTTGACGTGTGGTTCGACATTGTTTTTGTACACGCCAGCAATGTCCTCGTCAGGCAGCAGAATCATCACAACATCCGCGATTTTCACGGCATCATTGACTTCCATGACATTCAGGCCAGCTTTACCTACTTTGTCCCATGAGGTGCCGCCCTTTCGCAGGCCGACAACGACTTTGACACCGCTGTCGTTGAGGTTTTGCGCATGGGCATGGCCTTGGCTGCCGTAACCAATGATGGCTACTGTTTTGCCTTTGATCAGGCTCAGGTCACAGTCTTTGTCGTAATAAACTTTCATATTTTTCTCCTGGTAGTTAACTTAAAGTAATGGCGATTTTTCGATGGGCCGTTGCCGAAAGAAAAGGGGGTCTATAGCGAAGGCCGACGAACTTCACGAAGGTGTGCGTGGGAGCTAGATGGTTAAACTCGCAAGATGCGTTCGCCTCTGCCGATACCGCTAGAGCCCGTGCGCACTGTTTCCAAAATAGCACTGCGATCAATGGCATCTAAAAACGCATCGTTTTTGGTCTGGTCACCGGTCAGCTCAATGGTGTAACTTTTCTCAGTCACATCAATGATTCGCCCACGAAATATGTCAGCCATGCGCTTCATCTCTTCGCGCTCCTTGCCGACTGCCCTCACCTTGACCATCATCAGCTCGCGCTCGGTATAAGCACCTTCGGTCAGGTCAACCACCTTGACGACTTCAATCAGGCGGTTCAAGTGCTTGGTGATCTGTTCGATCACGTCGTCAGAGCCACTGGTTTGAATGGTCATACGCGACAGGGTCGGGTCTTCGGTAGGAGCCACCGTCAAGCTTTCAATGTTGTAGCCACGGGCTGAGAATAAGCCTACCACGCGCGAAAGTGCGCCGGGTTCGTTTTCAAGCAAAACTGCAATGATGTGTTTCATGGGAAGTGAACTCCTCTTTTCGCTGCCCTCCTCTGTACACGGTAACGCACAGACTTGGCACGCAATAGATTCGTCAATAAATTTTGAGGTGAAGATTTGAAAATTTGCTATAAAATTTATAGCAAATTAACCTTATTTTTAGTGCTCCAGAAGCAAGTTTCGCTATAAATCCTCAGAGCCAAGAATCATTTCACTGATGCCCTTGCCGGCCTTGACCATTGGAAAGACATTTTCTGTTGGGTCTGTGCGGAAGTCCATGAAAACGGTGCGGTCCTTGAGCTTTCGTGCCTCACGCAGTGCAGGCTCTACATCTTGCGGCTTCTCAATCAACATGCCCACGTGGCCATAGGCTTCTGCCAGCTTGACGAAGTTGGGGAGCGCATCCATGTAACTATGACTGTAGCGACCCTCGTAATCTAGTTCTTGCCACTGGCGCACCATGCCGAGGTAACGGTTGTTCAAGGACACAATTTTGATGGGGGTGTTGTACTGCAGGCAGGTAGAGAGTTCCTGGATGCACATTTGCACCGAACCTTCACCGGTAATACAAAACACTTCCGAATCAGGCTTGGCCAGCTTGATACCCATGGCGTACGGAATACCTACGCCCATGGTGCCCAAGCCGCCTGAATTGATCCAGCGTCGTGGTTCGTCAAACTTGTAGTATTGCGCTGCCCACATTTGGTGCTGACCAACATCTGACGTGATGTAAGTGTCTGCATCTTTGGTCATGTTCCAAAGGGTTTCCACCACATACTGCGGTTTGATGACCTCGCTGCTGCCCATGCTGTACTTCATGCAGTCGCGTTTACGCCAGCTCTCAATCGTGTCCCACCAGTTACCCAGTGCGCTGGCGTCTGGCTGAAGGCCGGACTCTTTGATCATGGCAATCAACTCGGTCAGCACATCCTTGACATCGCCGACGATGGGAATGTCCACTCGCACGCGTTTGGAAATGCTCGAAGGATCAATATCGATATGAATGATCTTGCGCTCGTTTTGTGCAAAATGTTTGGGGTTACCAATCACGCGGTCATCAAAACGGGCGCCAACTGCCAGCAGCACATCGCAGTTTTGCATCGCGTTGTTCGCCTCATACGTGCCGTGCATACCCAGCATGCCGAGGAACTTTTTGTCACTTGCTGGGTAAGCCCCCAGCCCCATCAGTGTGTTGGTACATGGGTAACCCAGCATGTCCACCAGCGTGCGCAGCTCTTGCGATGCATTGCTGAGCAGCACACCGCCACCCGTATAGATATAAGGCCGCTTGGCAGACATCAGCAACTGCAGAGCCTTGCGGATTTGCCCGCCATGGCCTTTGCGAACCGGATTGTAGGAACGCATCTCCACGCTTTTTGGGTAACCTGCGTAAGCAACTTTGTTAAACGACACGTCTTTGGGAATATCCACTACCACCGGACCAGGCCTGCCACTGCGCGCAATATGGAAGGCTTTTTTCATCGTCTCGGCGATGTGTTTGGCGTCTTTCACCAAAAAGTTGTGTTTGACGATAGGGCGCGTGATACCCACCGTGTCGCACTCTTGGAATGCGTCCAGGCCAATCGCATGCGTAGGCACCTGCCCGGTGATGATCACCATCGGAATACTGTCCATATAGGCTGTGGCAATGCCGGTGATGGCATTGGTCACGCCAGGACCTGAGGTCACGAGTGCAACGCCTACATCGCCAGTGGCGCGTGCATAGCCGTCTGCGGCATGCACAGCTGCTTGTTCGTGACGCACCAGCACATGCTGAATCGTGTTTTGCTTGTAGAACGCATCGTAGATGTGGAGTACCGCACCGCCAGGGTAGCCCCAGATGTATTTGACACCCTCGGCCTGAAGCGATTTGACGAGTATTTCTGCGCCTCTCAAGTCTTGCGGAGGAACTTGCGAATTTGGGCTTGCAGACACTGCTGCTGCAGAAGCGATTTCCGCCTTGGAGATTTCCATGATGAACCTTTGTGAATTTCTCTAACGAAATACCTTGGGTGCCCTTTGGCTGGCTCTTGTGAAGCAGCGTCAGAACTTGAGGCTAAAACCATGAGCGAAAGCATATTTCGCCGGATCAGAACCCGTTTGCCGTTTGAATTGCAGGCCATATTATGGCACTTCATGCTGCACAATCACTCTACCTCGCAAACTACCTGCGATTGACTCTGGCAGCAATGCGATAATTTTCGGTTAGCGAATCTAATAATTACAGTGCTAGACAACCCGGAAAACCACACCGTTGGCCACTGAACAAGAACTCTCTGACTTCCTGAAAAGCATTGAAAAAAGAGCTTTCAAGCGAAGCGTCTACCACGTGCGGGACGATGAAGCTGCGCTTGATATTGTTCAGGACAGCATGATGAAGCTGGCGCACAGTTATGGCGACAAGCCGGCCGCAGAGCTGCCCATGCTTTTTCAGAGGATTTTGTCCAACACTACCTTGGATTGGTTTAGACGCCGCAAGACCAGGTCTGCGCTTTTCTCCAATATGAGCGATTTCGAATCGGCAGGCGAAGACGGAGATTTTGATATTCTTGAAACTTTAGAGAGCTTGAGCGACTCAGAGGGCACAGAGAGTGCGCAAGACGCAACAGAGCGCGCCCAGACTTTGCGTGAGATCGAAGTGGAAGTCAAACAGCTGCCAGGTCGTCAACGAGAAGCGTTTCTGATGCGTTACTGGGAGGAAATGGACGTGACCGAGACGGCAGCGGCCATGGGCTGCTCGGAGGGCAGCGTCAAAACACACTGCTCCCGGGCAGTGCATGCGCTCAGCAAGGCCTTGAGCGCAAAAGGTATAAAGTTATGACCAATTCACCACAAAACCGTTCGGATATCCTTCAGGATCGCTTTGCGCTCAAAGCCACATCATATCTGTCCGCAGGAACGGCAGACCTGCCTTACGACATTTCAGAGCGCTTGCGTGCAGCTCGCGTTCAAGCGGTATCCAGGCGCAAAGTAGCCCATTCCCAGAGCGCCATCAGCGTTGTTGGCACCGGCCGCGGTGCCGCATTGGCTTGGGGCGCTGATGAA
>RDZZ01000025.1 GCA_004293655.1 Polaromonas sp. | reverse complement strand
GCCACAATCAAAGAAAACGTAGCCAAGTTGCGTGAACTTTCTCCATTGTGGGAGATGTTCAAAGATGGTGTGGATATTTCGAGCATTCAGTGGGCCGCTCACTAAGTGAAGTGGCGTGAATTATTCAAAGAGGTAAATAAAATGGCATACAGTGAAAAGGTCGTGGACCACTACGAAAACCCCCGCAATGTGGGCTCTTTTGAAAAAGGCGATGACACGGTGGGCACCGGTATGGTCGGAGCCCCTGCCTGCGGCGACGTGATGAAGTTGCAAATCAAGGTCAACCCGCTGACGGGTTTGATTGAGGATGCACGCTTTAAGACTTACGGCTGCGGCTCCGCCATTGCTTCTAGCTCCCTTGTGACCGAATGGGTCAAAGGCAAAACACTGGACGAGGCAGCCAGTATCAGAAACAGCGCCATCGCCGAAGAATTGGCGCTGCCGCCCGTCAAAATTCACTGCTCCATTTTGGCTGAAGACGCCATCAAGGCAGCCGTCAGTGACTACAGGCAAAAGCACGCTCAAGTTGTTGTTGCCTGACACTACCCAGGTTTTTTGAACAAGACTTGTACGCCTGACCAAAACTACATTGCCGAGTGATCTAAATGTCCGTAACCCTGACCGATGCTGCAGCCCGACACGTGACCCGCTACATGACCCGGCGTGGCAAAGGCGTGGGTGTACGGTTGGGCGTGCGAACCACGGGCTGCTCAGGTCTGGCGTACAAGCTCGAATATGCCGACGAAATTGCGCCCGAAGATGTGGTGTTTGAAGACAACGGCGTCAAGGTGCTGGTTGACCCGAAAAGCATGGCTTATATTGACGGCACCAAACTTGACTTTGTGCGTGAAGGTTTGAACGAAGGTTTCAAATTTTTAAACCCCAATGAGCGCGATCGTTGTGGTTGCGGCGAAAGTTTTCGAGTTTGACCAGTACCGCTTGCATTTTTTTGAAGGCCGCCTCACTTCTGGCAAGTGCTGGCGGCTTTTTACTGACATGAACCTTCAATCCAATGACTTTGAACTGTTCGGGCTTACGGTGCAATTTTCTCAAGACCGCAAGGCCATTGATGCGCGCTGGAGGCAACTGCAAAGCGAGGCTCATCCAGACAAATTTGCTGCGCGGGGTGCTGCGGCGCAACGTATCGCCATGCAATGGTCAGTGCGTATCAATGAAGCTTATCAACGGCTCAAGCAGCCTTTGAGCAGGGCCAGCTACATCTGCGAATTGCACGGCGCGCCCATACAGGCTGAAAACAACACCGCCATGCCTGCTGCGTTTTTAATGCAACAGATGGTGTGGCGTGAGGCTCTGGACGAAGCCGAGACCCTTCAAACAATGGAAGAAATAGCCGCTACCGTCAGTAAAAGCGGGCATGAGCTGCTATTAAAAATAGAGCATATGCTTGATGCTGAAAATAACTTCGTCGCTGCAGCCCATCTGGTCAGAAACCTGATGTTCATCGAGCGTTTCGCCAGTGAGGTGGATGCACGCATTGACCGTCTCGCCCCTTAATATTTTTTTCAACAAAGACATGGCACTTCTCCAGATATCCGAACCCGGCCAGACGCCTGATCCGCACCAGCGGCGAATCGCGATAGGGATTGATCTTGGCACCACGCATTCACTGGTGGCCAGTGTGCGCAACGGCGTTTCTGAATGTCTGCCTGACAGCGATGGCCGCGTGATTTTGCCAAGCGTGGTGCGCTACCTTGATGCAGATCGGCGCCAGATTGGCTTTGACGCGCTGGCTGCACAGGTGGAAGACCCACGCAACACGATATCTTCGGTCAAACGCCTGATGGGGCGAGGCATCGACGACATCGGTAACCGCGACCGGCTGTCTTACCAGCTCAATGAAAAACCCGGCATGGTCACACTGCAAACTGTTGCAGGCGAGAAAAGCCCCGTCGAAATCAGCGCAGAGATTCTGGCCACGCTGCGTTTTCGAGCTGAAGACACTTTTGATGACGATATTTTTGGCGCGGTCATTACCGTGCCGGCTTACTTTGACGATGCCCAGCGCCAGGCTACCAAAGATGCGGCACAGCTTGCAGGACTCAATGTATTGCGCCTGATCAATGAGCCTACAGCGGCTGCGATTGCCTACGGCCTGGACAACCGCAGTGAAGGAACTTTTGCCATTTATGACCTGGGCGGTGGCACTTTTGACATCTCCATTCTGCGTTTGACGCAGGGTGTCTTTGAAGTGGTGGCCACGGGCGGCGACTCGGCATTGGGTGGTGATGACTATGACCGCGCGCTGGTGGACTGGGTTTTGGCCAAGGCTGGCCTCGCTGCGGATACGCTCAGCCCGACCGACAAGGCCGCTTTGATGCGCACTGCCCGGGCTTGCAAGGAAGCGCTGTCCAGTGCCGGGTCGATACCGTTTTCAGTTCAGCTCACCAAAGCGCTTGTCAACTTCGAGATGAAGGCCGAGAATTTTGAAGCAGCAACAGCGCATCTGACTCAACGCACTCTGAGCGCCACGCGCAAGGCCTTGCGCGACGCAAAACTGGACAAGGGCGATATTGAGGGTGTGGTCTTGGTGGGTGGCTCCACCCGTATGCCACAGGTTCGCAAGGTTGTTGCCAGCTTTTTCGGGCGCGAGCCCTTGACCAATCTCAACCCCGACGAAATTGTGGCGCTGGGCGCTGCCATTTCTGCCAATCAGCTGGCGGGCAACAACACCGGTGGCGACTTGTTGCTGCTCGATGTGATTCCCCTGTCTCTGGGCATTGAGACCATGGGCGGGCTGGTCGAGCGGATTGTGCCGCGCAACCAGACCATTCCAGTGGCGATGGCGCAAGACTTCACAACGTATCAGGATGGCCAGACAGCGCTGGCTTTGCATGTGGTGCAGGGCGAGCGCGACCTGGTGGCAGATTGCCGCAGTCTGGCGCGTTTTGAGTTGCGCGGCATACCGCCCATGGTCGCGGGTGCGGCGCGCATTCGCGTGACGTTTACCGTTGATGCCGATGGTCTGCTCAGCGTCGACGCCAACGAGCAGGTCAGCGGGGTTAAAGCACGGATTGACGTGAAGCCCTCGTACGGTTTGCTTGATACCGAGATCGCCCGAATGCTGCAAGAGAGTTTTTCAACCGCCCAGCAAGACATGAAGGCGCGCGCTTTGGCGGAAGCCCGGCTGGACGCTGACCGCATGATTCTGGCAATCCAGGGCGCATTGGCTACTGATGCGGATTTACTCAGCCTTGATGAGCGCACGCAGATTGACGGCCTGATGGCAGGCTTGAGAAGCACCCAGACCCACAGCGATGCTGCTGCCATAGAAGCAGCAACGCAAGCGCTTGCCAAAAGCACGGAGGCCTTTGCCGCCGAGCGCATGAACCGTGGCATACAAAAAGCACTCGCTGGTAAAAATATTGAATCTGTCTGAAAACCATGCCCCTCATCAAAATACTGCCCCATCCCGAATACTGCCCCAACGGCGCTGAAATCACCGCTCCTGCAGGGACGTCGATTTGTGAGGCACTGCTGGACAACAAAATCAACATTGAGCATGCCTGCGACATGAGCTGTGCCTGCACAACCTGCCACGTCGTAGTCCGGGAAGGCCTGAGTTCACTCAACCCAACAGACGAAGGCGAAGATGACCTTCTTGACCGCGCCTGGGGCCTGGAACCTAACTCCCGCCTGAGCTGTCAGGCTTTCCTGGCCCAGACCAATGTGACCATTGAGATACCCAAATACACCATCAACCACGCCAAAGAATTGCATTGACGGCGTTTTCATCACCCACCCCTTGTGATTGCGATCCATGCGCCAAATTTTTCTGGATACTGAAACCACAGGCTTATCGGCTGAAAACGGTGATCGCATCATCGAGATCGGCTGCGTTGAGCTGATTGCCCGCAAACTCACGGGCAACAACAAGCATTTCTACCTGAACCCTGGGCGTGACAGCCACGAAGATGCGATGAAAGTCCATGGCATCAGCAACGAGTTTTTAAAAGACAAACCAAAGTTTGAAGCCGTTGCAGATGATCTGCTGGACTATTTGCGGGGTGCTGAAGTCATCATCCATAACGCGCCGTTTGATATCGGCTTTTTGAACAAGGAGCTGGAGCGGATAGGGCAGCCGCCTTTGCTGAGCTGCGTTGAAAAAGTCACTGACAGCCTGGTCATGGCCAAAGAGATGTTTCCAGGCAAACGCAACTCGCTCGATGCGTTGTGCCACAGGCTCGATGTCGATAACTCGGGCCGAACCTTGCACGGTGCTTTACTGGATGCAGAGTTACTGGCCGATGTGTACATCAACCTCACACGCGGACAAAACAGCCTGGTGATGGATACCAGCACCGAAGTCCAACAAGGCAGCGCATTGCCTGTGGTGGACCTGGCCCAGTTCGAGTTGCCGGTGCTGATGGCCAACGCGCAGGAATGTGTCGCGCATGAAACCTCGCTGGCAGACATCGACAAAGCCAGTAAAGGAAAAACGATCTGGCGTACCGCTTCATTGACCGCCCCAGCATAGCTGCCAAAATACACTGTAAATACAGCATATAATCTAGGGCTTGCCCATCGGGAGATTAGCTCAGGGGTAGAGCACTGCATTCACACTGCAGGGGTCGCAAGTTCGAAACTTGCATCTCCCACCAATGAAAACCAGCTTTTACACAGAACATAAAATCTTGCTCTGTGTAATTACCGGTGCAAAGTCAGGCAGCTTTCACTATCGGCGCACCAAGCTCATTTAAAGCATCGCGCTGCGCATCTACCTGTAAACGTGCATATCGCTGTGTAGTTTGCACATTGGTATGGTCCAGGGCGTGTGCGCTTGGTTGACAAATCCCTGGTTTTTGCTCGAATGCCGGTCATGTAATCCACAGTAGGGGTCATGGACGGATATCGGCACGGGCTGACTGACCCGCA
>RDZZ01000024.1 GCA_004293655.1 Polaromonas sp. | reverse complement strand
ACCCTCGCTAAAAATACATGATTGAAAGACCTGACCCTGCTGCCATTCTCTGCTGCCTTCTCTTCACTTCAGACTGCTCCAGTCCTTGGCTAGCTCGTAAACGTCCGGCATCCAGCTTTCCACGTTGGAGAAAGTGATGACCATCCGGTTGTTGGCGGGATTGGTATTCCAGCCAATGCGTTGACCACCCCAGCCAGAAGCCCATGCCGTGTTCGGAACAATGCTGTTCTCTGTCCAAGTGAAGTAGCCATAGCCACCAAACAGCTTGCCCATCTTGCGAGTGCTGGGGTTACTTCCATTGGAAATCTGAGTGCTGGTGGCTGCACGCACGTAGTCACCAAAGCAACCTTGCTCTTTTGAACTGCGCTTGACCCACACGGCAAACCGCATCCAGTCCTCTAAACGCATCCGTAAACCGCTGTCAGCCAGCCCGTTTTGTTGACGGTCTTGAACGTACAGACCCGGTTTGACCGCACCCATTGGATTCAAGATTTGTTCCTGAATCCATTGGCTCCACACTGTGCCCGTGGCGCGGCTGACCATGATGCCCAGCACGTAGGGGTCTGTACTCTTATATGTGGACACTTCACCCGGTTTGTAATCTGAGAACACGCCCTTGGCGGCTTTGGCAATACGATCCTCCGTCACCAAGTTAACCAGATTCAGATTGCCACGCCCCCACTCTTTGAACTGGTCAGGTGTCCAGACTGAACTGTCCGGGTTGGGATCAGCCGCACCGGATGCCATGCGCAGCAAATCTCGCACGGTGGCGTTGCCCAATGCTTTGCCATTGAGTTCCGGCATGATGTCACCGGCCTTGGTTTCCAGCTTGAGCTTTCCTGTGCAAATGGCTTGACCAACGGCCATAGCTGTGACCGTCTTGCCCATGGAGAAGCCAAAGAAGACGGAATCAGCGTCAGCAGGCGCTTTTGTCTCCGAGTACAGCACCGTGTCACCGTCCATCAAAACAAAAGCTTTGGCTGGCCGATTTGCCACCAATGCGCGTGCTCGGTCAATGATGGCTTGCTCTGCCGCCGTGGGCGTGCGCTTCTGAAGCTGAACAGGCGTGGGACTTGGCTTAGTTTCGTACCACCACGGATTGCCTTTTTTGACCAACAGCCATTCGTCAGGCGCAGCGGCATTGCCGTCAGCATAGGGGTTGCTGGATTGAGCCAGCGCAAAGGTGGTGTGCGCAATAGTGCCAGTACATGCCAGGACAGATACAGTCCAAATACGATTGATGATGTGCCTCACAATTTGCCGCCTTTGTTTTGAAACCATTGAAGTAAAGGAGCTGGCAACTCGCGCATGCCTGCTACCCCAAATGCGTTGAACGTCTTGCCATCAGAGAAAAGCACCGCGTAATATTTGCCTGTGGCGGTATTGACAGCGAACATGGCTTCATTGGTGCCGCCGTCGCAAGTGCAGCAGCAAGGTCAGGTCTTTCAAAGTAAGATCAACATCAAATTATCTATCTCAGATGCTGACTAATTTCACACCGTTAACAACTCCAAAGCAAGCTCGTTGGGCTTGTCCGTCAGCTTACTTGCCCCCAACATTTCAATACCCAGAACGCGTCCATTGACGTCGGTGTCTAAAAACACATTCGGACGCACCTCATCAGTGTCTGCGACAGTGCCGCTTGACAGCCGGATATAGATGGCATCAGCTTTCGGATCGTATTCAATCTTCATAATGTGACTCCGTATTTGGCAAGTTTGCTGGTCGGCACTACGGTAACAACGGTTGATACAGCGCCGTGTTCGTAGATAACTCGCAACAGCAAGGTGCTGCCATCACGTTTGATCAAACCATCAACGCATGGCTGGTAAAACTGATGGTTTCGGCGTTTAACTGCATCAGATTTCTACTTTTTAAGTGATCCGCGACTACATGCGCAGTTTTTTGATCGATCACCAACCACCTGTTCGGCGGGTTCGTCATCTATCAGCAGTAGCTTTACAAAGCCTGGCATGACTCATTCCCACTCAATCGTCGCAGGCGGCTTGCTGCTCACGTCATACGTCACGCGATTGATACCCCGCACCTCGTTAATGATGCGTCCGGACACTTTTTTAAGCAGCGCATAAGGCAACTCGGCCCAATCGGCGGTCATGAAGTCGCTGGTTTGCACGGCGCGCAGGGCGACGACATAGTCGTAGGTGCGGCCATCGCCCATCACACCGACTGACTTGACAGGCAAAAACACGGTGAAGGCTTGGGAGGTGAGTTCGTACCAGTTTTTGCCGGTGGCGTCGTCCTTGAAATGGCGCAGCTCTTCAATGAATATCGCATCGGCGCGGCGCAGCAGGTCGGCATACTCTTTTTTGACTTCACCCAAAATGCGCACGCCCAGGCCGGGGCCAGGAAACGGGTGGCGGTACACCATATCACGGGGCAGACCAAGAGCCACACCGAGTTCACGGACTTCGTCCTTGAACAACTCGCGCAATGGTTCCAGCAACTTCAGGCCTAGTTGCTCGGGCAGGCCGCCGACGTTGTGGTGGCTTTTGATGGTGACAGCTTTTTTGTTTTTGCCCCCACCCGACTCGATCACATCAGGGTAAATGGTGCCTTGGGCCAGCCATTTTGCTCCTTTTTTTGTAGCATCAGATGACGCCAGTGCTGCTGCAGCGGCCTTAAACACCTCTACAAATTCGCGACCGATGATTTTTCGCTTGGCCTCTGGCTCGCTCACACCTGCCAGGTGCCCTAAAAACTGCTCGGCTGCGTCAACCCGGATGACTCTGGCCTGCAGCTTGCCAACAAACATGTCCATGACCATGTCGCCTTCGTTGAGGCGCAACAAACCATGATCGACAAACACACAGGTCAGCTGCTCGCCAATGGCGCGGTGAATCAGCGCTGCGGCAACGGAGGAATCCACACCGCCTGACAGACCCAGAATAACTTCTTCGTCGCCCACTTGCTGACGGATTTTTTCAACCGCTTCGCCGATGTAGTCGCCCATCACCCAATCCTGGCGTGCCCCGCAGATGCCCAGCACGAAGCGCTCCAGAATCGCGGAGCCCTGTTGGGTGTGCGTGACTTCGGGGTGAAACTGCACTGCGTAGAAGCCACGTTCTTCGTCGGCCATGCCGGCAATCGGGCAACTTTCGGTGCTGGCCATGAGCTTGAAGCCGGGTGGCAGCTCGGTCACCTTGTCGCCGTGACTCATCCACACGGTCAGCATGCCCTGACCTTCGGGTGTGGTGTAGTCCGCAATGCCGTCAAACAGTTTGGTGTGGCCGCGTGCGCGAACATCGGCATGGCCAAACTCGCGCTTGTGCCCGCCTTCTACCTTGCCGCCGAGTTGCCACGCCATGGTTTGCATGCCGTAGCAAATACCCAAAACTGGAATGCCCAGCTCAAACACTGCCGCCGGAGCCTTGTCGGTGGTGTCTTCGTACACGCTGGCGTGGCTGCCTGAAAGAATGATGCCTTTGAGGCTGCCGTCTTGGGCGTAAGCGCGAATCCAGTCGTCGGTGACGTCGCAAGGGTGTACTTCGCAAAAAACATGGGCATCGCGCACGCGGCGGGCAATGAGCTGGGTGACTTGGGAGCCGAAGTCGAGGATGAGGATTTTCTGGTGTTGCATTAAGTTCAAGGTGTCAACAGGTGCTGAGTCAAAAACTCAACGGGTTTAAAGGTTCGGTACGGAAGATTTGCCTTGCGTAAAAATTTCTTACTTTGGCAAAGTTCAATTCGGCTTGGGCGTTGACGGGCTCTGGCAGATGAGACTTTTGGTGTTTCACGGACACTGATAGATATCTATTTATTTATTAAAGACTGAGGCAATGCACCCCAGCGGCGACAGCCGCGATGCGTAAATCTTTGTCAAGGGTTGCGAGCAAGCATTGACGGCGTTCTGCCAGTTCCAGATAGGTCGCATCGTAGAAAGAAATTCGATGCGCCTGGGCAAGTGTCAATATTCGGCTTTGAATGTCGACAGTGGGTGAAACATCGCTTTGCAATCTGCAATAACGAAGCGTGCTAAAACCTTCTCGAGCCTGGGCAAGCGTCAAGCGATTTTTTTTGATCATCTCGTTGAGCGTACTTCCACATTCTGTATACCAAAGTACGGGTACGACCAGCGAAATGGCGCCTCGATAGCCGTCCTGGAATAGCGTATCGATTGCGGCATTGCTTTGCTCTTGAATGATCCAGGGAATCGCTACGGAGCAATCAAGGATAACGGTGGTACCCGTTGCAGCTGGCTTTTCAATACTTTTTACCAGCATCACGTAGCGCCTTCCAATTCAAAGGCGCTCCTGGCGCTACCTGGGCGCGAAGCTCTGGAATGATTCGGGCGATAGCTTTGCCGTGGCGCGTCAAAACCACGTCTTGCCCTGATTCCACAAGATGAAGCATGGCTGAAAAATTATTCTTGGCTTGGGCAATGGCAAGAGTTCGCATGAATGGCCTTAATTCAAATTAAGGCCAGATTTTAGTCAACTCTGAGCAATCAGACCTCAATCCGCGCGGTAATTCGGCGCTTCTTTGGTGATCTGCACATCATGTACATGACTTTCGCGAATGCCTGCAGAAGTGATTTCCACAAACTCGGCCTTGTTTTGCATATCTTCAATCGTGGCGCAGCCGCAATAACCCATGCTGGCACGCAGGCCGCCCGCCATCTGGAACACGATGGAGACCATGGAGCCCTTGTACGGCACGCGGCCCTCAATGCCTTCAGGCACCAGTTTGTCAGCGTTGGGGTTGCCGGTGCTGGACTCCTGAAAATAGCGGTCGGCACTGCCCTGCTGCATGGCACCAATGCTGCCCATGCCACGGTAGCTTTTGTAGCTGCGGCCCTGGTACAAAATCACCTCGCCGGGCGCTTCTTCGGTGCCTGCGAACATGCCGCCCATCATCACGGTGCTGGCCCCGGCTGCAATGGCTTTGGCAATGTCGCCGCTGTAGCGAATGCCGCCGTCACCAATCAACGGCACACCGGTGCCGCGCAAGGCAGTGGCCACGCTGTCAATGGCCATGATTTGCGGCACGCCCACGCCCGCCACAATGCGCGTGGTGCAAATGCTGCCGGGGCCAATGCCAACCTTGACGCCGTCCGCGCCGGCTTGCACCAATGCCAGCGCGGCGGCTCCGGTGGCAATGTTGCCGCCAATCACCTCGATGTGGGGATAGTTTTGCTTGACCCAGCGCACGCGTTCAATCACGCCTTTGCTGTGGCCGTGGGCCGTATCGACCACAATCGCGTCCACACCGGCTTTGACCAGGGCTTCAACACGCGCTTCAGTGCCATCACCCACACCCACTGCTGCCCCCACACGCAGGCGACCCGATGAGTCGCGTGCCGCGTTGGGAAAGTTGGTCTGCTTGGTGATGTCTTTGACGGTGATCAGGCCCTTGAGCTCAAAATCGTCGTTGATCACCAGCAGGCGCTCCAGCTTGTACTTGTTGAGCAAAGCCTTGGCTTCAAGCGCGGACGTTCCTTCCTTGACAGTGATCAGTTTGTCGCGTGGCGTCATGATCTGGTGGGCTTTGACGTCATAGCGGGTTTCAAAGCGCAGGTCACGGCTGGTCACGATGCCGACCACTTTGCCGCCCTCACAGACCGGAAAGCCTGAAATACCCAATTGTTCAGACAGCGCCAGAATTTGCAGCACCGTGTGCTCGGGGGTGATGACCACCGGGTCACGCACCACACCAGACTCATAACGCTTGACTTTGGCCACATGCGCAGCCTGGTCTTGCGGTGTCAGGTTCTTGTGAACGATACCGATGCCGCCCTCCTGGGCAATGGCAATCGCCAGCCGGGCTTCCGTCACGGTGTCCATGGCGGCGGATACAAGTGGCAGGTTCAGGCGAATATTGCGCGAAAACTGGGTTGAAAGTGCAGCATCTTTGGGAAGAATCTGGGAGAACGCTGGCACCAACAATACGTCGTCGAAGGTGAGCGCTTTGCCGAGTAGGCGCATAAGGGTAGCTCCAAAAACACGATTGTAGCCGCGCCATATTTGTACTCGCGGGCGCCGTAACCAAGAGCAACCAACGAATCGTCGCAAGACGGGCCGCTAAAAAACCTGCAGATACAAAAAGCATTCAGCCCGCAGGCAGCATTTACAAAACCTGCCAGCGCAGCGATACACTCGAACACATGAACCTTCGCCCCGCACAAGTAACAACGCTGGTACTGGCCTTGACGGGGGGGCTGTTTGCAGCGCCTGCCCATGCCCAGTGGCAATGGATTGAAAAAGATGGCCGCAAGATGTTCAGTGACCGGCCCCCGCCTGCAGACATTCAGGACAAGGACATCTTGAGGCGCCCACAAGGCGCTAGCCGTGCATCAATGGCTGCCGAAACTGCGACCATTGCAGCGGTCAAGCCCGCCTCAGCCCCTGCACTCAAAGCCAGTGCGCCCAAGTTGTCAGGCAAAGATGCAGAGCTTGAGGCCAAAAAGAAAAAGGCTGAAGATGACGAGGCTGCCAAAAAGAAGGCAGACGAAGAAAAACTGGCCAAAACCAAGGCTGAAAACTGTGAGCGTGCCAAAAGTGGTCTGGCAACGCTGCAGTCAGGTGTGCGCATGGCGTCGGTCAACGCCAAGGGTGAACGGGAGGTGTATGACGATGCCAAGCGTCAAGCCGAGACCAAACGCACACAGGAAATCATTGATTCGAGCTGCAAGTAGTGGCGTGGTGGCAAGTCTGCATGCCAGCCGGCCTCAGTACCCGGCTTTGCCACCTGCACGCACACCTGAAAAAAGCCCGGCCCCCTTGCTGCCTTGACGTCTGAAGCGCTCGCGCCGCGAAAGTTTTGGCTCGACCAGCAGGCGGCGATAGACCTCCAGCCTGTCACCAGGCTGCAGGATGTGCTGCTCATCTACCGGTTGCCCCCAGACCCCCAGCAGCAGGCTTTGTCCATGCAACTGCGGGAACGCTTCAAAGATACCGCTGCTTTCAAGCGCCAGGGCTGCACGGGCACCGTCGGGCACATCAATGCACCACTCACGTACCTGGCGCGGCGCGGGTGAATACATCAATGAGACTTTCACCTTGGGCTTCAATCTTTCTCATAAAGCTGCAATGCACGCTTGACAAAAGCGTCCACCAGGCTGGCCGCGACTTTGTCGAACACCGGGCCCACCAGCGCTGCCAGGGCCGCATTGTCAAAGTCGTAGCTCAAGGTGAAGACAACCTTGCACGCACGTTCGTTGTTGTTGCCAATTGGCGTGAACTCCCACTGCCCATCGAGTTTTGAGAAGGGGCCATCCACCAGCTTCAGGTTGATCTTGCTGTCTCTGACATGGGTGTTGCGGGTCGTGAAGCTCTGCGACAGGCCCGCCATGGACAAACCCACTTTGGCGGTCATGCCATCGGTAAACTCTTCCAGCACAGAGGCTTTGTCGCACCAGGGTAGAAATTTTGGATAACTGGCCACGTCAGCGACCAGCGCAAACATTTCAGCAGCGCTGTACCAAAGCAGGACGGACTTGTGAACGGTTTTCATACAATCAGGCGTTGCACACGATTGTATTAGTCGATGGCACCCTTAACTCGTCGTTAGTTCACAGCCATGGCCACCAAAGAAGCGTCTTCCTCCAAAAAGCCCAGCGTCCCATCGTCCGGCAAATCCAAAGACAACCGTCCGGTGAAGATCTCGCCGAAAGCCGCCGCTGCAGCAACGCGGATTGCAGACAACAAAAAGGCGATGTTCAACTACCACATTGAAGAGCGTTTTGAGGCGGGCATGGTGCTCCAGGGCTGGGAGGTCAAGTCAGTGCGCGAAGGCAAAGTACAGCTGACCGACGGCTACGTGGTGGTTCGCGACGGCGAGGTGTTCATCATCGGCTGCCAGATCAACCCGCTGGGCACGGCATCAACGCACGTCACACCTGACAACGTGCGCACCAAAAAGCTGTTGATGCACAAGGCGGAGATCAAGCGGCTGATGGGCAAGATTGAACAAAAAGGCTTCACGCTGGTCCCGCTGAACATGCACTGGAAGGCCGGCAGGGTCAAATGCGAGATTGGGCTGGCCAAAGGCAAGGGCGAGCACGACAAACGCGACACCATCAAAGACCGGGAAGGCAAGCGCGAGGTCGAGCGCGCCATGAAGTCGCGCAGCCGATGATGTGGCCCCCACGCTCGTTCGCTGCGCGTAACTCACTGCCCCCCGGAGCGGCCACTGCGCCTGCAGCTCGGCAAAGCCGGTTCTGCGGCTCCTGCTTGTAAAGAAGATTCCAGGCAGTGCGCGCTAGTGTCGCGTCACTCCTGAGATGGCGGAATTGCGCGATGTCATCGGCGTGTAGCGCAAGGCGCAGACCGCAGGCCATGCCGGGGCATGGACAAGGGCTGCAACGCGGCGATGCGCGTCGAGGACGAGTGCAAACCGTCATTTCGGGTGTGACGCGACACTAGCTACATCACAGATTGCACAATGGGTGCGCGTCTTTCGCCCACGGACTTGCAAAAAACGCATCAGCCATGCCAGGCTTGACATCTTCAATACGTGCTGGGCTCCACTTGGGGCTGTAATCCTTGTCAACAGCCAGGGCGCGTATGCCTTCGACGGTTTCACTGGCCTTACCCGGCCGCAAATGAAAGCAGTGATGCACCATGTCGCGCTCCATGCGCAAATCGTCAGCCAGGCTCATGCCGCGCGCGCGGCGGATTTGCTCCAGCGTCACATGCAGCATCAGCGGCGAACGCTTGCGCAGCACGGCAGCTGTCTTGAGCGCCCAGGCATCGCCCTTGGCAGACGCCAGGCTGTCGATGATGTGTTTGACGCGAAGCAGTGAAAAATGTGCATCAATATGCCCGCTACGGCAATCTACACAAGGACTATTAGCTATTAATTCAGTAGCAATCCATTGCTCTGCCATCGCACTTGAGTCAAAGTGTTGGGTGCCCAGGTCATGCCAGATGGCTGCAAGCTGCCCGGCTTCGCGTTTGATGTCGGCCAGGCCAAAAGAAATCGCCTCGTCTGCCCCGATCACCTCGCCCGTGAGAGCCAGATATTCACCGATGTGGCCTGGACAGCGGCTTAGAAAATAGCCACCGCCGACATCTGGAAACAAGCCGATGTTGGTCTCGGGCATGGCCATTTTGGTGTGCTCGGTCACGATGCGAACGGCCGCGCCTTGCGACAGTCCCATGCCACCGCCCATCACCACGCCGTCCATGAATGCAATATACGGTTTGGGATAGGTGTGAATCAGGTGGTTGAGGGCGTACTCCT
>RDZZ01000058.1 GCA_004293655.1 Polaromonas sp. | reverse complement strand
CTCTTTGAAAAGTGGTTCAACAACCATCCGAAAAAATTGGGTGAACACACGCATCAGGTGTACCTGCACATATGGACTGGGTTCACTAAATTCCTGAACGAACGATCTTTATCCTGGCAACAAGCAGATACCGTGGTTATTGATGCATACCTAACTGCGGTTCTGCCTTTGCGCAAAAGTCATGTTTCTTCCAGTACAGTCACACAGCACCGCTACTGGCGAGTTTTGCGCGACATCTACAACCACGCTGTCATTCACGAGTGGATAGAGTTGAATCCTGTACTAGACGCTTTGCATCCTGAAAATGAAGTAATGCCCAGTTTGACCATACCGCCATGGTCAACGGATACTCTGGTCGAATATCTTGACCAAGAATGTAAAAAACAACCTGAAAATTGGCAAACTCAACGCGATCGGGCAATGTTGACGCTTATGCTTTGCGCCGCCCCCAAAACAGGTGAGGTCATCGACTTAAAAACTGATGATGTACAGTCAGATGGGAAAAATAAGAACATAACTGTTCGATTCACTGGTCCGAGAAAAGAACAAGAACGTATCATCGAACTTAATCAGATAAGCAGTCAACAGATGGCGATGTGGTTACTCGCCAGACAGAACATTCAAGGTT
Source organism: Polaromonas sp. (assembly GCA_004293655.1). Lineage (GTDB taxonomy): Bacteria > Pseudomonadota > Gammaproteobacteria > Burkholderiales > Burkholderiaceae_C > Polaromonas. Next base: position 22,751 of record RDZZ01000058.1, on the reverse strand, counting down.
GTCCAGATACACTTTTTTTCGGACAAAAAAGAGCACCTCATACAAAATTCAGGCGCCAGCTGACTCATAAAAGCGTTTACATTCTTGTCACAAATTTTTTAAGCCAGGCATTACCAGAAGGTTCGTTCAAGTATGAGTTAACGCACCAAGGAGCTGAATTGATAAGAAACTCCGTAATTTCTACTTGGCTCACCGATCCTTTAAAAACGTATGGCAGTTTAGAGGAAATCATGGTTCGTGCAGGGGTAAGGGATCGTCGTACCATTGAACGACTGGTGAGATAAGCAATTCTTGCACACATATCTTGCCAGCATGTGGCTCAACATGTGTTCGTGTTTGCACCCACCACGTTAAAAAACCTTGCAACTCAGCGAGCTGCAAGGTTTTCTTGACTTTGGCGGAAGAGGCGGGATTCGAACCCGCGGTGGGTTTAACCCCACGTACGCTTTCCAGGCGTATGACTTAAACCGCTCATCCACCCTTCCGCATGGTTGATGATTGTAGCAGTGCTGAAGCCCGACTTGATTCAAACATATTTGCAGCACGCTGAAATAGCAAGATCTACTGGGATGTGGGATGAAACTGATACTTCTTGAGTTGTTCAAGGGTAACGAGTTTAAGAGCACCGTAATGCGTTGACTCCAGAATTACTGGCGGTGCGACGCCCGCATTCAGGGCCTCCCTCCATCGATTTACACACAAGCACCAGCGGTCACCGGGTTTCAGACCCGCAAAGCGGTGTGCAGGTTTTGGCGTCACAAGGTCATTGCCGCGGGCTGAAGAAAATGCCAGAAAGCTGGCTGTGACCCGTGCACAGACAAGATGCGAGCCAAGGTCTGACGCATCAGTTTGGCAACACCCATCGCGAAAGTAGCCAGTTAAGGGGTCAAAAGAGCACGGCACCAGTGACGTACCTAAAACATTTTTTGTATCCATTGGTTGTGTTTGAAGTGTTTGTTACCCGATTGGATGCTGTCTGATTGAAGAATACATTTTCAGGTGTTGTTGGACTGAACCATCTTCATGGCTGAACTGATCAAAGCGGACACCTCTGTCATGTTGCTGGGAACAATCAGGGTAGTTTTGGCATGACTGGCGACCTGCGAATAAGCTTCAACTGCTTTCTCGGCCACTTTGAGCTGCACAGCCAGTTCACCGCCTGGCTGACGAATGGCGTTGGCTACCAGTTCAATGGCTTTTGCATTGGCATCGGCTACTGCCAGAATTGCCGCAGCTTCGCCTTGTGCGTTGTTGATGGCCGCGAGCTTCTCGCCTTCTGAGCGAGCAATAAAAGCCTCGCGCTCGCCTGTTGCAATATTGATTTGCTCTTGGCGACGGCCTTCCGATGCAGCGATCAGCGCACGCTTTTCCCGCTCAGCTGTAATCTGCGACTGCATGGCGTGTAGGATTTCTTTCGGTGGCGTCAGGTCTTTGATTTCGTAGCGCAACACCTTCACTCCCCAGTTCAGCGCAGCCTCGTCAATCGCTGCAACAACCTGGGCGTTGATGATGTCGCGTTCTTCAAAGGTCTTGTCGAGTTCGAGCTTGCCGATGACCGAGCGTAACGAGGTTTGAGCTAACTGAGTAACAGCGATGATGTAGTTTGACGAGCCGTAACTGGCACGCATCGGGTCTGTCACCTGAAAATATAAAATTCCATCGACCTGGAGCTGGGTGTTGTCGCGCGTGATGCAGACCTGGCTGGGCACATCAAGCGGGATTTCCTTCAGGCTGTGCTTGTAGGCTACCTTATCGACAAATGGCACCAAAAAATTCAGGCCAGGCGTCAGCGCCCCATGATATTTGCCAAGGCGCTCCACCACCCAGGCGTTTTGCTGCGGCACTACCTTGATGCTGCGCACAATAAAGATGACTGCCACGATAAGAACAATGAGTGCGATTTCCATGGGTACTCCCTGATTGCATGGTGTTGTCGGAAAACAGATTCAAGCGGACGATTTTTGATCTTTTTTGATCAAAGTTTCTCGATGACCAGACGATTTCCGAGCAATTCCTTGATGCGGAACTGCCCTGTCGGCTGTGGTGTAGGTACAGGCGCCGCCTGAATGGCCGTCCAGTTGGCACCACGGTATTTGACACTGGCCGTGCCATCGGCGTTCCATTGGTTCACTTGCACGGCCTCGCCGATGTCGATGTGTACGTCAGGATTGGCGTTGGCCAGTACAGCTTGTGGCCGCTTGCTGCTTCGCCAGTGCCAGAGCACGACAGCACCACCACCCACGAGTGCTGCCGTCACAATTTGCCCGCTTAAAGGCAAACCCATGTGCCCCGCAATAGCTGCCGCCACCAAGCCGATGCCAATCATCAAGAGATAAAAAGTACCAGTTGCCAGTTCAATGGCAACTGCAGTGCCTGCAAGTAGCCACCAGATGGTTGACTCGGTCATGGCTTTATTCCTTTTGTAGGGAGAGAGCGACATTTTGCGGTAATTCGCAGGCGATGCAAGTACGCTGTCTTTTTATTTCCGTACACTTCGCACATTCATTTCAGGCCCGGTTCCCGTTGCCTGTTTACACCGCATCGCCATCACCACACACCATCACCATGAAATTTCGCTTTCCCATTGTCATCATCGATGAAGACTTCCGCTCTGAAAACACCTCTGGTCTGGGCATTCGCGCACTGGCACAAGCCATAGAAGCGGAGGGTTTTGAAGTCCTGGGTGTGACCAGCTATGGCGATCTGAGTCAGTTTGCACAACAGCAAAGTCGGGCAAGTGCATTTATTTTGTCAATAGACGACGAAGAATTCACCCCTGGCCCGGACCTTGACCCAGCGGTGTTGAACCTGCGCAATTTCATCGCCGAGGTGCGCCGTAAAAACCTGGATGTGCCGATTTATGTCTATGGCGAGACCAAAACGTCGCGTCACATCCCCAACGACATTCTGCGCGAGTTGCACGGATTTATTCACATGTTTGAGGATACGCCCGAATTCGTGGCACGTCACATTCTGCATGAAGCCAAAAGCTATCTTGAAGGTGTGCAGCCGCCGTTTTTCAAGGCGCTGCTGGACTACGCCGAAGACGGCTCCTACAGCTGGCATTGCCCGGGCCACTCTGGCGGTGTGGCATTTTTGAAGAGTCCAGTAGGCCAGATGTACCACCAGTTTTATGGTGAGAACATGCTGCGCGCTGATGTGTGCAATGCGGTAGAAGAGTTGGGGCAGTTGCTGGACCATGATGGTGCCATTGGTGCATCCGAGCGCAACGCCGCGCGGATTTTTAATGCCGACCACTGCTTTTTTGTCACGAACGGCACTTCTACCAGCAACAAAATGGTGTGGCATCACACCGTGGCGCCTGATGACGTGGTGGTGGTTGACCGCAATTGTCACAAGTCGATCCTGCACGCCATCATCATGACGGGCTCGATTCCTGTTTTTCTCAAGCCCACACGCAATCACTTTGGCATCATTGGCCCGATCCCGCAAAGCGAGTTTGAGCCTGATGCCATCCGCGCAAAAATAACGGCTAACCCGCTCTTAAAACATGTCAACCCCAGCAAAATCAGGCCACGTGTCATGACGCTGACCCAGTCCACTTATGACGGGGTGCTGTACAACACTGAAACCATCAAAAGCATGCTGGATGGCTACATTGACAACCTGCACTTCGATGAGGCCTGGCTACCACACGCTGCATTTCACCCGTTTTACGGTAGCTACCATTCGATGGGTAAAAACCGCATTCGTCCTAAAACCGCAGTGGTGTACGCCACGCAATCAATTCACAAGCTGCTGGCTGGTATCAGCCAGGCCAGCCATGTGCTGGTGCAGGACTCGCAGAACGTCAAGCTCGACAGGCACCTGTTCAACGAAGCCTATTTGATGCACACCTCGACCAGCCCGCAGTACAGCATCATTGCCAGCTGCGACGTGGCGGCAGCCATGATGGAGCCGCCGGGCGGCACCGCACTGGTCGAAGAGAGCATTGCAGAGGCGCTAGATTTCCGCCGCGCCATGCGTAAGATTGACGAGGAGTACGGCACTGACTGGTGGTTCAAGGTCTGGGGGCCTGAAAAGTTTGAAGGTGACAGCGTCAATGACGAGGGGATTGGTAATCCGAAAGACTGGATCATCAAAGGCGAGTCGCGCAGTGCAAAAACGGCAAAAAACGGTGCCAATAACTGGCACGGTTTTGGACAAATGGCCACCGGTTTCAACATGCTCGACCCGATCAAGGCGACCATCGTCACCCCAGGCATGGACTTGAATGGCAAGTTTTCCAAAACCGGTATTCCGGCCAGTATCGTGACGAAGTTTTTAGCTGAGCACGGCGTGATTGTTGAAAAAACCGGTTTGTACAGCTTTTTTATCATGTTCACCATCGGCATCACCAAGGGCCGCTGGAACACCTTGCTGACAGCACTGCAGCAGTTCAAGGATGACTATGACAAAAATGCCGCAATGTGGCGTATCTTGCCCGAGTTTTGCCAAAAGCACCCCAAATACGAGAAGATGGGCTTGGCAGATCTGTGCCAGCATATCCACGCCATGTATGCCAAGTACGACATTGCCAGGCTGACGACCGAGGTCTATCAGAGTGATTTGACGCCAGCGATGAAGCCAAGCGATGCCTATGCCAACATTGCGCACCGCACCACTGAGCGAGTCGAGATTGACCATCTTGAGGGCCGCATCACTGTGGGCCTGGTCACGCCTTACCCACCGGGCATTCCGCTGCTGATTCCGGGCGAAGTTTTCAACAAAAAAATTGTTGACTACCTCAAGTTCGCACGCGAGTTCAATGCACAGTGCCCCGGTTTCGAGACCGACATTCACGGTCTGGTAGAGCAGGTAGATGCCAAAGGTAAGCTGCGGTACTACGCAGACTGCGTCAAGAAATAAGCCGGCTCGCCCGTGGTTGCTTTTATGAACTTGTGAACTTCAGAAATTGAAATTCACATGCCAAGTATGGCGGTAGCGCAATATATGTCAGGGTATGCTGCTATCTTTTCAGGAGTTGCCTAATCTTCTCGCACCCGTATGAAACTGGCAAAACGCGGAACACCGCTGTCGTTCAAGCCCCGGAAGCGATAAGTAACCTGCGAGCCCACTGCGGGCGGAGCCGTGCGTTGTGAATCGGAAAAACCAGTCCCCAGCTTGAAACGCAAACCGGGTTTGCCGTCTGTTGTGGGTATTTCAACCAGCAAAGCCCCCAGCTGACCGGTGTATTTGCCTTTGCCAGGAATATGCGCAATAACCCGAGCCTCAGCATCTTCGTGCGTCTTGACCTTGAGCAGGTCGTCATTGCGCAACCCCTTGTAGAGCGAATCGCCACGGTGCAGCATCAAACCTTCACCACCCAGCTTCATCGTTTTTTTGAGTTGAAACTGCAGTGCGGCGTGGTCAGCCAGCCTGTACTGCACCACTGCCACGACCCAAGGCTGGTTGATTTGAGCTACCAACGCGTTGAGTGGCTGGATACGGTCTGTAAAAAAGCCGGGTTGTGCTGGCAGGTCAAACACCATGAAGCGCATATCGCGCCAGGCTGCGTCGGTAGCTGAGCTGGGTATTTGCTGGCGCACGGTCGAAACCGCTTTGGAAAACTGCCCCCGGCCAGCCCATAACTCGCCATCCATCGGGGTTTTGGGCCAGTCCGCTGTAAACCAGGCGGGTGCCACTACTGCCTCGCCGCCTCGGGTCCACAGCTTTTCACCATCCCAAAAACCGCGCACGCCGTCGTATTTTTCACTGACCCAGTAGTCTTTGAGTACGACGCCTGGGGCGTACACCTTGGCGAGCATGAGCGCAGGTTTGACCCTCGCTTCCTGTCCGAGCGCAGGCCAGGAAACCAGCCCCATGGTCGCCAGCAACATGCAAAGCAGGCTGGCACGAAAAGAAAGAGCCAGGCGATTCGAAGATTTTTTCATGGCAGCTCCTTCTGGTTAAAAACTACCAACCTGCCATTTGTTATCTGCTACTTTTTTTATAGCGTACTATGCTTGTATTCGTTGCGCTACAGCCTCTTGATGCTTGATTTTCGAGTCTCAAGCCGCAGGTGCAGGCTCGGCAATGCCGCCCACCACGTGACTGAAGCCGCCATCCACATAGGTAATTTCGGCGCTGACGCCAGCGGCCAGGTCGCTGAGTAAAAACGCGGCAACATTGCCCACATCTTCAATCGTTACATTACGGCGTATGGGTGATGCCTCGGCGACCACGCTCAAAATCTTGCCAAAGCCCTTGATGCCGCTGGCAGCGAGGGTTTTGATCGGGCCAGCGCTGATACCGTTGACGCGCATGCCTTTGGGGCCGAGTGATTCAGCCATGTAACGTACTGACGCTTCCAGGCTGGCTTTGGCCAGGCCCATGGTGTTGTAGTTGGGCACGGTACGCACAGCACCCAGGTAGGTGAGCGTCAGCAGGGCAGATTTCTTGTTGAGGTAAGGCAAGGCTGCCTTGGCCATGGCCGGGAAACTGTAGGCGCTGATGTCGTGAGCAATCTTGAAACCCTCACGGCTCAGGCCCTCCAGAAAATCACCTGCTATGGCCTCGCGCGGGGCGTAACCGATGCTGTGTACAAACCCGTCAAACGTCGGCCAGGTGGCTGACAGGTCAGCAAACATCTGGCTGATTTGCTCGTCGCTGCCGACATCGCAATCAAAAATCAAATTCGAGTCAAAGTCAGCGGCAAATTCAGTGATGCGGTCTTTGAAGCGCTCCCCGACATAGCCAAAAGCCAGCTCGGCGCCTTGCGCGTGACATGCCCGGGCGATGCCGTAGGCGATGGAGCGATTGGACAAAACGCCCGTGATCAGCAATTTTTTGCCGGTAAGAAAACCAGTATTTTTGGCCATGGTCACACACCTTTAAAAGAGAGTCCAGGCAGCTGGCAGCGCCTGCCCTAAGTCATAAAAAACAATGCAAGATTTAGTGCAGAATTGTCTCATGTGGTTTTTTTCTTTTTTGCGTTTTGGCGCGATTGCAGGGTTGACTGCTTCAGCGCCTGCGTGCTGGGCAGCCCACGCCTACGCTCAATTCGGTGATGTGAAGTATCCGGCGGGCTTTACCAGCTTTGGCTATGTCAACCCAGCTGCGCCAAAAGGCGGTGAAATCCGAATGGTTCCCCCCACAAGGCCCACCAACTTTGACAAATTCAACCCCTTCACGCTGCGCGGCACCGCCCCTTACGGCATCAGCACGCTGATGATTGAAAGCCTGCTGACGGGCAACTCTGAAGAGCCCACCACATCGTATGGCTTGCTGGCTGAAGATGTGCAAGTGGCGGCAGACAAGCTTTCGGCCACCTTCAGGCTCAACGCCAAGGCCAGGTTTCATGATGGCTCTCCTGTGCTGGCGGCAGATGTGCTGCATTCCTACACCCAGCTGGTCAGCAAACTGGCAGCACCCCAGTTCCGCACGATTTATGCTGAAGTCAAAGGTGTGGTCGTGCTCGGTGAACGGTTGGTGCGCTTTGACTTTGCAACACCCAACCCCGAGCTGCCACTGGTGATGGGCGCCATGCCGGTGTTCAGCAGCAAATGGGGCGCTGGCAAACCATTTGACAAAGTCGTGACCGATGTTCCCATAGGCTCTGGCCCTTATAAGCTGCCGAACAACAAGATGGGCCGCGACATCACCTATGTGCGCGACGTTAATTATTGGGCAGCTGACTTGCCCACACGCAAAGGGCAGTTTAATTTTGACCGGATCACCTTCAAGATTTATCTGGATGAAACCTCGCGCTTTGAAGGTTTGAAAGCCGGTGAATATGACTTCATGCGTGAATTTATCTCGCGCAACTGGGCACGTCAGTACACCGGCAAGCAGTTCACTTCAGGTGAACTGGTCAAGCGTGCATTTGAAAACCGCAACCCCGGTGACTTCCAGGGCTATGTGTTCAACCTGCGCAAGCCCAAGTTTCAGGATATTCGGGTGCGCAAGGCCATTGGTCTGGCGCTGGACTTTGAATGGATGAACCGCCAGCTTTTCTACGGCATTTACAAACGCGTCAATGGCTACTTCCCGAACAGCGAGTTCCAGGCTTCTGGTTTGCCCAAACCCGATGAGCTGGCATTGCTGGAGCCTTTGAAAGACAAACTATCCCCTGACGTGTTCGGCCCTGTGCCGGTTGGCGCCAGCACCGCCCCGCCTGGCAGTCTGCGGGAGAACCTGCGTCAGGCCCAGGCGCTGCTCAAGGAAGCGGGCTGGGTCTATGGCAACGGTGCGCTGCGCAACGCCAAGGGTGAGGCTTTCACGATGGAGTTTTTAAGTGACCAGCCATCGCTCATCCGCGTGGTGGGGCCATTTCAAAAAGCGCTGGAAAAGCTGGGCATCACGCTGACGTACCGCGTGGTGGACTTTTCACTGAGCAAACAAAAAATGGACGCGTTTGACTTTGAAGTCACCACCGCCCGTCTGCCTGGCAGCACCGCGCCGGGCGGTGAGCTGATCGAGCGCTTTGGCTCTGAAGCGGCCAGAACGCCAGGCTCATCGAACATCTGGGGCGTGGCCGACCCGGCAATCGATGCGCTGCTGCAAAAAATTGTGACTGCCACCACGCGGCAAGATCTGTCTGCTGCCACCCGCGCGCTGGACCGGGTGCTGACGAATGGCCACTACTCTGTGCCGCAATACTATGGCGATGCGTTTTTGATTGGCTACCGGCCTGGGCAGTTTGTACTGCCTGACGTGATTCCGCCGTACTACGATGCAGGCAACTGGGCCATGAGTACGTGGTGGGCATCGGGGAAAAACAAGTAATGGCCAGCTACATCCTCAAACGCATCCTGCTCATGATCCCGACACTGTTCGGCGTGCTGCTGCTGACGTTTGCCATGGTGCAGTTTGTACCCGGCGGGCCCGTAGAGCAGATGGTGGCACAGTTGCAGGGCCGCGACTCCGGTGGTGAAAGTGCCGCAGCAACAGGTGCAGGTTACCGGGGACGGCAGGGCGTGGACGCCAAACGCATTGAAGAGATCAAAGTGCTGTATGGCTTTGACAAACCTGTGCATGAACGTTTTTGGCAGATGCTGGGACAGTTTGCGCGCTTTGATCTGGGTAAAAGTTTCTACCAAAACAAGGATGTCTGGCAACTGATCAAAGAAAAACTGCCGGTCTCGATCAGCCTGGGACTGTGGACGTTTTTCATCAGCTACCTGATTGCCGTGCCGCTGGGCGTGGCCAAGGCGGTGCGGGCCGGGTCGCGTTTTGACTTTATGACCAGTCTGGCGGTGCTGGTCGGTTACGCGATTCCCGGATTTGTTCTGGGTGTCGCGCTGCTGGTGGTGTTCGGCGGGCAACTGCAATGGTTTCCACTGCGCGGCCTGACATCAAGCAACTGGGAAACACTGAGCTGGGCGGCGAAAGTCACCGATTATTTGTGGCACATCACGCTGCCGGTTACTGCAATGGTGTTGGGCAGTTTCGCAGTGACAGCGGCATTGACCAAGAACTCGTTTCTTGAAGAAATCCGCAAGCAATATGTGCTGACAGCCCGCGCCAAGGGTTTGGCTGAGCGCCAAGTGCTGTACAAGCACGTGTTTCGCAATGCGCTGATTCCCATCATCACAGGTTTTCCGGCAGCGTTCATTGGTGCTTTTTTTACGGGATCGCTGCTGATTGAGACACTTTTCTCGCTCGATGGACTGGGTCTGCTCAGCTATGAAAGCGTGATTCGGCGCGACTACCCCGTGGTGCTGGGCACGCTGTATCTGTTCACGTTGATCGGACTGGTGACCAAACTGATCAGCGATCTTTGTTACATTGTGGTGGACCCACGGGTGAAATTCGACTGATGACCGTGCTTTCACTTTCCCCTTCCCCCTCTCCTTCGCCTTCTCCTTCCAGACGCGCATGGCTGCGTTTTAAAAAAAACAGGCTGGGCTTCTGGAGCCTTGTGGTTTTTTCAGTCTTGGTGGCCTTGAGCCTGCTGGCCGATGTGCTGTCCAATGACAAGCCGCTGGTTGTCAGCTTTCAGGGCGATATTTACTTTCCGATTGCCAAAGACTATTCAGAAAAAACGTTTGGTGGTGACTTTGAAACGCCTGCGGATTACCTCGACCCGTTCATCAAGGAAAAGCTGACAACAGGCACCAACTGGGCGATTTATCCGCCCAACCCGTACGGCCCCAAAACCATCAACTACTTTGCCAAATTTCCCAATCCGTCTGCGCCGTCGCGTGACAACCTGCTGGGAACCGATGACCGGGGGCGCGACCTGCTGGCCCAGCTGATCTATGGATTTCGCCTGAGTGTGCTGTTTGGTCTGGCTTTGACGGCAATTGGCGTTGCGATCGGTGTGATCACCGGTGCCATTCAGGGTTACGCAGGTGGCAAGACCGATTTGGTAGCCCAGCGCTTCATTGAAATCTGGGGGTCCATGCCCGAGCTGTATCTTTTGATTATCTTCAGTGCGGTATTTGCGCCCAGCGTTGCATTGCTGCTTTTTTTGCTGAGCCTGTTTGGCTGGATGGGCCTGTCAGACTATGTGCGTGCGGAATTTTTGCGCAATCGGCAACTCGATTATGTTCGGGCTGCCCGGGCTCTGGGTGTGAGCAACCTGCAAATCATGTGGCGGCACATTTTGCCCAACAGCATGACGCCCGTGGTGACATTTCTGCCATTTCGCATGAGTGCGGCGATTCTGGCGCTGACTTCATTGGACTTTTTGGGTCTGGGTGTGCCACCGGGAACGCCGTCATTGGGTGAATTGCTCAATCAGGGCAAGGCGAATATTGATGCCTGGTGGATATCGCTGTCAACCTTTGCGGTACTGGTCACGACGCTTTTATTGCTGACGTTTATGGGGGACGCGCTGCGTGATGCGCTTGACCCGCGAAAGGCAGATGTATGAGCGTGGGTTCGGGGGCGGGGGCATTCACCGCAGAGGCGCAGAGGACGCAGAGCAAGACGAGGAATGCGGGAAATATTAGGAAGACAAGATTGTTTTATTTTTTCTCTGCGGCCCTCTGCGTTCTCTGCACCTCTGCTGTAAAAGGTATTTCCCCAGGTTTACGGCTATGACTAACCCACTCCTCAACGTCAAAAACCTGCGTATCTCTTTCGCGGACAAACCCGTTGTTCACGGTATTGACTTCACGATAGCGCCGGGTGAAAAGCTGGCGCTGGTGGGTGAATCAGGTTCTGGAAAAACCATCACCGCACTGAGCTTGCTGCGTCTGGTGCAAAGCGCGCAAGTGCAAGGCACTGCCGTATTTCAATCTCCACAGGGTGAAGTCGAATTGTTAGGCATGCCTGAACGCTTGCTGCGCGGCATTCGCGGGCAAGACATCGCCATGATTTTCCAGGAACCGATGACGGCTTTGAACCCGTTGTTCACGGTAGGCAACCAGATTGAAGAAATATTGGCACTCAAACAGGGTCTACGGCAATCAGTACGGGCACAGGCAGCTATTAAATTGCTAGCAGATACCGGTATTGCCGAGCCTGAGCGCCGGGCCAATTGCTTCCCGCACCAACTCTCGGGTGGCCAACGCCAGCGCGCCATGATTGCCATGGCACTGGCGTGCCAGCCCAAATTGCTGCTGGCCGATGAGCCCACCACAGCGCTGGACGTGACGGTACGTACCCAGATTCTGGACTTGCTGGGCGAGCTGCAGCGCAAAAACGGCATGGCGGTGTTGATGATCACGCATGACCTGAACCTGGTGCGCCGCTTTGCTGACCGCATCGCCGTGATGGAGAAAGGCGTGATGGTCGAGCAGGGTGTGGTCAGCACCGTGTTTGCCAGCCCACAGCATGCTTACACCCGAAAGCTGATGCACAGCAAACCGAGCCGTGATGTGCAGGAAGCACCCGCCAACGCGGATCTGCCGGCTGTGATGCAAGCCAAAGATTTACGCGTCAGCTACCCGGTGAGTCTGCCGGGCATGAAGGGTTGGTTTAAAAAGGGCGAGTTCTTGGCTGTGCAGGGTGCCAGTTTCAGTATTGCAGCGGGTCAAACACTGGGCGTGATCGGCGAGTCAGGATCGGGCAAATCCAGTTTGGCGCTGGCAGCACTTGGCTTGCATCCGTCAAAAGGTGACTTGACCATGATGGGGCGTGCCTGGAGTAAAAATACAGCCAACAACAAGGCGATCCGGAAAACAGTGCAGGTCGTGTTCCAAGACCCGTTCTCGTCGCTGTCACCACGCATGACCATTGAGCAGATTGTGGGAGAAGGGCTGGCAGTGCATCAGCCCGACATCCAGGCCATTGCGCTGCAACAGCGTGTGGTTCGGGCCTTGGAAGAGGTCGGTATGCTTGAAGCTCAGTTTCCGGGCCTGCTTCAGCGCTATCCGCATGAGTTCTCAGGAGGGCAGCGCCAGCGCATCGCTATTGCCCGAGCGCTGATGGTGCAGCCGCAGTTGCTGGTGCTTGACGAGCCCACAAGTGCGCTGGATGTCACCATTCAAAAACAGGTGTTGCAGCTGTTGCAGAAGCTGCAACGGGAACGGGCCTTGAGTTATTTGCTCATCACGCACGATATCGACGTGATCAAGGCGATGGCGCACCAGGTGATCGTCATGAAAGATGGCGTGGTGGTGGAAGCTGGCTCTTTGGCGCAAATCGTCGATGCACCGCGCCAGCCTTACACGCAGATGCTGGTGGCCGCCCAGTTTTAGGGGTTCACGGCCCCTCTTCCGCGCGAGCTGTCTGGCGAAGACTTGCCAGAGCTGCTTTATCGGGTTAGAATATTGGCTTCACGACCAAATGGGCGGGTTCACACCGCCCATTTTTTTTGGGCGTTTGTTTTTGAGTGCTTTTTTTAAGCGCTCCTTTTTGCGCCCTCAGTCGCTAACCCCTATTTTTTAGACACCGCCTTTTCAAATTTGATGGCTCTACCCAGCTTACCCAGTTCACCCAGTTCATTGAGCACAAACAACACGATTGAGCAAACCGTTACCGGGCTTGGCTACGACCTGGTTGACATCGAGCGTACGACGGGCGGCCTGCTGCGTGTGACGATTGATATGCCTTACACCCATGCATCGCCTGAAGCAGAGCAGTTTATCAATGCAGAAGATTGTGAAAAAGTAACCCGTCAGCTGCAGTTTGTTCTGGAAGTCGAGGGCGCGGCGTATTCCAGGCTGGAAGTCAGCTCGCCAGGCATTGACAGGCCGCTCAAGACTGAAAAAGATTTTGAACGCTTTGTCGGCGAAATAATAGACATCACGCTGAAAGCACCCATAGGTGTCAAGGCGGTTGTCGGCTCCACCATCTCAGCCAATCAGAAAAAATTTCGGGGAACGCTGGAGCGGCCAGATCAAACCAGTGGCAGCGCGCCTGCCTGGCAGATCGTCTGGAGTGACGAGCCGGCAGTCAAGCCCGGCCAGAAGATCAGTAAAAACCGGGTGCCAGCACCGCTGCAGGCCATGGGTTTCACACTTGATGAGATTCACCAGGCACGCCTGGCACCTGTTGTTGATTTCAAGGGTCGAAAACCCCGGACGGCAAAAAATGTGCCTTCTGCCCAGCCGTCACCCGACAATTCAACCAGTTAGAAAACAAAAGCGAAAGGCTAGGTAAAAATGAATCGCGAAATGCTGATGCTGGTAGATGCCATCTCACGTGAGAAAAACGTCGAACGTGACGTGGTTTTCGGTGCAGTCGAGCTTGCCCTGGCGCAAGCCACCAAAAAAATTTATGCTGGTGAAGTGGACATCCGTGTGGCGGTTGACCGCGACAGTGGCAACTATGAAACCTTCCGCCGCTGGCTGGTGGTGCCTGATGCGGCCGGGTTGCAGAACCCGGAAGCCGAAGAGCTGATCAGTGACGCCCGGGACGAGATTGCCGACATCGAAGAGGGCGACTACATCGAAAAGCCCGTCGAAAGCATGCCAATTGGCCGCATTGGCGCCATGGCTGCCAAGCAGGTGATTTTGCAGAAAATCCGGGATGCCGAGCGCGAGATGCTGCTCAATGAATTCATGTCACGCGGCGACAAAATATTTGTGGGCACGGTCAAGCGCATGGACAAAGGTGACATCATTGTCGAGTCTGGCCGGGTTGAAGGCCGTCTGCGACGCAGCGACATGATCCCGAAAGAAAACCTGCGCTCCGGCGACCGTGTGCGCGCCATGATCATGGAAGTTGACACCACGCTGCGTGGTGCGCCCATCATCTTGTCGCGTTCGGCCCCTGAGTACATGATTGAATTGTTCCGCCAGGAAGTACCAGAGATTGAGCAGGGCCTGTTAGAGATCAAATCCTGCGCCCGTGATCCTGGTTCCCGTGCCAAGATCGCTGTGCTGTCGCATGACAAACGGGTTGACCCGATCGGCACCTGCGTTGGCGTGCGTGGCACCCGCGTTACAGGCGTGACCAACGAGCTGGCCGGCGAGCGTGTTGACATTGTGCTCTGGAGTGAAGACCCGGCCCAGTTTGTCATCGGCGCCTTGGCACCCGCCAATGTCTCGTCGATTGTGGTGGACGAAGAGCGTCACGCCATGGATGTGGTGGTCGATGAAGAGAATCTGGCGATCTCCATTGGACGAGGCGGGCAGAACGTACGCCTGGCCGCTGAATTGACAGGCTGGAAAATCAACATCATGACAGCCGACGAGTCTGCTGAAAAGCAGTCGCTTGAGACTGACTCCAGCCGCAAGCTGTTCATGGAAAAGCTCGATGTGGATGAAGAAATCGCCGATATCCTGATCTCTGAAGGCTTCACCAGTCTCGAAGAGGTGGCCTATGTGCCGCTGCAGGAGATGTTGGAGATTGAGTCGTTTGACGCAGATACCGTCAGTGAGCTGCGCACACGCGCCAAAGACGCCTTGCTCACCATGGATATTGCCAGGGAAGAAGAAGCCGAAGGTGTGTCGCAAAATCTGCGTGACGTGATGGGCACGTCTGCTGAGTTGATTGCCAAACTGACAGAGGCGGGCATCCATACCCGCGACGAGCTGGCCGATCTGGCCACTGACGAACTCACAGAAATCACCGGCCAGTCTGCCCAAGATGCCACGGCCTTGATCATGACTGCACGCGCCCATTGGTTCGTCGATGACACTGCAGCTGCTCCATCGCCCGCTACCGCTACTGCACTGGCTGACAAGCCAGCAGTGGCCCAAGAGCAATGATCATGAAGGCCTGCCAGGAAAACCAAATATGTCCAGTACCACCACCGTCGCTGAATTCGCAGCTGAACTGAATAAATCAACCGCCACACTGATCGAGCAATTGACCAGTGCGGGTGTCACACGCGTGCAAGCCAGTGATACCTTGTCAGAGTCTGACAAGCAAAAGCTGCTGGGCTACCTGCAGGCATCGCACGGCACTGTCTCTGCAGAGCGCAAAAAAATCACGCTGGTGAAAAAGTCCACCAGCGAAATCAAGCAGGCCGATGCCACCGGGCGGGCACGCACGATTCAGGTTGAAGTGCGCAAGAAGCGCATCTTTGTCAAACGCGACGATGATGGCAGTGGTGGCACAGATATGCCCGTCGATGAGGCGCTGCCCGAATCCATAGCCGCATCCCAGAGCGCAGCTGCTGAAAATGCAGAGCTGGCTCGCCGCGAAGAAGAGGCCAACAAAAATGCTGAACTGTTGCGTCTGCAGGAAGCAGAACTCGCCGAGAAACGTCGGATAAACAAAGAACGTGAAGAGCGCGAAGCGCGTGAAGAGCAAGAGGCCAGGCAAGCAGCCCTTGAGCAGGAACGCGCCGCCGCTGCCGCCGCCTTGAGGGCGCAAGAAGCTGCCAAAGCAGCTGAGGTACAGGCCAAAGCAGCTGCTCTGGCGCTTGCACTGGCAAAACCAAAGCCGACCATTGGCAAAATTTTCAAGCCTGCGCCGGTGGTTGATGTTGCCGCCGTCGAAGCAGCGAAGACTGCCCAGGCAGCCGCCGAGACGGCTGCAGCTGCCAAGGCGACGCAAACTGCGGACACGGCAGCGGCCAAACAAGTTGCCCAAGCCGCAGCTCAGGCCGCGGCGAAGGCCAAAGCCACAGCTGAATTTCAGGCAGATGCCGCCAAGGCACAGGACTTGCAAGAGCGCCGCCGCAAAGCTGAAGCGGAAGCTGCTGGTATTCGGGCGATGATGTCTGCGCCCAAGCGCGTACTGGTTCCCCACGTTGATCCCAAAGTGGCCATGAAAGGTACGCTGCACAAGCCTGTCGTTGCCCCTGGAGCTGCCAAACCCGCAGCGCCAGGTACGCCAAGTGCGCCTGCAGCGCCGGGCGCTGCAGGCAAGAAAGAGGTCAAGTCAGAAAACCTGTCTTCGACCTGGAAAGACGATGCAGCCAAGAAAAAAGCCTTGCCAACCCGTGGTGCGCCCAGCGCGCCGGGGCGTGGCAACTTTCGCGGCGCACCGTCGCGTGGGCGTCGCAGCAATGACCGTGACGCACGCCCGGAGTCCAACTTCGTCGTGCCCACTGATTTCAAGGTTATCGAAGTTCACGTGCCTGAAACCATCACGGTGGCAGAACTGGCGCACAAGATGAGCGTCAAGTCGAACGAGGTCATCAAGCATCTGATGAAACTGGGGCAAATGGTCACCATCAACCAGATGCTGGACCAAGACACGGCCATGATTTTGGTGGAAGAGATGGGCCACAAAGCCATCACGGCTGCACTGGACGACCCGGAGGCATTCACCGACGACGAGGCGCAAGGCCAGCAAGCCGAGTCGCTGCCACGCGCACCTGTCGTTACTGTCATGGGTCACGTTGACCATGGCAAAACCTCACTGCTTGACTACATCCGCCGTGCCAAGGTGGCGTCCGGCGAAGCTGGCGGCATTACCCAGCACATTGGTGCCTATCACGTTGAAACACCACGCGGTATGGTGTCCTTTCTGGACACACCTGGTCACGAGGCATTCACAGCCATGCGTGCCCGTGGCGCGCAAGCCACTGACATCGTGATTTTGGTGGTGGCAGCCGATGACGGCGTGATGCCCCAGACGCGTGAAGCGATCAAGCATGCCAAAGCAGCGGGTGTCCCGATTGTTGTGGCCATCAACAAGATCGACAAGCACGATGCCAACCTTGACCGCGTCAAAGGTGAGCTGGTCACTGAATCGGTCGTGCCTGAAGAGTTTGGTGGTGACTCGCCATTCGTGCCCGTATCAGCTCGCACCGGCGCAGGCATCGACG
The DNA here is from genome assembly GCA_004293655.1 of Polaromonas sp. GTDB lineage: Bacteria > Pseudomonadota > Gammaproteobacteria > Burkholderiales > Burkholderiaceae_C > Polaromonas. The sequence continues at coordinate 5,692 of RDZZ01000058.1, read as the reverse complement.
CGTTGCTGGAGCAGGTGTTGCTGCAAGCCGAGATTCTGGAGCTGCGTGCGCCCGTCGATGCCATGGCCAAAGGCCTGGTGATCGAGGCACGCCTGGACAAAGGCCGAGGCCCCGTGGCTACCGTGCTGGTGCAGTCCGGCACGCTCAAAGCTGGCGATATTGTGCTGGCCGGCTCAACCTATGGCCGTGTGCGCGCCATGCTGGACGAAAACGGCAAAAACATCAAAACGGCAGGCCCGTCGATTCCGGTTGAAATTCAGGGTCTGACGGAAGTGCCGCAAGCCGGTGACGACTTCATTGTCATGCTCGACGAGCGCCGCGCCCGGGAAATTTCCACCTACCGCGCTGGCAAGTTCCGCAACACCAAGCTGGCCAAGCAGCAGGCGTCGAAGCTGGAGAACATGTTCTCCGACATCAACGCTGGCGAAGTCAAGATGTTGCCCATCATCATCAAGGCCGACGTGCAAGGCTCGCAAGAGGCACTGGCCCAGTCGCTGCTCAAACTCTCGACTGAAGAAGTCAAGGTCCAGCTGGTGTACTCGGGTGTTGGCGGCATTTCCGAGTCCGACGTGAATCTGGCCATTGCATCGAAAGCCGTGCTGATCGGCTTCAACACCCGGGCCGATGCCCAGGCGCGCAAGCAGGCTGAAAACAACGGTGTGGATATTCGTTACTACAACATCATTTATGACGCTGTGGACGAACTCAAGTCTGCCATGTCCGGCATGCTCACGCCAGACAAGAAAGAAGAGATCATTGGCACGGCAGAGATTCGCCAGGTGTTCAAGGTCAGCAAAATCGGCTCGATTGCCGGTTGCATGGTCACCGCTGGTGTGGTTCGCCGCACCGCTAAACTGCGCTTGCTGCGCCAGAATATCGTCATCTTCACCGGTGAGCTCGACTCGCTCAAGCGCTTTAAAGACGATGCCAAAGAGGTCAAGGAAACCTTTGAGTGCGGTCTGAACATCAAGAACTACAACGACATTGAAGTCGGTGACGTGCTGGAGTTCTTCGAGATCCGCGAGGTTGCGCGTACGCTGGCTTGACTGGCTGGCTTGACTGGCTCGGCCAGCAAGTCTGCCAAACCTTCCGCCAGAACACTGCTTTATCTCGATGCGTAAAAAATCAAACACACCCAACCGCGGCTTTCGCGTGGCAGATCAGATCCAGCGTGACCTCACGGATCTGATTGCACGCGAGCTCAAAGACCCGCGTGTAGGGATGGTGACCGTACAAGCGGTTGAAGTCACAGCCGACTATGCCCATGCCAAGGTGTTTTTCAGCGTGCTGATTGGCGACCCGGTAGAGTGCGAGACAGCACTCAACCAGGCCGCCGGTTTTCTGCGCAACGGCTTGTTCAAACGCCTGATGACGCATACCGTGCCTACCTTGCATTTTCACTTTGACCGCACCACCGAGCGTGCGGCAGACATGAACGCCCTGATTGCCAAGGCGGTTTCTTCCCGCGCTCAAGAGGACTGAAGCCATGACGCAACTCCGCACAAAGGTGCAGAGGCGCCCTGTGCATGGGGTGTTGCTGCTCGATAAACCGATTGGCCTCTCAAGCAATCAGGCTTTGCAAAAGGCTAAATGGCTTTTGCGCGCCGACAAGGCCGGGCACACCGGCACGCTTGATCCGCTGGCCACCGGCGTGTTGCCGCTATGCTTCGGCGCGGCCACCAAGTTCAGCCAGATCCAGCTGGAGGCTGACAAAACCTACGAGGCGGTGCTGCTGCTGGGCCAGAAAACCAGCACCGGCGACGTTGAGGGCGATGTGATCGAGACCCGGCCAGTACCCGCCATCACGCCTGAACTGCTGGCGGCCATGACGCAGCGCTTTTCGGGTGCGCTGGCGCAAATCCCGCCCATGTACTCGGCGCTTAAAAAAGACGGCAAGGCGCTGTATGAGTACGCCCGCAAAGGCCAGCAAGTCGAGCGGGAAGCCCGCCACATCACGATTTACAAGCTTAATATGGCTCTGTGGCAAGATACACGGGCACCTGCCGCTATTAAAATAATAGTAAGCTGCAGCAAAGGCACCTACATACGAACGCTGGGCGAAGATATCGGTGAAGCCATCGGTTGCGGCGCGCATCTGGGCTCGCTCAGACGGCTGGAGACGGGCGGTTTTGTGGCTGGCCAATGTGTTGGCCTGGGCGATCTTGAAGCCATGAGCGAGCATGAACGCGAAGCGTGCCTGTTGCCTGTGCAATCACTCGTGGCGGCGTACCCGTCTGTCACATTGGACGCCGACAATGCAGGACGTTTTTTAAGCGGGCTGCGTCGCCGGGGATCACCCGGCCAGTGGGGGGCGAACGGCTCTGTGGTGCAGGTTCATGGCTCGATGCCAGCTGCATTTTTGGGTTCAGCCCACATCACGGCAGATGAGTTGATTCCCCAGCGCTTGCTCAGCCCGGTTGAGATTCAAGATATTTTGCTGGCAGCGCAGGCAAAAACCCATGTCCACACCGACATTCATTCAACCCCGGCTGCCCAACACTGACCCCAGCCGATTTTTCCACCTCTTTTCAAGTTTCAAGTTTCCAAGCCTCCAGAAAGCCCTCCATGAGCCAAAAACAAATCCGCAATATTGCCATCATCGCCCACGTTGACCATGGCAAGACCACCATGGTGGATCAACTGCTGCGTCAATCAGGCACTTTCGCCGACCACGAAAAAGTCGTGGACACCGTGATGGACAACAACGCCATCGAAAAAGAGCGCGGCATCACGATTCTGGCCAAAAACTGCGCCGTGACCTGGCAAGGCACGCACATCAACATCGTTGACACACCGGGCCACGCCGACTTTGGCGGTGAGGTGGAGCGCGCGTTGTCGATGGTCGATGGCGTGGTGCTGCTGATTGACGCACAGGAAGGCCCCATGCCGCAAACCCGCTTCGTGACCAAAAAAGCACTTGCACTGGGTCTCAAGCCCATTTTGGTGGTCAACAAGGTCGATAAGCCGGGCGCACGCCCTGACTTTGTGGTCAACGCTGCGTTTGACCTGTTTGACAAGCTGGGCGCCACCGATGAGCAACTGGACTTTCCGGTGGTGTACGCCTCGGGCATCAATGGCTGGTCTTCGTTGGTAGAAGGCCCGCCGAACGAGCAGTGGGGCCCAGACATGTCGGCCCTGTTCAATACCGTGCTCCAGCACGTGCCAGCGCAAAAAGGTGACCCCGCCGCACCGCTGCAATTGCAGATTTCTGCCCTTGACTTTTCAACCTTTGTGGGCCGCATTGGCGTGGGCCGCATCAGCCAGGGCACGATCAGGCCCATGATGGATGTGGTGGTGATGGAAGGCCCGGACGGCAAGGCGGTCAAAGGGCGCATCAACCAGGTGCTGACGTTCCAGGGTCTGGAGCGTGTGCAAGCCACTGAAGCTGGCCCGGGCGAGATTGTGTTGATCAATGGCATCGAAAGCGTCGGCATTGGCGTGACGATTACCGACCCCGTGACACCCTCACCGCTGCCCATGCTCAAGGTTGACGAGCCGACGCTGACGATGAACTTTTGCGTCAACACCAGCCCGCTGGCAGGCCGCGAAGGCAAGTACGTCACCAGCCGCCAGATTTGGGACCGTCTGCAAAAGGAGCTGCAACACAACGTCGCCCTGCGCGTGAGTGAGACGGATGAAGAGGGTATTTTTGAAGTCATGGGCCGGGGCGAGTTGCACTTGACCATCCTGCTGGAGAACATGCGCCGTGAGGGCTTTGAGCTGGCCGTGTCCAAGCCACGCGTGGTGATGAAAGACATCAACGGTGAAAGACACGAGCCGATTGAGCTGGTCACCGCCGATATTGAAGAGCACCACCAGGGTGGCGTGATGCAGGCTCTGGGTGAACGCAAAGGTGAGTTGAGCAGCATGGAGCCGGATGGCCGGGGTCGTGTGCGCCTTGAATACCGCATTCCGGCACGCGGCCTGATTGGTTTTACGAATGAATTTTTGAACCTGACGCGTGGCTCCGGTTTGATCTCGAATATTTTTGACAGCTACGAGCCGCACAAGGGCGACATTGGCGGGCGCAAGAACGGCGTGCTGATCTCCATGGACGCGGGTGAGATTTTCACCTACGCCCTGGGCAAGCTCGATGACCGTGGCCGCATGTTTGTACGCGCCAATGACCCGGTGTACGAAGGCATGATTGTGGGCATTCACAGCCGTGACAACGATCTGGTGGTCAACGCCACGCGTACCAAGCAGCTGACCAACTTCCGCGTGTCAGGCAAGGAAGACGCCGTCAAGATCACGCCACCTATCGAGTTGACCCTCGAATATGGTGTGGAATTCATTGAGGACGACGAGCTGGTTGAAATCACGCCGAAATCGGTGCGCCTGCGCAAGCGTTATCTGTCAGAAAGCGAGCGCAAGCGCGCTGGAAGGTAAGGCCCCCACGGTCGCGCACTGCGTGTCGCTCCCTGCCCCCTTGAGGGAGCTGCTGCGCCTGCGGTCTGGCAAAGCCAGTCCTGCGGCCCTTGCTTGCAAATGCACCGCGATGACCTTGGTTTTCTAAATTTGCAGTTTTGCATGAAACTCACGCACTCCAGGGCCGTTGCCCTGATGGTTTTGGTCACCCTGATGTGGTCGACAGCTGGCGTGGTCACGCGGCACTTCGAATCAGCCCGCAGTTTTGAGGTGACTTTCTGGCGCAGTTTTTTTACTGTCTTGTCGCTGCTGGTGATTTTGCCGATCTGGCAGGGCCGTGTGGTTTTTTCACGCATTCGCAGCGGGGGCGGCGCTCTTTGGTTGTCAGGCGTGTGCTGGAGCGTGATGTTCACGGCCTTCATGGTGGCCTTGACCATGACCAGCGTGGCCAATGTGCTGGTGACCATGTCGATTGGCCCCTTGCTGACTGCGTTGCTGGCCCGGGTGTTTATCGGCCACCGTATTGCTTCGAGAACCTGGCTGGCGATTGCTCTGGCTGGCGCAGGGATTGCCTGGATGTACGCTGGCCAAATGAATTTGTCTGGCCAGCTGGCCGGAACGTTGGTGGCTTTGCTGGTGCCGCTGGCCGCTGCCAGCCACTGGACAGTGGTGCAGTACAGTCGCCAGCATGGGAAAAATGTGGACTTGGTGCCCGCAGTGTTGGTGGGGGCAGTCATCTCTGCTGTGGTGACGCTGCCGCTGTCGCTGCCGTTTTCTGCAACGCCACACGACCTGGGCCTGCTGGCAGCGCTGGGGCTGTTTCAGCTGGCCATTCCGTGTGTGCTGTCGGTGCTGTGTGCCGGTGTACTCAAAGCGCCTGAAGTGTCACTGCTGGGCTTGCTGGAGGTTATTTTTGGTATCTTGCTGGCCTGGGCAGGCGCAGGTGAGGCACCTGGCGCCAATGTACTTGCCGGCGGTGCGCTGGTCATTGCAGCGCTGGGACTGAATGAATTGATAGGCTGGAGACAAAAGTCATGAATGCAGAAGTTACAGACAAAAAGGGTGACGAACTGAAAAGCGACATTGTGGTGGAGCGGCGCGGCAGTGCAGGGTTGATCACGCTCAACCGCCCCAAAGCGCTCAATGCGCTGACCCTGCAAATGGTGCGCGACTTGACTGCCACCTTGATGGCTTGGCGCGATGACCCGGCGGTGTTGCTGGTGGCTGTTCGCGGCACCAACAAGGTCGGGCGGCCCGGCACGCCTGAAGCTTTGTTTGGCGGCTTTTGCGCGGGTGGCGACATTCGTTTTTTTCACCAGGCCGC
>RDZZ01000023.1 GCA_004293655.1 Polaromonas sp. | reverse complement strand
CACCATCACCATCACCATCAATGCTGCGCTGCACAACCACCACTTTACCGGCCAGCCCCCACGCCCTGAAAAACTGCCTCGATATACTGGAGTTGTCAAAATTTCTACGGGCTGGCTCATGGCAAACAGACAAACATTCGCTGATTCCAGACTGAACGTGCAGGTTCAGGCGCGACAAAAAGCCACTCAGTCCGCTACGGCCCTCAAAATGGCTGCATGCTGGTGCCAGCGATGACCTTTGATGCCACACTGGTGGACGTGAACGTGATCGGCTCGCTCGCTGCATGCTTGACAACCGCGAGTTTTGTGCCGCAGGTCTGGCTGAGCTTTAAAACCCGAGACGTCAGCGGTGTGTCCCTGGGCATGTACAGCGTTTTTACCGCAGGCGTTGCGCTGTGGCTGGTGTATGGCCTGCTGCTGGGCGCGTGGCCGATCGTGGTGGCCAACGCCATCACGTTGTTGCTGGCTTTGGCCATACTGTCCATGAAGCTCATCTATGGCAAAAGCGTAAAAGCGCCTGCCTCGACGTGAGTCAATGGCATGACAATGGCACGACAAGTACAACACAAGCTGTTGCCGGATGTAAAACTTCAAGCCTGAGAGTGACAAAAGCGATGTTCTGTACTAATGTCTGCTGTCAATGCCATCGCTTGTAACCCGCTCTGGAACCCCAGCCAGCAAACCCGGGCAAACCCGAGCAAACCGATTCCTCCCAGGTCTCACAGCTATGAAGATTTTCCAGAATCTCTTCTCCACAACGCGCAGCGAGACGGATGCGCTGCCAGTGCAGGGCAAAACGTCTTCCAGAGGGCCTGAAACCATGCCCGTGAAGATGAACCTTGAAGAGCGCATGGAGTTCAGGCGAGAGCTGCTTTTTGAGGTCATACGCAGCACCCTTGATGACAGGCGTTTTGCACCCAGCAGTTACCGCTTCAAGGTCATGCGTACCGACAAAAGGGGCCACTGCTACGCCATCATGATGGACATGTCGTCTGCCTTCATGGCCAGCGCACAGGCTCAGCACAGGCAACTCGCCGAGACAGCGGCATTGCTCACGCAAAATGCCCGAACCCGCTACGGTCTGGTGGTCACCGGAATGTACTGGCGGATTGATGAAACGCTGGATGTGACAGTGGCCGCCTGGGCCCGCCCGCCTGGTGCCCCAGCACCTGTGGCAGAGCGCGCCGCAGACTCTGCAACAGACTCTGCACATGCCGCCCTGAGCAACATCGAGAAATACAAACACGCCACCGCAGACCAGTTGTCTGCTTTTGAAGCCAAATGGCAAAAAAGCAACGATGTCCAGTTGGGTGACCGCACTTATTCGACCGACCTCGCCCCGCTGGGTGATGACCTGCCACGCCGGTAAATCCGGACCTTCAGGCGCGCGCCGCGCCCACAAGCTCGATGCACACCACAAAGACCCCCATGCCAGAGACCCCGCTGAGCGCCATGCACTTTTATGAGCCAAAACTTGGCCACGGCCTGCCGCATGACCCTTTCAATGCCATTGTGGGCCCACGCCCGATTGGCTGGATCTCATCGTGCAGTGCGCAGGGCGTGCTGAATCTGGCACCTTACAGTTTTTTCAACGCTTTTAACTACACGCCGCCCATTGTGGGTTTCTCCAGCATTGGCTACAAAGACACGGTACGCAACGCTGAGCAGACGGGTGAGTTTGCCTGGAGCTTGACCACACGCGCACTGGCCGAGGCCATGAACCAGACCTGCGCGCCCGTGCCGCCCGAGGTCAGCGAGTTTGAGCTGGCAGGCTTGAGCCCTGCGCCCTCCCGGCTGATTGGTGTGCCGCGCGTGCAGGAAAGTCCGGTGTCGTTCGAGTGCCGCGTGACGCAAATTGTGCAGCTCGAAGGCGCAAACCATGAAAAAGTTGCCACCTGGCTGGTGCTGGGCGAAGTGGTGGCAGTCCACATTGCCCAGGCCTTGCTCAAAAATGGCGTGTACGACACGGCCGCCGCAGGGCACATTCTGCGCGGTGGCGGTGCAGGCGACTATTTCAGCATTGGGCCGCAGCAGCTGTTTCGCATGACCCGGCCCACAGCCTGAAAAGCATGTCAGTGCCCAGGCGGGCGGGCAGATTTGGCGAATTTCTTCAGTCAGCATTCAAAACACGTCGATTCCGATATAAACTATGAGGCTGTTAAATAAATGCGGGAGTAGCTCAGTTGGTAGAGCGCAACCTTGCCAAGGTTGAGGTCGAGAGTTCGAGACTCTTCTCCCGCTCCATTTATTTGGCACACGTTCAGCACAAAGGGCAGTACGCAAGTACTGCCCTTTTTTTTGGCGCTGCAATCTATATTGATGTTGATGTTGAGACTGGTGTCGATGTCCGTGCCGATGCAGGCTCCAGCGCATGCCGCTGGTGGTTGCACAGCGCATGGCTGATGGCCAGATTGTCCGCGTGGCTGTTGCCGCCTTGGCTCAATGGCTGGATATGTTCAAGCGTTGCGGCCTCTGACAACACATGCTCCCCGCATACCCAGCAGGGCACCACACCGTGCAGTTGACGCGCCACTGTTTTGTAGATTTTGCCCCGGATGTGGGCGAGTTTGCTCATGCTTTGCTTGTGCCTTTGCTTTTGCTTCTGCTTTGTTTTGTCCAGGCCAGCTGGTGGCAAGCTCAGTGGGCTGCGGCGCGTATCAGGCGGTCGCGCACGCCGTCCCAAGTCGCATCTTTGGGCAACGTTTCAACCCAGATCAACTTCACGCCCTGCACGTCAAAATCACGCAGTGCGGCAAACAGCTGCTGTGCGGTGGCTGCTGCGTCATCTGGCATGCGCCTGAACACCACCCGCGATGACTCAATGCGCACAACGGCGCGGGCGTACACCGCAATGTGTGCCGCGTCCGTGCCCAGCACGTCCAGTGCGGTCTGAATGGCTTTGGCGTCCATCAGGCGCACTTTGGCGCTGGGCGCGTAATGGGATGCCAGCGTGCCGGGCGCGCGCGGGCTGGCACTGCCCAACAGGTGCTGGTCTGCCTCGTCCTTGCTCAGCAGACGCTCGCCACACGCGGCTTCAAGCTGCGCGCATGTGATGACGCCAGGCCGCAGTAAAACGGGCTGGCCGCGTGTGCAGTCCACAATCGAGGACTCAATGCCGACGGCGCACGGCCCACCGTCCAGTACCAGCAAGTCGTCACCAAATTCGTCATGCACATGCTGCGCGGTGGTGGGACTCACGCGGCCAAAGCGGTTGGCGCTGGGGCCAGCCACGCCGGTATTGCAGGCCGAGAGAAAAGCCAGCGCCACCGGGTGATCGGGGCAGCGCAGGCCGACAGAGTTCTGCCCGCCTGCCGCCGCACTGGCCACGCCCGGCTTGCGCGGCAAGATGACGGTCAGCGGCCCAGGCCAGAAAGCCTGCATCAAGCGATCAGCAAACGGCGGCACGCTGCTGGCGTAGTGCTCGACCTGGTGCCTGCCCGCCACATGAACAATCAGCGGATGATCGGCTGGCCTGCCCTTTGCCGCAAAGATTCTGGCCACTGCCGCGTCGTTTGAGGCATCTGCGCCCAAGCCGTACACCGTCTCGGTCGGGAAAGCAACCAACTCGCCTGCACGGATGTGCGCAGCGGCTTGCTCAGGCGTCAGGCTGGACATGAAAACCTTTGTGAATGCCTCCGATTTCATCACCCATCCAGCCCTGGCAAACCCAAAATATCAGCCGCCTGCCGCGCCACAGCCATCACGCCCGCCACGTCTGCGCCCGTGATGTTGAGGTGGCCCATCTTGCGACCCGGGCGCGCTTCCAGCTTGCCGTACAAATGCAGGTGCGTGCCGGGCAAACGCAGCACCGCCTGCCAGTCGGGCGTGCGGGCCTGGCCCTGCGCATCAAACCAGACATCGCCCAGCAAATTGAGCATGATGGCCGGGGAGTGCTGGCGCGGCTGGGGCAAGGGCAAGCCGGCCATGGCATGCACCTGCAGATCAAACTGCGAGGCGTTGCAGGCGTCCATGGTGTAGTGGCCGCTGTTGTGCGGGCGCGGCGCCATTTCATTGACGACCAGGCCGCCATGCTCGCTGCCGTCGTCAACAATGAAAAACTCAACGCACAGCACGCCCACGTAGCCGATATGATTCGCTATTGATTTAGTAGCATCCAATGCCCGTGCAGCCTGCGCTGGATGCATATTTCCTTCATAAGCGTGGGTCACGGCCAGAATGCCGTCAACGTGTACGTTGCGTTGCGGCGCAAAACTCACCATATCGCCATGCCAGCCGCGCGCCAGCAGCACCGAGCACTCGGCCTTGAGCGGCATCAGCTTTTCGAGCACGCACGGCACGCGGCTCAAGCCGGCCCAGGCAGCGGCCAGCTCGGCGGCGTTTTTAACGCGCGCCTGGCCCTTGCCGTCGTAGCCCATGCGGGCAGTTTTCAATATGCCGGGCAGCAAGCTGGCGGGTACGGCTTGCAGTTGCGCCAGCGTCTCAATCACTGCATAAGGCGCGACATTGACACCAGACACATCTGCGCAGGCTGAGAAATGCGCTTTTTCTTCCATGCGGTTTTGCGCAATCGCCACGCAGGCCGCACCGGGCGCAACGGGTAAGGTCTTGGCCAGCGTGGTCAAGGCGGCTGCGGGCACGTTTTCAAATTCAGTGGTGATGGCGTCGCACAGGCTGGCCAGTTGCTTTAAGCCCGCCTCATCGCCGTAGGGGGTTTGCACCTGCTGGTGACTGACCATGCCCGCCGGGCTTTGCGCGTCGGGGTCGAGGACAAGCGTCTCATAGCCCAGGCGCTGCGCCGCGTGGACGAACATGCGTCCGAGCTGGCCGCCGCCCATCACACCCAGACTGGCCTGGCGACCATCCGTCGATTGGGTTCCGGGAAAGATGGGTGTCATGCGGATGGCGACTGTAACGGTAAGGTCATGGCCCGGGCCGCAGCGGTTTGCGCCGCTCTGAAGGTCTGCAACTTGTCATTCAGTGCCTTGTCGTGCAGCGCCAGCATGCTGACGGCAAACAGCGCCGCATTGGCAGCACCGGCGTTGCCAATGGCAAA
>RDZZ01000022.1 GCA_004293655.1 Polaromonas sp. | reverse complement strand
GTGATGGAGAAAGGCACCTGGACCCTGTTTTCGCCCAACGACACACCGGATTTGCATGAAAAGTTCGGTAAGGAGTTCGAGAGAATCTATGTAGCCTACGAAGCCAGGGCAGAGCGGGGCGAACTCAAACCATCGCGCACGCTGCAGGCAACAGACATGTGGCGCAAGATGCTCTCGATGCTGTTTGAGACAGGACATCCCTGGATCACGTTCAAAGATGCCTGCAATATCAGGTCACCCCAGCAGCACGCAGGTGTTGTGCATTCGTCCAACCTGTGTACTGAGATCACGCTCAACACCAGCGAAACAGAAACTGCAGTGTGTAACCTTGGCTCGGTCAATCTGGTTCAGCATTTGAAAGACGGCGCTGATGGCGCCAAAGTTCTTGATCATGCAAAATTACAAAAGACCATCACCACGGCCATGCGCATGCTGGACAACGTGATCGACATCAACTATTACGCCGTTCAAAAAGCTCGGGACTCCAACATGCGTCACCGCCCGGTAGGTTTAGGGCTGATGGGCTTTCAGGATTGTCTGTACGAGTTGCGCGTGCCTTATGCGTCTGATGCCGCCGTTGCATTTGCAGACACGTCAATGGAAGCTATTTGTTACCACGCTTACTGGGCTTCAACCGAGCTGGCCAAAGAGCGTGGTAAATACGCCAGTTACAAAGGCTCGCTGTGGGACAAAGGCATCTTGCCACTCGATACCTTGGACATGCTGGCGCAAGAGCGCGGTGGTTATGTAGAAGTTGACCGCTCAGCCACACTTGACTGGAACGCTCTGCGTGCAAAAATCGCACAAGACGGCATGCGTAACTCCAACTGTGTGGCCATCGCGCCTACAGCCACCATCTCCAACATCATCGGGGTGGATGCGTGCATTGAACCCTGCTTTGGTAACCTGTCTGTCAAGTCCAACCTGTCTGGCGAGTTCACTGTCATTAACCACTATTTGGTGCGCGACCTGAAAAGCCTGGGCCTGTGGGACGATGTCATGGTGGTTGACCTCAAACACTTTGACGGCTCACTGCGCCCCATTGACCGCATACCGCAAGACATCAAGGCGCTGTATGCAACAGCTTTTGAAGTCGAGACCTCATGGATTGTTGAAGCTGCCGCGCGTCGCCAGAAATGGATTGACCAGGCGCAGTCACTGAATATTTACATGGCTGGTGCATCTGGCAAGAAGCTCGACGAGACTTACAAACTGGCCTGGCTTCGCGGTTTGAAGACGACTTATTACCTGCGTACGCAGAGCGCTACGCATGTCGAAAAATCAACTGTACAGGCTGGCAAAATGAATTCGGTGTCGTCAGGTGGTTCAGGTGGCGCACCCAAAAACAATGCATTCAACAGCAGTACAAGCACGTTGAATACAGCGGTGCTTGAAGCACCATCTCAGATGAATGAATCACCTGCAACTGACGTTAAGTTTTGCGCTATCGATGATCCTGGTTGCGAGGCATGTCAGTAAACATGTCAGCCCTTGCATGTCACGGCGCAATTGAATTGCCCAAGCCATCTGGCGAATTGATTTCATATGTCAATTCGATGTAACAGGGCAACAGCACAACACAAATTTGCAGCAATACGAATGAAAACTTTTCATTTCATATTGCTGCTTTCATAATCAACAAACATTGGAAATTCTCATGCTGACCTGGGACGAAGAAGTTAAAACATCATCACAACCAACGCCTGTCAGTGGCCTGCCTGATAGCCGCTCAAAGGAACCCCTGCATTTTTCTTTTGTATCTCCACAAACCCGGGCGCTTTTACTCGGTGATGGCGTACCTGTATCAACAAGCACATCACCACTGGCAACTGTTGCGCCTGCCGTCATGAAACGGGTCAAGGCTTCGGACAAACGTATCATCAACGGCCAAACCGATGTGAACCAGTTGGTACCTTTCAAATACAAATGGGCTTGGGAAAAATATCTTGCAACGTGTGCAAACCACTGGATGCCACAAGAAGTCAATATGACGCGCGACATTGCCCTCTGGAAAGACCCCAATGGTTTGACTGAAGATGAACGGCGTCTGGTCAAGCGTAACCTCGGTTTTTTTGTGACTGCAGACTCGCTGGCTGCCAACAACATCGTGCTGGGCACCTATCGTCACATCACCGCACCCGAATGCCGCCAGTTTTTGTTGCGTCAGGCGTTTGAAGAAGCAATTCACACCCATGCTTACCAGTACATCACTGAATCACTGGGCCTGGACGAAGCTGAAATCTTCAATGCTTACAACGAAGTGCAATCAATCAAGGACAAAGATCAGTTTTTGATTCCGTTTATTGAGGTCATCTCCGACCCTCACTTCAAGACTGGCACACCTGAGGCTGACCAAACACTGCTCAAGTCACTGATTGTGTTTGCCTGCCTGATGGAAGGTCTGTTCTTTTACGTCGGTTTCACACAGATTCTTGCGCTTGGTCGCCAGAACAAGATGACGGGCGCAGCCGAGCAGTACCAGTACATTTTGCGTGACGAGTCCATGCACTGCAATTTTGGTATTGATCTGATCAACCAGCTCAAGCTTGAAAATCCACACCTGTGGACGCCTGAGTTCAAGGCAGAAGTCAAAGCCCTGTTCATGCAGGCCGTGGAACTTGAGTACCGATACGCTGAAGATACGATGCCGCGGGGGGTACTGGGCCTGAATGCCTCCATGTTCAAAGGTTATCTGCGCTACATCGCCAACCGTCGGGCCACCCAGATCGGTCTTGAAACGCTGTTCCCCAATGAAGAAAATCCATTTCCATGGATGAGTGAGATGATTGACCTTAAAAAGGAACGTAATTTTTTTGAAACCCGAGTGATTGAATACCAGTCTGGTGGTGCACTCTCCTGGGATTGATACAGGGCCCACCAGTACACACAAAACAACAGCAACATGATTTTAAGAATTGCAATGTCCAATGACAGCACCACACGGTGCGCACTGGCCAATGCTTCTGTGTTCGCGGCGCTGGGCCTAGTCATCTGTTGGCCCAACGCTGCGAATCGCTTTGCGCACTCCAGGCGCGAAGTGCTATTTGCAACGTGATCAAGGAGAAAACTATGGCAACTGCGAAAAAACCTGCGGCTAAAACAGTCGCTCCAACAAAAGCACCGGCGAAAAAAGCAGTGGCTAGCAAAGCACCTGCCAAAAAAGTAGCCACTAAAGCGGCAGCAGCTAAAAAAGTAGTCGTAAAAACAGCTCCTGCAAAAACGGCACCCGCGACAAAAGCTTCTGCCAAAAGTGTAGCTACTAAAAAAGCGCCTGCTAAAAAGCCGACCACGGTAGCAGCTTCTGCAAAAACGGTACCTGTGACAAAAGCCTCAGCTAAAAAAGTTGTTGCAAAAACAGTGCTTGCGGAAAAAGCTGAAGTCAAAACAGCAGCGAAAAAGCCCACCGCAAAGAAAGCAGCTAAAAAGCCCGCTCTGAAGGCTGCAAAAGCACCCGCTGCCAACGCGCCTGCTGCGTCGGCAGTTACTGCTACTGTCGCGCAAACTGTATTGAACCCACAAGCTGCCTGGCCATTTCCCAAAGAAGCCAAGCCATAAGCAGCGAGGATCGCTCGCTCGAAAAGCCCAGTGTCTTGGATGCTGAGCTTTTTTATGCTCGCTGGCAAAGCGGGCGAGCAAGTACAAATGCAAGTTCCTGATGTTACGCAGTCAAGCCGAGCTACCCTAGTAGACAGTCAACTTGATTCGTTAAAAGCCATTTAAATTTTCAGTAGAGTTGTTTTTGGTGTTTTTGTGCGCGATAGTCGTCAAAACCATTTGGAGACTGCCTTGCCACGAATCACATCACCCAACAGCATCGAGCTCAGCGATGACGAGCAAGAGCACCTTTTTGCGCTCATTCACAAAGGTGTGAACAGCGCACGCGTGATTACCCGTGCACGGATCTTGACCAAGCTTTCCAAGGGCTACTGCAATCAGGACATCTGCCTGGCCTTGGACGTCACGCTGCCCACCGTGTTGAAAATCCGCAAGCGTTTTGTAGAGACTGGCTTGGAGGCCGCATTAGGCGAGCTGCCCCGCCCGGGCTTCAGACCCAAGCTCGATCCGAAACAAGCCGCAATGGTTACGGCCATTGCCTGCTCGAAGGCGCCCGATGGGCACGACCACTGGACGCTGCGCATGCTGGGTGCGAAGATTGTGGAGTTGGGCTTTGCCCAGTCCTACAGCCATGAGGGCGTGCGCCAGCTTTTAAAAAAGCTAGGCTCTTGCCGTGGCAAAAGCAGCAGTGGTGCATCGCAAAAGTCGATGAAGAGTTTGTCGCCTGCATGGAGGATGTCATCGAAATTTACGCACGTCCGCTCAACGAGAAAAATCCAGTGGTGTGCTTCGATGAAAGCCCGTTTCAGCTTCTGCAAGAGGTACGTGAGCCAATGCCGGGGGCACCAGGACGGCCCCGGCGCGAGGATTGTGAATACGAACGCTGTGGTGTCGCTGAAGTGATGATGATCTGCCAGCCAGCCGCTGGGCTGCGCAAATGTCTGGTGATGGAGCATCGCAAAAAAGCAGATTTTGCGGTCGTGTGCCAAGAGCTTGACCGCATGTTCCCCAAAGCCCAGATGATCACGCTGGTTTGCGATAACCTGAACACCCACACCAAGGGTGCGCTCTACACCACACTGCCAGCCGAAGAGGCGCGCCGACTGGCCAAGAAAATCGAGATCAGGCACACGCCCAAGCATGGCTCATGGCTAAATATTGCCGAGCTGGAGTTCGCAGTCCTGGGCCGCACGGTCTTCAAAAAGAGGATCGCCGACAAAGAGCAATTGCAACGTGAACTTGATGCGATCTGTGCCCACAGGAATGTCCAGGCAAAGCCAGTACGGTGGCAATTTAACCTGAACAAGGCTCGCGCAAAAATGGCCTGGGTCTATCCCGAGATCATCAAGAAATCAAGTTGACTGTCTACTAGTGTCCTGTCCCGGAGATAAATGGCATTAGTCTTGCATGCTGATGCGGTATCTTTGGAATGGAGATACCGCGATGAGAACAGGCAGACCAAAGGCT
>RDZZ01000057.1 GCA_004293655.1 Polaromonas sp. | reverse complement strand
TGGTGTTTGGCCAGGCGCCCGCGCAGCCCGCCAGTCAAAGCATGGCGGGTCTCAAACGCCATTTTGGCCGTCGCAATCGCTTCAAGCGTCACAGCTTCGACCAGCACGTGCGGGGCCATCGCCACACAACCCGCGACCGGAAATCGGCTGGCATGCAGCAAGGCAATGGTCGCGCCGTCCGAGTGACCAACCAGCACCGGGTTTTGAATCTGCAGTTGCCCCAAGAGAGCAGGCAAGACTCCCCAGGCCTGGTGGTGCATATAGTCTGGCTGCAACTGGTTGCGCCCAGCACCTATCGACTCAGACTGGCCATAACCCAGTCTCGAAAACACCACACCCGCCCGCCCTGTGGCCCGGCACAGAGCCTGTGGCCAGTCCAGGCCGCGCTGGGTCCACATGCTGACCGAACCCAGACCTTCATGCAGAAAAACCAGCGGTGCCAAGCACATGCTGCCAGCGATTTGCCGAACCTCCAGCCGACGCCCATTGACAAAAACACAGTCCATCGCCGCATCGTAAGTCCATTTCCAGCCCAGTCCTTGATTGATGAAGAAAAGCGCTGGAAGTGACAAACAGTGCGCGACCGTGGGGGCTACACTGTGTTGATGAACAAGCTTGTGGACTCCTTCTGGCGCGCAGCCATGTATTGCCTGCACCCGCGCGTCATCGCCCTGTCTGTCTTGCCGCTCGTCATCATGGCGGGCATGTCGCTGGGCTTGGGCTACTTTTTTTGGGAAGACGCGATTGCCCTCGTGCGCGGCAGCCTGGAGAGCCATGAGCTGCTGGGCACCATGATGCGCTGGCTGGAAGGGCTGGGTTTGAACAACCTGCGCGTGGTGCTGGCACCGGTGCTGCTGCTGTTTCTGGCCATTCCCGTGATTGTGATCGTCTCGCTGCTGTTCGTGGCCGTCTTCATGACACCGGCCATGGTGGCGCTGGTGGCCGAGCGGCGATTTGCGCAGCTGGAGCGTAAAAAAGGCGGCTCGCTGCTGGCCAGTTTATTCTGGTCGCTGGGCTCGACCGCGCTGGCCGTCATTGCGATGGTGTTGTCGATTCCGCTGTGGCTGATACCGCCCTTGATACTGGTGTTGCCACCCCTGATCTGGGGCTGGCTGACCTACCGGGTGATGTCTTATGACGCGCTGGCTGACCATGCCAGCAGCCAGGAGCGGCAGCAGATTTTCAAGGAAAATCGCGCAACGCTGCTGGGTATCGGTGTGCTCAGCGGCTACCTGGGTGCCGCGCCCAGCCTGATCTGGGCATCAGGCGCCATGTTTGTGGCCATGGCCCCTATTTTGGTGCCGATTGCGATCTGGATTTACACGCTGGTGTTCGCTTTTTCGTCGCTCTGGTTTGCCCACTACACCCTCGCTGAACTGGAGCAACTTCGCAAGAAAAAAAATGCTCTAGGGCAAGACTTGCCTGTACCACCCGCTATTGAATTAATAGCAAGCAAACCCCAAACTGAAGATTGGAACAAGGAGATCAAATAGATCAGGGAGCGTTGAAAATCAAGCTTTTTTCTTTGCCTTCCGCCCTGACCTCCCTGACCTCCTTGATCTCCTTGATCTCCTTGATCTCTTTGTGAAAAAACTCCCCATGCAAAACTTCGGAATCATCATCATTGGCGACGAAATCCTGTCGGGCAAACGGGCCGACAAGCATCTGCCCAAAGCCATTGAGCTGCTCAAGGCTCGCGGCCTGGCCCTGAGCTACGCCGACTACGTGGGCGACGACCCGGCCCGTATCACCGCCACATTGGCTCGCGCCTTTGCAGCCGCCCGTGCGTCTGGCGATGTGGTGTTTTCTTGTGGCGGCATCGGCGCAACCCCGGACGACCACACCCGTCAATGTGCAGCTGCTGCACTCGGCGTTGAGCTGGCCCTGCACCCAGAGGCCAAGGCCCTGATCATCTCCCGCATGCAGGATGTGGCCAAAGAGCAAGGCGTGGCCTTCGAGCCTGACCGACCCGACAACATCCACCGCCTGGACATGGGCGTGTTTCCCATGGGCGCGCAAATTATTCCCAACCCATACAACAAAATTCCGGGTTTTAGCTGCTTCGTTGAGCGAGATGTTCCTCCAACCCAGCAGGGGCCGCAGGACTGGCTTCGCCAGACCGCAGGCGCAGCGGCCCCCTCGGGGGGCAGAGAGTTACACGCAGTGAACGAGCGTGGGGGCCTACACTTCCTTCCCGGATTCCCCGTGATGGCCTGGCCGATGATCGAATGGGTGCTGGACACGCACTACCCACATCTTCACCAAACCTCGGCTTATATTGAAAAATCCATCATCGTTTTCGGCTCGATGGAAGCCACCCTCACGCCTTTGATGGTGGACATTGAAGCGTCACACCCTGGCATCAAGGTGTTTAGCTTGCCCAGCGTTGACCACGCTACTTATGGCCGTCACATTGAGCTGGGCGTCAAAGGCGCGCCAGACGCTGTTGCACTGGCCTATGCAGCCCTGCTGGCTGGACTGGGGAACTTTGACTACAAATTAGGCCCTGAATTGGTGCGTTGATTTTATGCACCAATAAAGTGCAATTATGCGTGCATCAAAATGGAACAGATACGGGACAGTTCTTTGTTTTGAGGATTTCTGGTCATCTGCACCAGATAGGCCTGCAAGTAGCGGCACAATCTGAAAGGTCAACTGAGGAAGTGCAAGTCGGCTCGATGCGCTTGACACGTTTGGCATAAAAAGTGCATTCAACAGTTCACGAAGAGATTTTCAACAACCATCCAGCAACAGGAGATTTTGATGGCAAAGACCGTCGCAGACGTCGTAAAAATGGTCAAAGAAAACGAGGTCAAGTTCGTTGACTTCCGTTTTACCGACACCCGAGGCAAAGAGCAGCACGTGACCGTGCCGGTGTCTCATTTTGATGAAGAAAAATTCACGTCAGGCCATGCGTTTGACGGCTCGTCGATTGCTGGCTGGAAGGGCATTGAAGCGTCAGACATGCAACTCATGCCTGACCCCAACACCGCCAACATTGATCCGTTTTTTGAAGAAACGACGATGATCCTGACCTGCGATGTGGTCGATCCCGCCGACGGCAAGGCCTACGAGCGTGACCCACGCTCGCTGGCCAAACGGGCTGAAGCCTACATGAAAGCCTCTGGCCTGGGTGACACGGCCTACTTTGGCCCTGAGCCTGAATTTTTCGTGTTTGACAGCGTGCGCTGGAAAAACGACATGTCCGGCTGCTTTGTAAAAATCGGCTCCGAAGAAGCCGCCTGGAACACCGGCAAAGAGTACGAGCACGGCAACAGCGGCCACCGCCCAGCGGTCAAAGGCGGCTATTTCCCCGTGCCACCGGTGGACAGCTTTCAGGACATGCGTTCTGAAATGTGCCTGATTCTTGAGTCACTGGGCATTCCGGTTGAAGTCCATCACCATGAAGTGGCCAACGCGGGCCAGATGGAGTTGGGCACCAAGTTCAGCACGCTGATTCAGCGCGCCGACTGGGTGCAGTTGCAAAAGTACGTGATCCACAACGTGGCTCACGCCTATGGCAAAACCGCCACCTTCATGCCCAAGCCCATCGTGGGCGACAACGGCTCTGGCATGCACGTTCACCAGTCGGTCTGGAAAGATGGCAAAAACCTGTTTGCTGGCGACGGCTATGCAGGTCTGTCGGACTTTGCGCTGTACTACATCGGCGGCATCATCAAGCACGCCCGCGCGCTCAACGCGATCACCAACCCTGGCACCAACAGCTACAAGCGCCTGGTTCCTGGTTTTGAGGCACCGGTCAAGCTGGCTTACTCGGCCAAAAACCGCTCGGCGTCGATCCGCATCCCTTATGTGGCCAATCCCAAGGGCCGCCGTGTTGAGGCACGCTTCCCTGACCCTCTGATGAACCCGTATCTTGGCTTCTCGGCCCTGCTGATGGCTGGTCTGGACGGCGTTGAGAACAAGATCCATCCGGGCGAAGCCGCCAGCAAGGACTTGTACCATCTGCCCCCAGAAGAAGACGCACTGATCCCAACCGTGTGCCACAGCCTGGACCAGGCGCTGGACTGCCTCAATGCAGACCGGGGCTTCCTGACCAAAGGCGGCGTGTTCACTGATGCGTACATCGACGCTTACATTGATCTGAAGATGCAGGAAGTCACGCGCATGCGCATGGCCACCCATCCTGCTGAATTTGACATGTACTATTCGCTGTGATGCACTGTAATGCACTGTAGTTCGCTTTAATTTGTTGTGATGGCCCGCTGCATCGACTCGCTGTGGATCAGCACCAGAAGACACCACCACTTGTGGAATGAACTTTACTGATGCATTGTGGTTAAAAAAGGACGGCACCCGCCGTCCTTTTTTGATGGTGCTGTACGGTTATGGGCGAAGGGCTTTGAGTTCCTGAGCCTATGCGGGATACTCTCGTGTCATCTCTACCTTCACAGGCACTCAGGGTTTTGTATGAAAAACACTCTAATACTCTCGTTTTTTTCACTCTTGCTGACGGGCCTCAGCGGGCCGCTGCTGGCTCAAATTTACCGTTGCAACGCCGCTGGCGGTGGCCCGCCCGAGTACATCAACAACGCCAAAGATGCGCAGTTACGCGGCTGCAAACTGCTCGAAGGCGGCAATGTGACGGTGGTTCAAGGCCAGCCGCCTGCACCCAAAGCACCCGTGCGCGTGGCGGCAGCATCGCCGTCTGGCCCCACAACACGCCTGGATACCGGGCCAGAGCAAAAGGCGCGCGATGGCGACATTCGCAGCATTTTGGAGTCCGAGTTGAGAAAAGCCGAGGCCAGACTGGCGGAGCAGCAAAAAGAGTACAACAACGGCGAGCCTGAAAAGCAGGGCATTGAGGGGCGCAACCACCAGCGCTACCTGGACCGGGTCAACGACCTCAAGGACGGTATCACGCGCAACCAGAGCGATATTGCGGGCCTCAAACGTGAAATTTCGCGCCTGCCTGCTGTCAATTAAAAGATACAAGAAGACGCAAGAAGATGGACGCCCATCAAAGACTTGTCCGTCCGGTATATCCCTGACTCTCATGTGTGCCTGATGTCTGGCAGAGCTGCCCAGCCTTGCATGCTGCACCCGAACAGAACGCTTGAAAAAACTTAAAACATCCCCGGGTGCCGCCACCCAGCCACCACGCTTTCAGGCGTTTGACTTGCTGGCCACGCTGGTCGCCGTAGTGCGCACCAACGGCGTGGTGGTGTTTGCCAATGCGGCATTAGAAGACGCGCTGGGCACCTCCCGCCGCACGATTGAAGGCTCTTGCCTGCCAGAGTGCTTCACCGAGCCGCATATTTTGCAAAATGCGCTCGAAGGCGCAGGCAGCAATGAGTTTGCGGCGCTGCGCTATGACGCCTGGCTCAAACGCTTAAACCACGAGCCCATGCCCGTGCATGTGGTGCTTGCACAGACTGATGTGCCGGGCGAAGCCATCATCGAGCTGCTGCCGCTGGAGCAGCAAGCCAAGCAAGACCGCGAAGAACGCCTGATCGACCAGGCGCAGGCCAACAAGGAGCTGATTCGCAACCTGGCCCATGAAATCAAAAACCCGCTGGGCGGCATCCGGGGTGCGGCGCAATTGCTGCAGATGGACATCGACAAGTCACTGACCGAGTACACGCAGGTCATCATTCATGAGGCGGACCGCCTGCAAACGCTGGTAGACCGCCTGCTGGCACCCCACCGGCGCCCGCATCTGGTGGGAGACGTGAACATTCACGAAGTCTGCGAGCGGGTCCGCTCATTGATTCTGGCTGAGTTCCCCAAAGGTCTGCGTTTCGTGCGTGACTACGACACCTCGATTCCCGACTTCCGGGGCGACCGCGAGCAGCTGATTCAGGCGGTGCTCAACATCACCCACAACGCTGCACAGGCCCTGGCCGAGCGCATGTTTGAGGGTGATGCACAGATCACTTTCAAGACCCGAATCGCCCGGCAGGTGACTTTTGGAAAGCAGCGCTACCGCCTGGCACTGGAATTGCATGTTGTTGACAATGGACCGGGCGTGCCGGACACCCTCAAAGACCGAATCTTCTATCCCCTGATTTCAGGGCGAGAAGGCGGCTCCGGGCTGGGGCTGACATTGGCGCAAACCTTTGTGCAGCAACACCACGGCTTGATTGAGTGTGACAGCGCCCCTGGGCGGACAGACTTCAAGCTCTTGATACCTTTGCCTTGAAGTTTGTCGTCTGGGTGCCCGTTCCTGATGGTTTGGCAGATTTTTGAACATTTTTTGACAAACACAATTGAACAACCACAACGGGGCAAACCCCAAGGGACAACACAGCATGAAGCCTATCTGGATCGTTGACGATGATCAGTCCATCCGGTTTGTTCTGGAAAAGGCGTTGCTACGCGAAGACCTGCCCACCCGCAGTTTCACCAACCCGCGCGAGGTGCTGGCCGCACTTGAAGTGGCCACCGAAGAAGACGGCCCGCAAATCATGGTCAGCGATATCCGCATGCCCGGTGGCTCGGGTCTGGACCTGCTCGATAAAGTCAAACAAAAGCTGCCCGGCTTGCCCGTGATCATCATGACAGCGTTTTCTGACCTGGACAGCGCCGTCTCGGCCTTTCAGGGTGGCGCGTTTGAGTACTTGCCCAAGCCGTTTGATTTGCCCCGTGCGGTCGAGCTGATCCGCCGGGCGGTGGAAGAAAGCCAGCGCGAAGAAGTCGCAGAAGAACGCATGGCCGCTGCGCCTGAAATGCTGGGCCAGGCACCGGCGATGCAGGATGTGTTCAGGGCCATTGGCCGCCTGAGCCAGAGCAACGTGACGGTCATGATCACGGGCGAATCCGGCTCGGGCAAAGAGCTGGTGGCGCGCGCGCTGCACAAGCACTCGACCCGCGCCAACGGCCCGTTTGTGGCGATCAACACCGCAGCCATTCCCAAAGACCTGCTGGAGAGCGAGCTGTTTGGTCACGAACGCGGTGCGTTTACCGGCGCACAAACCATGCGTCGGGGCCGTTTTGAGCAGGCCGAGGGCGGCACGCTGTTTCTCGATGAGATCGGCGACATGCCGTTTGATCTGCAAACCCGGCTGCTGCGCGTGCTCAGTGACGGCAATTTCTACCGTGTGGGTGGCCACAACGCCATCAAGGCCAACCTGCGCGTGATTGCGGCGACGCACCAGGACCTGGAGCAGCGCGTCAAAGAGGGCGTGTTCCGGGAAGACCTCTACCACCGCCTGAACGTGATTCGTCTGCGCCTGCCTGCACTGCGCGAGCGGCGTGAAGACGTGTTCATGCTGACCCGGCATTTCTTGCAGCAAAGCGCCAAGCAGCTGGGCGTGGAGCCCAAGCGCATTTCAGACGCCGCCTTGCAGCAGCTCAGCACCTTTGGGTTTCCTGGCAATGTCCGCCAGCTTGAAAACATTTGCCATTGGCTCACGGTGATGGCCCCGGCCCAGGTCATTGAGCCGAAAGACCTGCCCCCAGAAGTCGCTGCTGCCACGCAAGAGCCTGGCAAGAGTTTGGCGCTACCGGTTCAGGCACCATTTCAGGCACCCGCAGTGGCCAGCGCAACCGTTTTAGCGCCTGGTGCTGTTACAGCGCCAGGCGTTGAAATCGTTGTGCCTGCTGCATATGGTGGCGGAAGTCGGGGTGGCAGTGGGGGTGATCATGATGCCGGGCACACTTCATGGGAAGAGGGTCTGGAGACCGAAGCGATGGCGTTGCTGGCCACCGGGCACAGTGATGTCTGGGAGGTTCTGAGCCGCCGGTTTGAATCCAAACTGATTCAAACCGCACTGCACAACACCAAGGGGCGGCGAATCGAAGCCGCACAAAAACTAGGCATTGGCCGCAACACCATCGCGCGCAAGATCCAGGAATTGCACTTGGAGTGAATGTGGCCCCCACGGTTGCTCACAACGCGCAAGCGCCCTGCCCCCCCGAGCGGGGCGCTGCGCCTGCGGTCTGGCAGAGCCAGTTCTGCGGCCCCTGCTTGCGAAAACCTCGGTTTTGCTGACGGCTGCGTCATGCTAATTCAACAATCACGGGCGTGTGGTCGCTGGGCCGCTCGTTTTTACGTGGCAGTTTGTCAATCATGCAGCTTCTCACGTGTGGTTCAAGCGCTTGGCTGACCAGAATATGGTCAATGCGCAGGCCACGGTTGCGCTTGAAGGCAAACTCGCGGTAGTCCCACCAGGAGTAGCTTTTTTCAAGCTGTTCAAACAGGCGAAAAGCGTCAAGCAAGCCCAGATCCAGCAGCGCCTGGAAGTGCTGGCGCTCTTCGGTGGTGTGGTGAATGGTGTCGCGCAGGCCTTCGGGGTCGTAGGTGTCGCGGTCGTCAAAGGTGATGTTGAAATCCCCCAGCAATACCAGGCGGGGGTGCGCGGCCAGCTCGCTTTTGAGCATGGCCCGCAGGCCGTCCAGCCACTTCATCTTGTAGGCAAACTTCTCGCTGCCCGGTGCCTGACCGTTGACAAAATAACCATTGACCACACGCAGCTCGCCCTGCGGCGTGTCCAGCGTGACAGCGATCACGCGGGACTGCTCGTCGGCAAAGCCGGTGATGTTTTTCACCACATCACGGGGTTGACCGAGTTCGCAACGGCTCACAATGGCCACGCCGTTGTAGGTTTTTTGACCGAACACCGCGCTGTGGTAGCCCGCCGCCGCCAGCGCTGCAAAGGGATATTTGTCGTCACTGAGCTTGAGCTCTTGCAGGCACAGCGCATCGACCGGATGGGCGCTTAACCAGTCCAGAACCTGCGGCAAGCGAATGGTCAGGGAGTTGACGTTCCAGGTTGCGATTTTCATGATTTCAACGCTTAAAAATGGCTCTGTGGCTTTATGTACGGCAATAGTTTGCTATTAAAAATGTAGCAGAAAAGTGTTTCAATGGTCAGCCCCATGCCCGCGACTGGCGGCCGTGCGGCCTTCAATACATGCAACCCGGCACCAGACTTATCGGTTTCCCGTGTATTTGTTGTAGGTGATGAAACTGAAATTCAGCCCGCTGCACGATGTGTGCGCTTCACGCGCGACCTCCACCCACCGGGCACCCAGCACCGGTGCAAAGGCGTCGCCTTCAAAATCTTGCGCGATTTGCGTGACTTCAATCCTGTCTGCCAGGGGTTCGGCAGCTGCGTAGATTTGCGCGCCGCCAATCACCCAGACCTGCGCCACATTGCCACACTGTGCGATGGCACCCTGCAGACTGTTTGCCACGCTGGCACCTGCTGCTCGCCAGCCGGCCTGACGGGTCACCACGATGTTGGTGCGACCGGGCAGGGGCCGAAAGCGCGGTGGCAAGGAGTCCCAGGTTTTGCGCCCCATGATGACCGGCCAGCCGTGGGTCAGGCGTTTGAAGTGGGCCAGGTCTTCGGGCAGGTGCCAGGGCAACTGGTTGTTGTGGCCGATCACGCCGTTGCTGGCGCGGGCATAAATCATGCTCAATTGCATACAGACGACACCACTTTAAAAAATTCAGACCGCAACAGGTGCCTTGATCGGCGCGTGGTGCTGGTAGTTCAAAAACTCAAAGTCTTCAAACTGGTAGTCAAAAATAGACGCCGGTTTTCGCTTGATATTGAGCAGCGGGTACGGCATCGGGGCGCGGCTCAGTTGCAGGGCCACCTGCCCGGCGTGGTTGCTGTAGATGTGGCAATCGCCACCGGTCCAGATGAAGTCGCCCACATCCAGATCGCATTGTTGCGCGACCATGTGCGTGAGCAGCGCATAGCTGGCAATGTTGAACGGCACGCCCAGAAAAATGTCAGCACTTCGCTGGTACAGCTGGCAGCTCAGTTGGCCTTTGCCGCCAGGCTTGCTTGCCGGTGCCACATAAAACTGGAACAGCACGTGGCAGGGCATCAGCGCCATTTTGTCCAGGTCGGCCACGTTCCAGGCGCTGACGATGATGCGGCGTGAGTCAGGGTTGGTTTTGAGGGTGTTGATGACTTCGCTGATCTGGTCAATATGCCCGCCGCCAGGCGTGGGCCAGCTGCGCCATTGCACGCCATAGACCGGGCCCAGGTCACCGCCCTCACGTGCCCACTCGTCCCAGATGCTGACGCCGCGCGCCTTGAGCCAGTTGTTGTCGCTTGAGCCTTGCAAAAACCACAACAGCTCATGCACGATGGATTTGATGTGGACTTTTTTGGTCGTGACCAGCGGAAAGCCTCGCGTCAGGTCAAACCGCATCTGGTAGCCAAACACGCTTTTGGTGCCGGTGCCGGTGCGGTCAGCCTTGAAGACGCCGCAGGTGTCCACATGGCGCATGAAGTCTTCGTACTGGGAGTGGATGGGGAGCGTCATGGAAGCACAGGCAGGCAGGTGAAAAAGCACAAAAGGCGGCAGGTGCAGTGAATGCAGCGTTGCCGCAAAAAACCCTCGATTATGCCCGCAGCACCCGGCCCGGGTTCATCATGTTGTGGGGGTCCAGCGCCTGCTTGATGGCACGCATCATGCCAAGTGCCACGGGTGATTTATGGTGCTCAAGTTTGCCCAATTTCAGGCTGCCCACGCCGTGCTCGGCTGAAATCGAGCCGTCAAAGCGGGCCACCGCGTCATAAACAAGGGTGTTGACGGCCGCCTCATGGTCCCGCAAGAAAGCCTGGCCGTCTGCACCAGCAGGTGCTTGTACGTTGTAGTGCAGGTTACCGTCGCCCAGATGGCCAAAGTTGACCAGCCGCACGCCGGGAATCGCACTTGCAAGCAGCGCGTCAGTCGCAGCCACAAATTCGGGGATGCGCGAGACCGCAATCGAGATGTCGTGTTTGATGTTCAAGCCCTCTTCAGCCTGCGCCAGCGGAATGCTCTCGCGGATGTGCCAGAGCTGGTGCGCCTGCGTCAGGTTTTCAGCCACCACGGCATCTGTGACGCAGCCTTGCTCCAGGGCCATTTCAAGCAGGCGTTCAAACTGCTCGCGTGCGTGGCTTTCTGATTCGTGGTCCGAGTTTTCAAGCAGAACACAAAAAGGGGTGCCCTGCCACAGCGGCACGCGCTGCTGAGTGAAGTGTTTGGCCACCAGACTCAGTGCAAACTGGCCCATGACTTCAAACCCCGTCAGGCCCGAGCCCAGGTGTTTGTGTGCCAGGCCAAGCAAAGTGACGGCATGTGCCATCGACGGCACGGCAGCCCACGCCGTGAGCCGTGCTGCTGGCAGCGGGTAGAGCTTCAGGGTGGCAGCGGTGATGATGCCCAGCGTGCCTTCACTGCCAATGAACAGATCGCGCAGATCGTAGCCGGTGTTGTCTTTGCGCAGGCCGCTCAGTCCGTGCCAGATGTCACCTTGGGCTGTGACCACTTCCAGGCCCAGGCACAAATCGCGCGCGTTGCCATAGCGCACCACCTGGGTGCCGCCTGCATTCGTGGCCAGGTTGCCGCCTATGGTGCAGCTGCCCTCGGCGGCCAGGCTCAGGGGAAACAGAAAGCCGGCCTTTTCAGCCGTCTCTTGCAGAGTCTGCAAAATACAGCCGGCTTCGACCGTCATGGTCAGGTTGGCGGTGTCCATGTCGCGCAATGCGTTCATGCGCTGCAGGCTCAGCACCACTTGCCCGCCAGAGGCATCCGGCGTTGAGCCGCCCACCAGTCCGGTGTTGCCGCCCTGGGTGACGATGCTCACATTGTGGGTTACGCAGGCTTTGACAATCGCTGCGACTTCCCCGGCACTGGCGGGCCGAACCACTGCCAGCGCTTTGCCGCGAGCGCGCCTGCGCCAATCCAGCTCATAGGCTGACAGGTCACCGTCCACCAGGACTTGGGCGCTGCCCACAATACTTTTTAGCGTGTCAATCAATTGCTGCTGCATGGTCGGGGCGCTGCTTTAGTAGCTGCCTTTGGGTAGTTTTGGAATGCCTTTGAACCGCAGCTTGACATGCAGCGCGCAGGCCGTGAACAAAATCAGGCACAGCACGACCTCCATCATGGCCAGATAGTTGCCGGGCGGCTTGTCGCTCCAGGCGCGCACGGCCCCCTCGGTGAAGTACAGCCACACCAGCAGGCTCATCCAGCGGTAGGTGTACATGCGGTTTTTCAAAATACCCGCCAGCGGCAGGCACAAAGGCAGCACTTTGAGGGCCAGCAGCGAGCCGCCTGGGCGAACGGGTGCGAGGAACATCTCCCACGCCACGCCCAGCACAATCAGGGCCACCGTGCTGCCCAGGGCGACCCAGCGAATCGCTTCAATTTGGTTTGCTTTGTTCATGTCACCCTCAGTTTCTTCTGGGGCATGATACCGGGGATGAACTTTCTGCCATTATTGCGGGCTTTCTTGCGACATCTGGCCCATGTCCCGTGGCGCGACACCTTGCTTACCCTGCGTGATCGCTTCCGGGAAGACCAGCTGGGCTTGACGGCCAGCAGCCTGACTTTCACCACGTCGATTGCGCTGGTGCCTTTTTTTACCGTGGCACTGGCCATTTTTACGGCTTTCCCGATGTTTTCAAAGCTGCAGGGTGCGCTGCAGGGCTGGCTGATTGAAAGCCTGATCCCCGACAACATTGCCCGGCAGGTACTGGGGTACCTGACGCTTTTCAGCCGCCAGGCCAACAAGCTGGGCGTGGCCGGCCTGGCGGTGCTGCTGGGCACAGCGATTGCCCTGATTTTGACCATTGACCGCACGCTCAACAATATCTGGCGGGTCAAGGCCCCCCGCCCACTCGCCCAGCGGGTGCTGATTTACTGGGCGGCCATCACGCTGGGGCCATTGGTGCTGGCCGTCAGCCTGGCGGTGTCGTCGTTTGTGGTGTCTGCCTCCAGCGGTCTGGTGGGCAGTCTGCCCTTCAGCCTGCGTTTTTTGCTGGACGCTTTTCAGTTTTTTCTGGTAGCCGGTGGTCTGGCAGCGCTCTACCACTACGTGCCCAACACTTACGTGAAATGGAGCCACGCCTGGGCCGGGGGCGTGTTTGTGGCGGCAGGCATTGAGGTGGCCAAAAAAGTGCTCAGTCTTTACCTGAGCAATGTGCCCACCTATTCGATGATTTACGGTGCTTTTGCGACCTTGCCTATCTTGCTGATCTGGATGTATGTGGCCTGGATCATTGTGCTTTTAGGCGCTGTCATTGCGGCTTACCTGCCAAGTCTGCTGGCAGGCGTTGCGCGGCGCGGTGGCGGGCACGGCTGGCAGTTTCAGCTGGCCATCGAGGTGCTGCAACAACTCTACGCCCAGCGGGAAAGCGCCCGGCGGGGCTGCGGCGCAACTGCACTGGCACAGGCGTTGCAGGTTGAGGTGCTCCAGATCGAGCCGGCACTGGAAGCGCTGGTGGCCCTGCAATGGATTGGGCAACTGGTGCAAGAACAAGACCTGGAGTCACGCTACATTTTGCTGGCCAACCCGGACCAGACACCGCTGGAGCCCTTGCTGCAGCTGCTGCTGCTGGGTAAAACCGACTCGACACGGCCCCTGTGGACGCACGCCAAATGGGACACGCTCAGTTTGCGGCAGGTGCTGTAGGGCTTTGCCGAGCGTTGGAGGTCGGCAGTCACATTTTTGATGATGAAAAACGGCACCACAGCAATGTCTGTAAGCTTTTATAGCTATGTATTTGATAGCATCATGGCGTAACAGCATCACAGCGCCCTTGTTGTTGCCATTTTTTTGATCGCGTATCGCGCTCGTATCGCGTTCGTTTTTTTCCAAAAGCAGACCGAGCCAATGCCTGATGGCCTACAAAGCCGTCCGCAGCGTCCAGATTTCCGGAAACAGCACCACATCGAGCATCTTGCGCAGGTAGCTCACGCCGCCGGTGCCGCCCGTGCCGCGCTTGAAACCGATCACGCGCTCGACCGTGGTGACGTGGCGAAAGCGCCACAGGCGAAACGTGTCTTCCAGATCAGTGAGTTCTTCGCCCAGCTGGTACAGCTCCCAGTGTGCTTTGGGATTGCGGTAGGCGACCAGCCAGGCTTGTTCGACGGCATCGTTTGCTGTGTAGGCTTGCGTCCAGTCGCGCTCGGTGTGGCTGGCGGGCACAGCCAGGCCGCGCCTGGCCAGCAGGCGCAGGGCTTCGTCATACAGGGACGGGGCAACGAAGGCGGCTTGTACCTGGGCCAGCAGGTCGGGCCGGTGGGCGTGGGGTTTGAGCATGGCGGCGTTTTTGTTGCCCAGTGCAAACTCAATGCAGCGGTACTGTGCGCTTTGAAAGCCGCTCGAATGGGCCAGGTAGGGGCGAATCGCACTGTACTCGGGCGGTGTCATGGTGGCCAGCACGTCCCAGGCGTGGACCAGTTGCTCCATGATTTTGCTGACGCGGGCGAGTTTTTTAAAGGCATCGCCCAGCTCGTCTGCCGCCACGTTCGCAATCGCCGCGTGCAGCTCGTGCAGCATCAGCTTCATCCAGAGTTCGCTGGTCTGGTGCTGGATGATGAACAGCATCTCGTTGTGGTCAGGCGAGCGGGGCTTTTGCGCGGCCAGAAGTGTGTCGAGCTGCAGGTAGTCGCCGTAGCTCATGGACTGGCTGAAGTCGAGCTGGGCTTTTTCTTCATGGACAACAGACTCGGCGGGGGTGTGGTGCAGGGTGTACATGTCAGGTGACCGCGTTCTTCTGGTTGAACTCTGGTTTTTGCCATTCGGCTGATTCAAGCACCTGTTTGAGGTGTTCAACGGCACGCCACACATCTTCAAACCCGATGTAGAGCGGCGTAAAACCGAACCGCAAGATATCGGGGTGTTTGCCCGCATCTCCGTCGCCTGCCCTGAAGTCCCCAATCACGCCGCGTGCGGTCAAGGCTTGAACGATGGCGTAAGCCCCGGTTTCACGCGTGATGCACACCTGTGAGCCGCGACTGGCATGCTCGCGTGGCGTGGCCAGGCCCAGACCGTGGCCAGCGCAGCGGGTTTGCACCAGTTCAATGAACAGATCGGTCAAGGCCAGCGACTTTTGCCGCAGCGCGGCCATGCCACCCAGGGGCTGTGCGGCTAAAACGGTGTCCAGCCCGCATTCGAGCGCGACCAGGCTCAAAATCGGTTGCGTGCCGCACAGGTAGCGCGTGATGCCCGGGGCAGGGCGGTAGTCGGGTGTGAACGCAAACGGCGCAGCGTGACCCCACCAACCCGCCAGGGGTTGCCAAAACCTGTCAGTGTGCTGGGCGTTGACCCACACGAATGCCGGTGCGCCGGGGCCACCGTTGAAGTATTTGTAGCCGCAGCCCACTGCAAAGTCTGCCTGTGCAGCGTTCAAATCGACGGGCACGGCACCGGCGCTGTGCGCCAGATCCCAGACGGTCAAAATGCCTGCAGCGTGCGCCGTGGCAGTCACGCCTGCCATGTCGTGCATGGCCCCGGTGCGGTAGTTGACGTGGGTCAGCATCAGCACGGCAACGTCTGGTGTCAGCGCGGCGGCGATGCCTTCAGGCTCGACCAGTACCAGTTGCAGGCCGCGTTCTTGGCACAGCGCCTGGGCAATGTAGAGGTCGGTCGGAAAGTTACTGCGTTCGCTGACCAGCACTTTTCTCTGCTGCGCGTCGGTGGCTGCAATATGCAGGGCCGCGCTGAGCACTTTGTAGAGGTTGACCGAGGTGCTGTCAGTCGCCACGACTTCGCCCGGCGCGGCACCTATCAGCTGTGCAATCTTGTTGCCCAGGCGTTGCGGCAGGTCCACCCAGCCGGCGCTGTTCCAGCTGCGGATCAGGCCCTGGCCCCATTCCCCGGTCACGGTCTGGGCCACGCGGGCGGCGGTGGTTTTGGGCAGCACGCCCAGGGAGTTGCCGTCGAGGTAAATCACCCCGTCAGGCAGGTGGAACTGCTGGCGCAGCGCGCGCAGCGGGTCTTGCGCATCCAGGGCGCGGCAGTCTTCAAGGGTTGGGGTCATGGTTACTTTTTCATCAGGAAAGTTCGCGCAGAATGGCCCGTACAGGGGAGGCATCGGCCCGCATCAGCTTGAGTGGCAGCGCAATCAGCTCGTAATCGCCTTCTGGAACGTCGTCGAGCACCAGGTTTTCAAGCACGCGCAGATTGCGCGCCAGCAGCTGGTGGTGACACGGCAGGTCAGAGCTGTTGCCGGGGTCAATGCTGGGGGTGTCAATACCAATCAGCCGCAAGGGGTTTGCTATGTTTTTTGTAGCTAAAAGTGCAAGCGTATCTTGCCGTAGGGCCGTAAAAGATGCCCAAGACTGGCTGGCAGTGCGGCTGGTGCGCAGCAGCACGCGTGGGGGCAGGTCGTCCAGCGCATGGGCAATGTGTTCGGGCAGCACCAGCGGGCCAGCGTCCATGCAATAAATCACGCGGCAGGGGCCAAGGTAGGGCGCCAAATCAAGCTCACCCGAGGCTGCGCCGCCACTGGCGTAGTGCATGGGCGCGTCGGCATGCGCACCGGTGTGGGGCGAGAAGGTGATGCTGTGGACATTGACGGGACAATCAGGCGTGAGGCAGAAATGCAGCCGCTGTGAATACGCCGTGTCACCCGGAAAAACCGCTGCATGCGCATCAACTGGCGGGGAAATGTCCCAGAGTTTGAGCGTGCTGCCAGCTCGGGGGGTGGGGTGGTTTGAAGCCATGGCCCAAAGTTATCACTGCTCAAAATAGCGTGGTGTCGGTTATTTGCAACAGGTGCGAAATTGCTTCAGGTCTGAAAGGCAAGTGATCAGGCGGTGTGACTGTCTTGTTTCTGCGTGGTAACCGCAGGCGGCTTGCTCGGGCACAATTGAAAGCCCAGGCTTTCAAACAGAGACAAAGACAAAGGCACACACCATGATTTCTACAGACAAGACAGACAAGACAGACAACAAAGTCGCACTCGTTACCGGCGCAGGCACGGGCATTGGCCGGGCCGTGGCACTGGCATTTTTGCGTGAAGGCTACAGCGTGGCCCTGGTGGGGCGTCGGGCAGAGCCGCTTGAGGCCGTGGCCAAGGAGTCAGGCTCTCACCGCGCGCTGGCTGTGCCCACCGATGTCGGCAACCCTGAATCCGTGGCGGCACTGTTTGCCAAAATACACCAGGCGTTTGGCCGCATTGACGTGCTGTTCAACAATGCGGGCATCAGCGGCATCGGCACCAACTTTGAAGACATCGCGTTTGAGACCTGGCAAAGCGTGGTCAACATCAACTTGACAGGCTCATTTTTGTGCGCACAAGGCGCTTTCAAAATGATGATGGGCCAAACCCCGCAGGGCGGGCGCATCATCAACAACGGCTCGATTTCTGCACACGCGCCCCGGCCCAATTCAGCGTCTTACACATCGACAAAACACGCGATTACCGGGCTGACCAAATCGATTTCTCTCGATGGCCGCAAGTACAACATCGCCTGCGGCCAGATTGACATTGGCAACGCCTTGACAGAGCTGTCCGTGCGCATGACCAAGGGGGTGCTGCAGGCCAACGGCGAGGTGGCCGTCGAGCCGATGATGGACGCCGCCGAGGTGGCTGACGCCGTCATCCACATGGCCGGCCTACCGCTGTCCACCAACATCCAGTTCATGACCATCATGGCCACCAAGATGCCGTTTGTGGGTAGAGGGTAGAGGGTAGAGAGGGTAGTTCTCACGTTCGCCACACTGCGTGTGGCTCTCTGATCCCTTTGAGGGGGCGCTGCGCCTGCGGCCCCTGCCTGAAGGAAGTCGATTTCAACTCAGTCGAGTTTTCCCAGCAGCAAATACTCCATCAGCGCCTTTTGCACATGCATGCGGTTCTCGGCCTCGTCCCACACGACTGACTGTGGGCCGTCAATCACGTCGGCGGCTACCTCTTCACCGCGGTGTGCAGGCAGGCAGTGCATGAAGAGCGCATCGGGTTTGGCGAGTTTCATCATGTCAAGATCGACGCACCAGTGGGCAAAGGCTTTTTTACGGGCTTCGTTTTCAGCCTCATATCCCATGCTGGTCCACACGTCGGTGGTGACCAGATCAGCACCCGCGCAGGCTTGCATCGGGTCTTTGAAAACTTCATAACTCTCGGCTGACCGGATACCCGCTACCGACGGGTCAACCTCGTAGCCGCCGGGTGTGCTCAGGTGGACTTTAAAACCCAGAATCTCGCTGGCCTGCAGCCAGGTGTTGGCCATGTTGTTGCCGTCACCCACCCAGGCCACCGTTTTACCTTCGATGCTGCCACGGTGCTCGATATAGGTAAAGATATCGGCCAGAATCTGGCAGGGGTGGAACTCGTTGGTCAGGCCGTTGATGACCGGCACGCGCGAGTGTTCGGCAAAACGGTTGATTTTGGTTTGCTCAAACGTGCGAATCATCACCAGGTCCACCATGCGGCTGATGACCTTGGCGCTGTCTTCAATCGGCTCAGCCCGGCCCAGCTGGCTGCCTTCTGTGGTGAGGTTCACCACGGTACCGCCCAGCTGGTACATGCCCGCTTCAAAACTCACGCGGGTACGGGTCGAGGCCTTTTCAAAAATCATGGCCATGGTGCGGTCCACCAGTGGTTGATGCTTTTCATAGGCCTTGAATTTTTTCTTGATCAGTGCGGCGCGCTCAAACAGGTAAGCGTACTCGTCTGCGTTGAGATCACTGAATTGCAGGTAATGTTTGACAGGCTTATTCATTGATCAACGACTCTTTGTGCGCACTTGCGCCGTGCGTCTTGTTGTGCATCTTGTCGAACAGGAACTGTT
This sequence comes from Polaromonas sp., assembly GCA_004293655.1. Classification (GTDB taxonomy): domain Bacteria; phylum Pseudomonadota; class Gammaproteobacteria; order Burkholderiales; family Burkholderiaceae_C; genus Polaromonas. Next base: position 12,404 of record RDZZ01000057.1, on the reverse strand, counting down.
TGATCAGCGGCACCAAAATGGCCACCACCTCATCAGCTTCAGCCGTGGTCATGATCAGTGGTGGCACCAGTCGGATCACCGAGTCAGCCGTCACGCTGATCAGCAAGCCTTCGTCTGCCGCCTGCCCGAGCAAGTCACCGCACGGCACAGCCAGCTCTATGCCCAGCATCAAGCCCCGACCGCGAATGTTGACGACGCCCGCCAAGCCCGACAGTTCACGCTCAAGCGTCGCGCGCAGATGCCCGCCCGTGTGTACGGCGTTGGCAATCACGCCGTCTTCTTCAAGAATGCGAATGGTTTCCACCCCCGCCCGCATGGCCAGGGGATTGCCGCCAAACGTCGTGCCATGGTTGCCGGGCTTGAAGACATGCGCCGCTTTTGGCCCGCACACCACCGCACCAACCGGCACACCTGAGCCCAGGCCCTTGGCCAGCGGCATCACGTCAGGCTTGATGCCCGACCACTGGTGTGCAAACCATTTGCCGGTGCGGCCCATGCCGCACTGCACCTCGTCAATCATCAGCAGCCAGTCGCGCTCGTCGCACAACTGGCGGATGTCGCGCAGGTACTGGTCATTCATCGGGTGTACGCCGCCTTCGCCCTGAATGGCCTCAAAGAACACGGCAACCACGTTGGGGTTGTTGGCAGTCGCGGCCTTGATGGCTTCAATGTTGTTGAGCGGAACGCGGATAAAACCGCCCACCAGTGGGCCAAAACCGGCTTGCACTTTGGGGTTGCCCGTAGCACTCAGGGTGGCAATGCTGCGGCCATGAAAGGCTTTTTCATAGACCACCACTTCAGGCAGCTCAATGCCCTTGTCGTGGCCATATTTGCGCGCCAGCTTCAGAGCCGCCTCGTTCGCCTCCAGCCCTGTGGAGCAGAAAAACACGTTTTCAAGGCCCGACAGCGCCACCAGCCTGGCCGCCAGGGTTTCTTGCAGCGGCACATGGTAGTAGTTCGAGCAATGAATCAGTTTGGTCAACTGGTCTTGCAGCGCAGGCACCAGTTTTGGGTGGTTGTGGCCCAACGTGTTGACGGCAATGCCGCCCAGCGCGTCCAGGTACCGCTTGCCATTGACGTCCCAGACATGGCAGCCCTGACCGTGCGACAGCGCAATCGGCAGGCGGCCATAGGTGTTCATGACGTGGGGCGAGGCAGCTTCGATGAAGGGGGGCAGTGCAGCGGTCATGGGATAGCTCCAGCAAGAGGTAAAAAACACAAGATCGCCTTGCAAATCAATGGTCAAACGAGATGCACAGGCGACTGCTGGGTGATTTTAGGCGCATACCCTGCACCCATCATTGACGATCTTGCATCACTGTCATGCGGCGCGTCCATCTGGCTGCGCTTCACCATAAGTCTTCTATAAGATAGAATCATTGTGCATTGCAGCACAGGGTTACACCTTACCTTGTAGCTGGCTTTAAAACCCTCCACCCGACGGTCTTTGGATGTTCCCAACAGTCTCTCATGGTCTCTAGTTCCACCAAAGAAGTCTTTATTCAGGGCATCACCCGAGACGGCAAGACGTTCCGTCCCAGCGATTGGGCCGACCGATTGTGCGGTGTCATGAGCCAGTTCCGTCCTGGCGGGCCGTATCCCGGCAGTCACCTGACATATTCACCGTGGTGTGTGCCGACAGTGGTGGGGGGTGTGAAATGTGTGGTGGTCAACGCCGAGCTGAGAAAATTCGAGCCAATGGCCTGGGATTTCGCCATCAGCTTTGCCAAAGACAATGATTTGCAGCTGGTCGAGGCGTGTCTGCTGCCTGACTTGCCCTGACTTTCCGTTAGGCGCGGGCTCTAAATCGGGGATCTGATCAGTTTGAGGACAGAGCGACAAGGGCTTTGCCTGTCTGTCGGTTTGTCCCGCAAAGTGTCCCGCAAAGTTTTTGTGGCGAGATGTGATGGAAGAAGTAAAAAAGCCGTCTTTCGACGGCTTTTTTACTTCTCTCGCAGCGCACCCTGCAAAACAGCGGACAGTTTTTTCAGGAACTGTCCGGGCGGTTTTGCCTAATGGCTTAGGCGGCCTTTGGCGCGGCTAGCACCAAAGTTTTGACTTTGCTGGACAAGCGGGATTTGTCGCGCGCGGCCTTGTTTTTATGAAAAATGCCTTTATCGGCCACGGTGTCCACAATGCTTTGGGCTTTGGCGAACAGGTCTTTGGCTTTATCGACATCACCGGCTGCAACGGCTTTTTCGACGTTTTTCACAGCCGTGCGGTACTTCGAGCGCAGTGACGTGTTGGCAGCATTGAGTTTGATGTCTTGACGGACGCGTTTGCGGCCTGATGCAAGGCGGGGGTTCTTTTTCTTGGGTTTGGCGGTTGCCATATATGAATTCCTTTGATCCGGGGAGGCGTATGCGGATGTTGCGAGCGAAGCCAAGCATTATAGCCCCCACGGTCGCGCACTTCGTGTCGCTCCCTGCCCCCCGAGGGGGCCGCTGCGCCTGTGGCCCGGCGAAGCCGGTTCCACGGCCCCTGCTGGTGAAGATAAGGATCTCCACGGTTGCTTACTTCGCGTCCAGTCTTGCTCCCTAAAGGCTCGGGGTGAATAGGGTTGCGCCAGACCGCAGGCGCCAGAAGCGAAGCCTCTGGCGAGCGGCGGCCTGCAGGGCGCAGAGAGCGACACGAAGTGCGCGAGCGTGGGGGCTAGAACCTGGGGCTAAACTCGGTTTGTGTCACTTTTTAAATCCGCCTCCACTGTCTCGTTGCTCACGCTTGCATCTCGCCTGACCGGTCTGGCGCGTGATGTGTTGATGGCGTCATTTTTCGGTGTCAGTGCCCTGACCGACGCTTTTCATGTGGCCTTTCGCATCCCCAACCTGTTTAGGCGCGTGTTTGGAGAAGGCGCTTTCAGTCAGGCTTTTGTGCCGGTGCTGGCCGCCTGCAAAACCGAGCATGGCAGTCAGGCCGCAAAACAGCTGGTTGACCATGTGGCAACACTGCTGACCTGGACGTTGGTGGTGATCTGCACCCTGGGTGTGGTGGCTGCACCCCTGATGGTGCTGGGCATGGCCAGTGGCTTGAAGCAGACGCCACAAGGGTTTGATGCGGCAGTGGTGATGACGCGCTGGATGTTCCCGTACATCGGCTTCATGTCACTGGTGGCGTTGGCGGGCGGCATTTTGAACACCTGGCGTAAGTTTGCCGTGCCTGCTGCATCGCCTGTGCTGCTCAATGTGGCCTTGATTTTGTCCATGGTGGTGGGCGGCCCGCTGTTCAAGCGCTGGGGGATCGAACCGATTTATGCCCAGTGTGTGGGTGTGATGGTGGGCGGGGTGCTGCAGCTGGCTTTGCAGCTGCCCGCGCTGCGCTCGGTCGGCATGCTGCCGCGTGTGGGCTGGCGCATCAAGGCGCTGCGCGCCGCCTGGTCTGACCCGGCCACCCGCCAGGTGACCAAACTCATGTTCGCAGCGCTGCTGGGTGTGAGCGTGGCGCAAATATCGCTTCTCATCAATACGCAAATCGCCTCTCACCTCGCGCCGGGCAGTGTGAGCTGGATTGCCAACGCTGACCGCCTGATGGAGTTCCCCACGGCCATGCTGGGGGTGGCTCTGGGGGTGGTGCTGATGCCTCCGCTGGCCGGCGCCAGGGCCGCCAAAGACGATGCGCGTTATTCCGCGCTGCTGGACTGGGGCTTGCGTCTGGTGGTGGTGCTGTCGGTGCCGTCTGCCGTGGCACTGGGGCTATTTGCCCAGCCGCTGGTGGCTGTTCTGTTCCATCATGGCAATTTCTCGGTGCTGGACGTGCAGCGCACCACTGCGGCGCTGATGGGCTACGGCGTGGGGCTGGTGGGTATTGTGGCGATCAAGGTGTTGGCACCGGGCTACTATGCCCAGCAGGACATGCGCACACCGATGTGGATTGCCATTGCCGTGCTGGTACTCACGCAGGTGCTCAACTTTTTTCTGGTGCCTGTGCTGCAGCACGCTGCGCTCACGCTGTCCATCAGCATCGGTGCTGTTGTCAACGCACTGTGGCTGTTGGCCGGCCTGATTCGGCGCGGCAGCTACAAACCTGAGCCAGGCTGGGGGATTTTCCTGCTGCGCGTGGTGGCGGCCACCACACTGCTGGCATCGTTTTTGCTGTGGGCTTCTGGCAGCGTGAACTGGCTGGGCCTCAAGGCCGATTATTTACAGAAAATTGGGCTGCTGGCGCTTGTTCTGCTTGCCTCTGCTGCTATTTATTTTGTAGCATTGAAGATTTCAGGCATGACACTTCGGCAGCTGATCCGGCGCTGAACCTGCCCTTGGGCGCAGTCGCGCAATGTGTTCCGCAATTTCTTCCGATCCGTGGGATGGGCCTGCAAGAAAGATTTGTGAGAAAGTAGAGGCCATGCAATTAAATCTGGACACACCGTCGCCGCTGCAGTATTTCACCAGCCTGGTTCAAAGTGACGAGCACTTTCCGCTGCTGGAAGCCGCCATCAGTCTGGCGCAGGACGACTACCCCGAACTGGACATGCAGCAGGTGCTGGGCGATGTGGATCAGTTGCTGGCCCGCATCAAACGCCGGTTGCCGCTGGATGCGTCTGCGCTGCAAAAGCTGCGCACGCTCAACCAGTTCTTTTTTCGTGATCTGGGCTTTGGCGGCAACATCAACGACTACTACGACCCGGACAACAGCTACCTCAATGCCGTGCTCAAAACCCGGCGCGGCATACCGATTACATTGGCGGTGCTGTGGCTGGAGCTGGCCAGTGGGCTGGGCCTGAATGCGCGCGGTGTGGCGTTTCCGGGGCATTTCATGGTCAAGGTCAATCTGCCCAAGGGGCAGGTGGTGATTGACCCCTTCAGCGGCCAGTCGCTCAGCCGTGAAGACCTGTCAGAGCGGCTGGAGCCCTTCAAGCAACGCCACGGGCACTACGACGATTTTGAAATGCCGGTCGGTTTGTATTTGCAGTCAGCATTGCCGCGTGACATCATTGGCCGCATGCTGCGCAACCTCAAGGAAATCCACAAGACACAGGAAGACTGGCAGCGTCTGATCGCGGTCATTGACCGACTCATCGTGCTGCATCCTGATGCCTGGTCAGAGTACCGGGACCGCGGTCTGGCCTGGGCGGCGCTGCATCAGGCGGAGCGGGCCATGCCAGACCTGGAGACCTATCTGGCCCAGGCGCGTGATGCGCTGGACGTGCAAGCTGTTGCAGGACAGCAGCGCCGTCGCCAATTGCCGCAATCACGCCCATCTCATAGACCGTCTCGCCCAAACTGCGCAAGGTCTGCGCAGTGGCGTGGGCATGGGCTGCGTCGACCACCACGACCATGCCAATGCCGTTGTTGAACGTGCGGTTCATTTCAAAGTCTGAAATGGCCGCTGTCTGTTGCAGCCAGGCAAACAGCTCGGTTTGCGGCCAGCTGCCTTTTTTGAGGTGCGCCGCCATGCCGCCGGGAAGCACACGCGGAATGTTCTCAAGCAAGCCGCCACCCGTGATGTGGGCCAGCGCCTTGATCGGATGCAGGGCGAGTGCTGCGAGCACATTCTTGACATACAGGCGTGTCGGCTCCATCAGGGCTTGCCTGAACGGCTTGCCGTCCAGCGTGGCGGGCAGATCGCTGCCAGCACGCTCTATACATTTGCGCACCAGGCTAAAACCGTTGGAATGCGCGCCACTGCTCGCCAGGCCCAACACCACGTCACCCGGCGTGATGTCCTGGCCAGTCAGGATTTTTGACTTTTCAACCGCGCCTACTGCAAAGCCCGCCAGGTCATATTCACCGTCCGGGTACATGCCAGGCATCTCTGCGGTCTCGCCGCCAATCAGGGCGCAGCCGCTTAGCTCGCAGCCCCGGGCAATGCCGCCCACGACGGCAGCAGCGGTATCGACATCGAGCTTGCCGCAGGCGAAGTAGTCGAGAAAAAACAGCGGCTCTGCGCCTTGCACCAGCACGTCATTCACACTCATGGCCACCAGGTCAATGCCGACCGTGTCATGCATGCCCCACTCAAAGGCCAGCCGGAGTTTGGTGCCCACACCATCGGTGCCACTGACCAGCACCGGCTCTTTGTAGCGTTTGGGCACTTCAAACAGCGCACCAAACCCGCCGATGCCTGCCAGCACACCTTCACGCATGGTTTTCTTGGCCAGCGGCTTGATGCGTTCGACCAGCGCGTCGCCCGCGTCAATGTCAACGCCAGCGTCTTTGTAACTCAGAGGAGCAGGGGAATGGGTCATGGTGGGGTCTGGATGCGGCGGGCAGGTTCAGGAAATTCGGGCAGGCGGCTCGCGGCTTGGAGCGGCACTGCAAGCCCGATAGAATAAAGCTGAGATTCTAAAGGCTCATGCATGGGCTCCCGACAGCGACCTTTGAATGGCTTTTACAGGGCGCTTTGCCGGGCTTTGCAAGGTTCTCGGTCATACGCTCAACCTAAAAACCGATGCAATTTACCAATTTATGCAGAGAGTCTTTCACAAAGGCCGAGGCGCACCATGGCAGATATGAAACAAATTGCGCTGGACATCGGGTTGGCGTCCGTTGCGTCGTTTTCCAATTTCTTTACGGGCTCTAACGAGGCCGCGCTCAAACATCTGGAGATGTGGGCCAAAGCCCGTCTGCATGCGCCCGTGCCGACTTACATCTGGGGCGAGCCAGGCAGTGGCAAGACGCATTTGCTCAAAGCGGCAAGCGAAGCACTTCACGCACAGGGCGCGCGCGTTGGCTGGATGGATGCGTCGAGTCTGGAGCCACCTGAGTTCAATGAGTCCTGGTCGGCAGTGGTGATGGATGAATGCCATTTGTACAACACAGCCCAGCAGCAGGCTGCCTTTAGCTGGTTTGTCAATGCCTTGAGCACAGCTGACGACGGCCAGGCGCGGTGGGTGCTGTGTGCAGGCGACTTGCCCCCTTCAGACCTGGCGTTGCGGGAGGACTTGCGCACACGCCTGGGTTGGGGCCATGTGTTTGAGTTGCATGCCTTGAGCGAGTTGGAGCGTCGGTCTGTGTTGAGGGCTGAAGCCGATGCGCGTGGTGTATTTCTCAGCGACGATGCCATGGACTTCATGCTGCGGCGTTTCTCGCGCGACCTGAGCAGTCTGATGCAACTGCTCGACAAACTGGACAGCTACGCCCTGCAAACCCAGCGCGCCGTTACCATTCCCCTGATCAAAGCCATGCTGGAGAGCGAATGAGCCTGAAGAGCCTGAAGAGCCTGAAAATTGCCCTGTTTGACCTGGACCACACCCTGATTCCGTTTGATTCCGACTTCGCATGGAACGAGTTCACGATTGCGCTGGGTTGGCGCGATGGCGACGCATTCAGGCGCGCCAATGAAACCTACTATGCCCATTACCGGGACGGCACACTCGACATTCATGACTACGTGTACTTTGCCACCGAAGCCATTCGAGAAAAAGGCGCTACCCAATCCATAGCAGCTCACGCAGACTTCATGAGCGCTGTGATGCTAAAAGGCATACAAAAACCAGCACTCGATCTGGTGCAAAGCCACCAGAGCGCCGGGGACATCGCGGTCATCGTCACGGCCACGAATGAATTTGTCACGCGCCCGATTGCCACTGCTTTCGGCGTACAAGAGCTGATTGCCATTGAACTGGTGCGCGACAGCCGGGGTGAATTCACGGGCGACATTGCGGGCACGCCCTCGTTTCGTGAAGGCAAGGTCACGCGGGTTGAAGCCTGGCTGGCAGCGCGCAACCTGCGCTGGCAAGACGTTGAAACCACGTTCTACAGCGACTCCATGAACGACTTGCCCCTGCTTGAACGGGCCACGCACCCCGTGGCCACCAACCCTGATGAGCGCCTGCGCCAACTCGCCACCGAGCGTGGATGGCGCATACTTGAGTTGTTTTAACTTCTTTATTGAGATCAGTTGAGTCCTCAACATGTCGAGCATGTGGATTCTTGAAGTTCTGCATTTTCATGATTAAAAAATTCATCCACAAGCTGTTTGGTAAACCCGACAGCGCCACCACAGGCGCCATCGCTGTCAAAAAATCCCCCTTCGGCGCGCGTCAGGACATTGCTGTTGCAGACCACGGCATCAACCCAAAACTGGTGGACGAGCGCGCCTGGGACGTGGTGCATACCTTGAAACAAGCCGGTTTTGAGGCCTATATCGTCGGTGGTGCCGTGCGTGACTTGCTGGTCGGTCTGCGCCCCAAAGACTTTGACGTGGCCACCAATGCCACGCCGGAAGAGGTCAAGCGGCTGTTTCGCCGTGCCTTCATCATTGGCCGGCGCTTTCGGATTGTTCACGTCATCTACGGCCGGGGCCGGGAGCATGAAGTCATTGAGGTGTCCACGTTTCGCGCCTACCTTGACAGCAGCCAGGCCGAACAGGTGGGTGGCAACGAGCGCACCAGCAAAAGCGAGCTGGCAGGCATGACGCATGCGGTTGACAGCACGGGCCGGGTGCTGCGCGACAACGTCTGGGGCCCGATGATCGAAGACGCGGCCCGGCGCGACTTCACCATCAACGCCATGTACTACGACCCCGAGACGCAAGTGGTGGTGGACTACCACAACGGCATCGAAGACGCCAAGAAAAGAATCATCCGCATGATTGGCAACCCGGCGGTGCGTTACCGTGAAGACCCGGTGCGCATCATTCGCGCGGTACGTTTTGCCGCCAAGCTGCATGCGCTGGGGTTCACCTTTGAAGACAAGACTGCCGCACCCCTGCGTGAGATGTCCAGGCTGCTGGCTGACGTGCCACAGTCGCGCCTGTTTGACGAGATGCTCAAACTGCTGCAAACCGGCCACTCGCTGGCCAGCATTGCGCAGCTCAAGGCTCTGGGCTTGGGTACAGGCATTTACCCCCTGCTCGATGTGGTGGTTGAAGCGGCCAACGAGCCGTTCTTGAACCTGGCACTGCTGGACACCGACCGCCGCGTGGGCGAAGGCAAACCGGTGGCACCGAGCTTTTTGCTGTCATGCGTGCTGTGGCCAGATGTGCGTGACGGCTGGGCCAGGCGGCTCAAGCGCGGCGAGTACACCATGCCCGCGCTGCAAGATGCGATTGACGATGCTTTCAACGCCAAAATCGGTGATGTCTCTGGCCGCGGCAAGCTCGGCATCGACATGCGTGAGATCTGGACGATGCAGACACGCTTTGAAAAGCGCGTGGGTGCGTCACCCTACTCATTGCTGGAGCAGCCGCGCTTTCGCGCCGGGTTCGATTTTTTGCGCCTGCGCGCGCAAACTGGTGAAATAGACGTCACCCTGGCCGAGTGGTGGGAAAAGTTCAGCACCGCGTACGACGACGAACGCCAGGCCATGGTTGAAACCATTCGCCTGGCCCAATTGCAAAAGCCGCAGCAGGCCAGGGTTCGGGTCAAAAAAACCGATGCACCACAGCAGGGCGCACGCTTTTCAGATTCCGCAGATTCACGGCCTTATTCACCGTCAGAACCCGCGCCAGGCGCAGCGCCGGGTTCACAGCCGCCACGGGGTGAGTTTGACCAGGCCCCGCCTGCCAAAAAACGTCGCCGTCGCCGCAAGCCTGCCTATCATGGTGCAGGTGGTGCAGATACTGAAGGAAGCCAGGGCAGTGAAGGCACCCAGAGTGCGCCATCTTCCCAGCCCTGAGCCTGATGGTCACTGCTTACGTGGCGCTCGGTGCCAACCTGGGGGCCGCAGTTGCCACGTTAAAACAAGCCTGCGTGTCCATGAACGCTTTGCCGCTTTGCCGTGTGGAGAAAACCTCCCGCCTGTACAAAACGGCCCCGCTGGAGACACTGCCAGGGCATGCACCGGGCAGTGACTACATCAACGCCGTGGTGGAGATTCAAACCACATGGCCTGCGCCGGTTTTGCTGCAGCAGCTGCAGCAAATAGAACATTCTGCAGGCCGCCAGCGCCCCTACATCAACGCGCCACGTACCCTGGACCTGGACTTGCTGCTGTACGGCAGCGGCAGCATTGATTCAGCCAATCTGACGGTGCCGCATCCGCGCATGTGGCAACGCGCCTTTGTACTGGTGCCCCTGGCAGAGGTCGCGCCCGGACTGGTGGACGCCTGGCGGTTGCAGGCCGTCCAGAGTCAAGCCATCAATATGCTGGACGACCGCCTGTAACGGCGCAGCTTGCAAACAGCAGGGCTATTTGACGCTCCTGGCATCATTCATGCGGTAGAACAGGCCGAAAGCGTCGTCCTCAAGCACCGAGAAAAGGCCCTCGACCACCACCGGCTCCATGCTGTATTTCACAGGTGTCTTCGATCTGACCTCGACCATGCTTTCAGGCCCGCCCGGCGTGCAGAAAGAGCAGGTCAAAGGCACCGACGACAACAAAAAATGCACCTGCTTTTCGCCTGGGTCCAGCGGCATCATGTAGCCCTGGATGCGCTGGGTTTTCTGGTTCAGCGCCAGTTGCGCCGGTGTGAAAACGGGCAAAAAACGGGTCTTGACCTTTTTTGCCTTTACGGCGGTGAGCACCGACCAGGGCAGCACATCATCGCGCGCCACCAGTGGCGGGAACGGGCTGTTGGCACCGTGTACCCCTGGCCCCTGGCCGGAAGGCAGCTCCAGCAGGGGGGCAGGTACTGCGGGTGCTGCTGCCTTGGCACTGCCAGAGGCGGCAGGTGGCGACAAGATACCCAGCGGCGACGACAACACCTGCGCGCCAGCGTGGGCTGTTGCAAGCAAACCACCAATGACGATCACTGCGCCTGCCATCAACCAGGGCACAGGTGGCCATGAGTGCTCCATAAAAATAGGTTCTTGTCAGTGAACGTGCTTCATGCCGCAATATTTTCCTACAGCCAGCCCCTTGCAGGCCGCCGTCAGCTCTTTGACGCAAACATCTTCTTTTCTACCCGACTCCAGGCACTTGGCTGCGGCCTCGTGGGCCGCTGACATGGCGCGGTGGCGGGCAATGTCTTCTTGAATTTCTTTGCTGCTGTGCGCGGCAGCAGGGGCTGATTGAGCAAAAGAGGCACCGACCCACAGGCCAAGGCTCAAAAGCGGGATGAGCGCCACTGATTTGGCAGCAGAAAAATGGGAAGCAGCTGATTTCATGAGATATCTTTCAAAATTAGTTCGATGTTGACTGAAGAAGTTCAAACCCACTGACACGAAAAGCCTCCCAGGCAGGCAGCAGCGCTGAAGCCAGCGCCACAACCAGTGCCAGGGCGGGCACAACCCAAAGCTCGACGGGCCAGGCAACGCCCCCCACCAAGACCGATGGCTCCAGTTGCAGCGCCCAGCCCAGCCCAGCCATCAGAGCCTGCCCGGCCAGCATGCCCAGCACCATGGCCAGCAGGGCCAGCCACAACGCCTCGACCAGCAGCAGCGCCGCCATCTTGCCGGGCGGCGCGCCCAGCATGCGCAGCAGGGCCAGGTCGGCGCGCCGCTCGCGCACGGCGCTCCACAGGGCGATAAAAACACTCAAACCCGCCGTCAGCAGCAGCACGCCTGCAAAGGCCCGCAGCACATCGACGCCTATGCCGACCATGCTCAGCAAGCGCGTGATTTCAAGCGCAGGCGCGGCGGCCTGCATGTCGGTGGTGGTGTTGACAAAGCGTGGAAACGTCACGGCTGCCAGCGGCGTTGTGTACTGGATCAGCGCCAGCGTGACTTCGCGCTCTTCTTCCAGAATTTTCTGGTCTTCTGCGTCCAGTGCGGTGTCGGTTTCGTGTACTTTCCACACCGACTCGGTAGCGGTCAGCAGCAAACGGTCCAGCACAGAGCCGCTGCTGGCCAGAATACCGACCACGGTGTAGTGCGTTTTATCATGGACGTGGCCGCTCCCACCCTCCGCCGAACCTAAACCGTGCGTGCCAGCAAAGCGGTCACCGACTTTCAACCCGGTCTGCCGAGCCACCTGCGCGCCGATCACGGCTTGCATAGGCTGCGTCCACATGGCGCCCTGCTGCACATTGACGCCATAGTGTTCAGGATAAGCACTCGTCGTGCCCACAATGCGGAAACCGCGAAAACTGTCGCCCAGGCTGACCGGGATGATTTTGGCCACCTGGGGATGTGTCTGGAGTGCCTGGATAGCTGCCAGCGGAACATTTCCGGTGGGGACATCAAGGTGAAGTACGCCCGACAAAATCAGCTGCATCGGGCTGCCCTTGGCACCGACGACCACATCAATACCGGCCAGATCACGCTCGAACGCACGGCTGAGCTGGTGGCTGACCACACATCAATACCGGCCAGATCACGCTCGAACGCACGGCTGAGCTGGTGGCTGACCAGCAGCAAAAACGTCATCGAAGCCAGCCCCAGGCTGAGCAGCAATAAATTAAGCGCAGCTGCCAGCGGCCTGGACCACAGATAACGCCAGGCAAATGCTATTGTTTTCATAGCGAATGCCCCCCGATTTCAATGCCGTAGATGCCTTTTTTATCCTTAAAAAAAGCATTGACGCGCGCGTCGTGTGTGGCGATCACCAGCGTTGCGCCTTCACGCATGGCAGTGGCGTGCAGCAGGG
>RDZZ01000056.1 GCA_004293655.1 Polaromonas sp. | reverse complement strand
GCGTTGTGGGCCAAGTTAACGCTCAATTGCGCTTACAACGCGGTCTCGGCCATCACGCAATTGCCTTATGGCAAAACCGTGCCAGGTGTGGGCATGGCGGAAGTCACGCGCGACCTGGTGGCTGAATGCCTGGCGGTGGCCGCTGCCGAAGGCGTGGAGATACCGGGCGACATTCATGCCGCCGTACGCAAGATCGCCCAGACCATGCAGGGCCAGTACTCTTCGACCGCCCAAGACCTCGCGCGCGGCAAGCCCACCGAGATTGACCACCTCAACGGTTTTATCGTGCAGCGCGGCCAGGCACTGGGCATTGCCACGCCTGTGAACCGGGCGATGTGGGCACTGGTCAAGCTGCTGGAGTCCACCCCAAGACAAACCAGCCCTAGCCGTTTCATTGAGCGTTGGAGCTAGGCGAAGTCACGCAGTTATCGTTTTTACCGGGAGTTGGAATCTGACCGTCCCAGACCACCCAGTTGTCCGAAATCGAGCTCTTGCAGCAGCAAACGCAAAGCGGCGGTGTTTTTCTCGTCTCTGGCGTGTTCGAGTGCATCGACCAACACGTCCCGAATGTCAAGCGCAGTGACCAGTTCCATGTCCCAGTCCGGGAACAGCCGCTCGCGCACCTCCTCGGTGGTACTGAGCGTCACGATACTGGCGTGACGTGCATCGGTTTGCAGGGTCGCCATCAACTCCATGACGCTGTGACGCGGACCTTCTAGCCATTGAAAAAAGATGCCGCTGCCAAACACCAGCATGCCAGTGATGCCTTGTGCAGGGTTATTGCGCCGAGATGACGCAATGATCTGGTCAACCGCAGCGTCATCTATGCTGGGAGTGGCGCGGCTGCAATACACCATGTTGTAGAGCAGTGGAAAAGCGTGACCTGGCAGGGGCTCATCGCCGTGCGATTGAAAGTTGTGGCTCATGGTGTGGGTCTTTCCGAAAAGTGCCATGCAGTCAAATCAACATGGACAAGTCAATATGGACAAGTACGTTGAGGATAGTCCATGGTGGGCTGTTTGAGAGTTGGGGCACATACAACTTCTGAGCCTTCTCGTTCCTTTTCATTCCTTCGTATTGCTGTGTCTTGCTGCGGTTCTCGCGTGGCGCTTTCATCGACGATTTTGGCTCATTGGTGCTATTGATAATATAGCAAATGGCGCCCGTCCCCACTGCTGTGGCGGCTTATTTGGTTCCAAAAATACGGTCTCCAGCGTCACCCAGACCGGGCAATATGTAGCCATGGCTGTTGAGTTCGCGGTCAATCGAAGCGGTGTAGATGTGTACATCCGGATGGGCTTTGTGCAGGGCGGCAATGCCTTCCGGGCACGTCAGCAGACAGACAAACTTGATGGACTTGGGGTTGAGTTGCTTCAGGCGCTCCACTGCTGCAATGGCTGAATTGCCGGTGGCCAGCATCGGGTCCACCACCACCACCTCACGCTCCTGCATATCGTGTGGCATCTTGAAGTAATACTCCACGGCCATCAGGGTTTTGGGGTCACGGTACAGGCCCACATGGCCGACCCGGGCACCAGGCACCACGCTGAGCATGCCTTCCAGAATGCCATTGCCGGCGCGCAGGATAGACACAAATACCAGTTTTTTTCCGTCAATGACTTTGAAGGTGGCCGTCTCCAGCGGCGTTTCAACTTCAACGTCCTGCATCGGCATGTCGCGTGTGACTTCATAGGCCATCAACATGCTCAGCTCGTTGAGCAGGGTGCGAAAGGTGTTGGTAGAGGCGTCTTTGCGGCGCATCAGTGTGAGCTTGTGCTGCACCAGCGGGTGGTCGATCAGGTGGACTTTTGATGGATTTGTCAAATTCTGCGAGGTCATGCTTTTCAAGTGAGTCCGGAAATAGTTTAAAAAACGGTGCCATCGCTTTGAATTGAATATTCAAAGGCGGCAAACCGTGGTGCAATTGTTGCGCCAATGCCCGCCCAGCGGCATCTGCGCGGCGGTCGATCCTAACGTGCGTTTGTCAAGAAACAAGGGGTGCTGTACGCGGTGACCGCAGCTATCGAAAAATTCAGCACTCTTGCCAATTTTGACTGTCATTTACCGTCTTTTGCCGCCAAAAATACTGCCTAAAACCCCGCGAACGATTTCACGCCCGACGGCGGAACCCATGGTGCGCACAACGGATTTGGCCATACTTTGCGCCAGCCCGTCATGCACACCGCCGCGTGGGCCAGTGGTGCCGAACAGCACATCCTTGAGTCCCTCCATGAGGCCACCCGACGCGTTTTCCCCGGTAACCGGTGAACTTGCGGCAGCGCGGCCCTGCAGTTTTTCATAGGCCGATTCGCGATCAACCGCTTTCTCGTACACGCCCGCCACCAGTGAGTTTTCAAGCAGGGCCTGGCGCTGCTCGGGCGTGATGGGGCCAATCTGGCTACCGGGGGGCAGCACATACACCCGTTCGGTCACCGTTGGCCTGCCTTTGGCATCGAGCAGGCTGACCAGTGCTTCGCCCACAGCCAGCTCGGTAATCGCGGTTTCAATGTCTAATCCAGGCTTTTGGCGCATGGTCTGAGCGGTAGCCTTGACAGCTTTCTGGTCACGCGGCGTGAAGGCGCGCAGCGCGTGTTGCACCCGGTTGCCCAGCTGGGCCAGCACGGAGTCAGGAATATCCAGTGGGTTTTGTGTGACGAAATACACCCCAACGCCCTTGGAACGCACCAGCCGCACCACCAGTTCAATGCGTTCAATCAGCACTTTGGGCGCTTCGTTGAACAGCAAGTGCGCTTCGTCGAAAAAGAACACCAGCTTGGGCTGCTCAGGGTCGCCAATTTCAGGCAGTTGCTCAAACAGCTCGGAGAGCATCCACAGCAAAAAGGTTGCGTACAAGCGGGGTGAGTTCATCAACCTGTCAGATGTCAGGATGTTGACCACCCCTTTGCCCCCGCCGCTCGCAGTGGTTCCACAGCTGCTGTCCGTCTGCATGAAGTCACTGATGTTGAGCATCGGCTCGCCAAAGAACTGGTCAGCACCCTGGCTTTCGATTTGCAGCAAACCGCGTTGAATGGCACCCACGCTGGCCGCACTGACGTTGCCGTATTTGAGTGTGAACTCGCTGGCGTTCTCGCCCACATAATGCAGCATGGCGCGCAGGTCTTTGAGGTCAAGCAACAACATGCCGTTGTCGTCAGCGATTTTGAACACCATGTTCAGCACGCCGGCCTGAGTCTCGTTGAGGTTGAGCATGCGGCCCAGCAGCAGCGGGCCCATGTCTGAAATGGTGGCGCGCACCGGGTGGCCTTTTTCACCAAACACGTCCCACACCGTCGTGGGACAGGCCAGGGACGCGGGCATGTCGAGGCCGCGTTCTTTCAAAACACCCGCCATCTTCTCGCCAATGCGTCCGGCCTGGCTGATACCGGTCAAGTCACCCTTGACATCGGCCATGAACACGGGCACACCGATTTTGGAGAAGTTTTCCGCCAGCGTTTGCAGCGTCACGGTTTTGCCAGTGCCTGTGGCCCCGGTGATCAACCCGTGCCGGTTTGCCAGCGAGGGCAGCAGCTCACAGACCGTTGTCGCGTTTTTTGCAATCAAAAGAGGCTCTGCCATGGGAAATATCCTGCGGTGAAAAAGTAAAATAAACAGGTAGCGTAAATCAAAACTTTGAAGGAACAGCGTGGCAGGTCACAGCAAATGGGCAAATATTCAACACCGCAAGGGCCGCCAGGACGAAAAGCGCCAGCGCGTCTGGACCCGCGTGATGCGCGAGATCATGGTGGCGGCCCGTATGGGAGGCGGCGACATTGCCACCAACCCACGCCTGCGCCTGGCCGTTGAAAAGGGCAAAGCTGCCAACATGCCCGGTGAAAACGTCAAATACGGCATTGCCAAGGCCACCGGCAGCCTCGAAGGCGTGCAGTATGAAGAAGTGCGCTACGAAGGCTACGGCATCGGCGGCGCAGCCATCATCGTGGACTGCATGACGGACAACAAGGTGCGCACAGTGGCCGAGGTGCGCCATGCGTTTTCAAAACACGGCGGCAACATGGGCACCGAGGGGTCGGTGGCGTTTCAGTTCAAACACTGTGGCCAGCTGATTTTTGCGCCCGGCACCAGCGAAGACAAGGTCATGGACGTTGCGCTGGAGGCAGGCGCAGACGATGTGATCGCCCATGACGACGCAACCATTGAGGTGCTGACACCTTACGCTGACTTTGAGGCCGTGAAAAACGCGCTGCAAGCCGCTGGCCTGGTCGCTGAAGTCGCCGAAGTCACCATGCGGGCGGACAACACCATCGACATGGCGGGCAGTGACGCGGCCAGAATGCAAAAACTGCTGGATGTGCTGGAAGACCTCGACGACACGCAAAACGTGTTTCACAACGCTGTACTTTCAGACTAGCGCACCAGTCAATTCGATTTGATATCGGAAAAAAATGACAAAAAAGGGAATTTCTGCATGAATGTTTTAGTTGTAGGCAGCGGTGGACGTGAGCATGCGTTGGCCTGGAAGCTGTCACAGTCGCCTAAAGTGCAAGCAGTGTTTGTCGCGCCGGGCAACGGCGGGACAGCACTTGACCCCCGGCTTGAGAACATCAATATCACGGACATCCAGGCGCTGCGGGCCTGGGCCGCTCTTGAAAAAATAGCATTGACCGTGGTGGGCCCCGAACAGCCGTTGGCCGCTGGTATCGTGGACGAGTTTCGCAAGCATGGCCTGCGCGTGTTTGGCCCAACCCAGGCAGCAGCACAGCTTGAAAGCTCCAAGGCGTTTTCAAAAGCCTTCATGAAGCGCCACGGCATTCCGACGGCAGACTACGAGACCTTCACCGACGCTGTTGCTGCGCATGCCTATGTGGACGAAAAAGGCGCACCGATTGTTGTCAAGGCGGACGGCCTGGCTGCGGGCAAGGGGGTGGTTGTGGCCATGAACCTGCGTGACGCACATGAGGCGATTGACTTCATGCTGTCGGCGGGTCCTGACCAGAACGTGTTGGGCGTCACGCACAACCAGGGTGCAGACGGCGTAGCCATGCCCCGAGTGGTCATTGAGGAGTTTTTGCAGGGCGAGGAAGCCAGTTTTATCGTGATGTGCGATGGTAAAAACGTCGCTACCATGGCAACCAGCCAGGACCACAAACGCCTGCTCGATGGCGACCAAGGCCCCAACACGGGCGGCATGGGCGCTTACTCTCCAGCACCAGTCGTGACACCCGAAGTGCATGCCCGGGCGATGCGTGAAATCATCTTGCCCACTGTCAAGGGCATGGAGAAAGACGGTATCCCGTTTACTGGTTTTTTATACGCGGGCCTGATGATTGATGCCCAAGGCAAACCCAAAACGCTGGAATTCAATTGCCGCATGGGTGACCCCGAAACCCAGCCCATCATGATGCGGCTGAAGACCGATTTTTACGACGTGATGATGGCGGCAACGTCTGGCGGGCTCAATGGCGTCGAGCTGGAATGGGACCGTCGCCCCGCACTGGGCGTGGTCATGGCGGCACATGGTTATCCGCTGGCTCCCCGCAAGGGCGATGTGGTCAGCGGTTTGCCGCGCCTGACGGATGACCCGGCAGTCGATGTGATGGTGTTTCACGCCGGCACCACCCGCCAAGGCCAGGACACACTCACCTCAGGTGGTCGCGTGTTGTGCGTCACGGCACTGGGCAGTACCGTGAAGGGTGCGCAGCATCGCGCTTACGAAGCCGCCCAGGGCATCACCTTCGATGGTGCGCAGATGCGTAAAGACATTGGCCACAGAGCCGTCAAACCCTAAGGAGCTGACCGTGTACACCGTCGATGTTTCCGATGTCCGGACTTTTTTGCTGGGCTTGCAGCAGCGCATCACGGGCGCTGTGGCCAATCTGGATGGCCACGCATTTGTTTCTGACCACTGGCAAAAAGAGCCAGGTGAGCTGTTGCAAGGCAATGGCCTGACACAAATTCTGGAGCATGGCACCGTGTTTGAGCGCGCTGGTTGTGGCTTTTCACATGTGCGCGGGCCAAAATTGCCTCCGTCTGCTACCCAGCATCGGCCCGAGCTGGCTGGGGCACCGTTTGAGGCTATGGGTGTTTCACTGGTGTTTCACCCGCGCAATCCGTACGTCCCCACGGTGCACATGAACGTGCGCATGCTGTCCGCCATGCCCACCGACGGCTCGGCTGCTGTGTGCTGGTTTGGCGGTGGCCTGGACCTGACGCCGTATTACGGGTTTGATGAAGACGCCGTACATTTCCACCAGACCTGCAAAGAGGCGCTGGAGCCGTTTGGCACTGACAAATACCCACGCTTTAAAAAGTGGTGTGACGAGTATTTCTACTTGAAGCATCGCCATGAACAACGCGGCATCGGTGGCGTATTTTTTGACGATTTTCAGGAACTTGGCCCCCAGCAGAGTTTTGCCATGATGCAAAGCGTGGCCAACTCGCTGATCAAGGCCTATCTGCCAATTGTTGAAAAGCGGCAGCACACGCCCTACGGCGAGCGAGAGCGCGAGTTTCAGCTGTATCGGCGTGGCCGCTATGTCGAATTCAATCTGGTCTGGGACCGGGGTACGCACTTTGGCCTGCAGTCAGGGGGCCGCACTGAGTCGATTTTGATGTCCATGCCGCCGCTGGCCAGCTGGTCGTACCAGCGCCAGGTGGAAACCGGCTCGCACGAGGCACGCTTGTACACAGACTTTCTGCCCCGGCGGGACTGGGTTTGAGTCCATCCGTGACCACCTCGGTGCGAAAAATCGGGATGTTTGGCGGCGCGTTTGATCCACCGCACCATGCCCATGTTGCACTGGCAAAAATGGCGATTCAAGCGCTTGGGCTCGACGAACTGCGCGTTGTTCCCACGGGTCAGGCCTGGCACAAGACCAGATGTCTGAGTGCGTCAAAGCACAGGCTTGCCATGACCCGACTGGCCTTTGATGGTGTGCCGAAAGTGGTGATCGACAGCCGTGAGCTTGAGCGCATCGGGCCAAGCTTTACAATAGAAACCCTGCGTGATTTGCAGTCCGAAAATTCAGACGCACAGCTGCATCTGATCATGGGTGCAGACCAGTTTGCGGCATTTGGGCAATGGCATGAATGGCGGGCGATTGTCGAGCTTGCTATAATTTGTATAGCTGCCCGTGCTGACTTTGACGGAGCCAGCGGGTCATTTGATGACTACCCGACACAGAAACATCGCTTCTTGACGATCCCGATGCCTGCAATGAATGTCAGCGCGACACACATCCGTGGGCTCGTGGCTCATGGAAACACGCTGGATAACGATGCCCCTGCAGCGCTTGATGCAGGGGTTGCCAAGTCAGTCGCACGTTATATTTCACACCATCGGCTCTATTTGTAGAGTTGCGCTCTAGTTACTGCCGTCGCCCCTTGTTCAATTTCTTACTGAATTTCCTACTGAAGCAAAGTACTGCATGACACCTACGCCCGTCAAAACCACCGCCACCCTTGAAAAAAAAGATGTACAGAAGCTTCAACGCGCCATCATCGATGGGCTTGAAGATGTCAAAGGGCAAGACATCATGGTGTTTGACACCGAGCACATCACGTCTTTGTTCGAGCGCGTGATCATTGCGTCCGGCACTTCCAACCGCCAAACCAAGGCACTGGCCGCCAGCGTGCGCGATGCAGTGCGCGATGCAGGGTTTTCAAAGCCGCGCATTGAAGGTGAAGAAAACGGCGAGTGGATCATTGTGGACTGCGGCGCTGCTGTGGCACACATCATGCAGCCGACCATTCGCCAGTACTACCACCTCGAAGAGTTGTGGGGCGACAAACCCGTCAAGCTCAAACTGGGCGCACCTACGCCACTTGTCAAGGCATCCAAGCCTGAACTGGTGGCCGATGCCAAAGCAGCAGTCAAGCCTAAAGCGGGGGCTAAATCTTTGTTGAAGTCACGCGCCGGCTTGAGCTCAAAGCCTGTGGTCAAAGCACCGGTCAAAGACCACGAACCGGGCTATATCGGCAAACTGGGTAAAACCAGCGACTGGACTGCCAAACGCAACGAAGCCGAGCCGGCTGCAGAGCCCGTCAAGCCAGCACGGGCTGCAAAAACAGTGAAGTCGCCTGCAAAGACAGTTGTGAAAACGGCAGCCAAGGCTGTTGAAAAGCCCGCTGTAAAAGCCGCCAGGCCTGCAGTCAAAACACCGGTCATCAAAGTGCCGGTTGCTAAAAAGGCAGCGGCCAAAAAAACATTGGCCACACCTGTGGTTAAAAAACCAGCTGTCAAGAAGCCAGCAGCCAAGAAAACCGCGCCGCGCAACTGATGCGCTTGACGATTGTTGCCGTCGGCCAGAAGGTGCCCGACTGGGCACAGACAGCTTACGGCGATTACGCCAAACGCTTTCCACCTGAACTCAAGGTAGAACTCAAAGCTGTCAAAACCGAGCCTCGTGCTTCCAAGACAACAGACACACTCTTGCTCGCCGAAAGATTGCGTATCGACAGCGCAATCAGCCGGGGCACCCATATCGTGGCTCTTGACGAACGTGGCACGGCTGTGACGACGGTTGCCCTTGCCGAACGCTTGAAAGCCTGGCAATTATCAGGTGATGACGTCGCCATCGTGATTGGCGGCCCCGATGGGCTGGACAGCGGCTTTAAAAAAGCGGCGCATGAGCGACTACGATTGTCTGATCTGACATTGCCTCACGCCATGGTGCGTGTGCTGCTGATTGAGCAACTCTACCGGGCATGGAGCATCACGATCAATCATCCCTACCATCGGGAGTGACATGGAAAACTTCATTTATCTCGCCTCACAAAGCCCCAGACGAAAGCAGTTGCTTGAGCAGCTTGGGGTACGTCATGAGCTGTTGTTGCCAGACACTGATGAGGATGCTGAGGCGCTGGAAGCAGTGCTGAACAACGAAGCGCCTGCAAGCTATGTCAAGCGCGTAACAGCACTCAAGCTCGACGCTGCTGTTGCCCGCCTGGAACGCCTCAAACTCCCCCTTGCGCCTGTACTGTGCGCTGACACGACAGTTGCCATGAAGCGGGTCATTTATGGTAAGCCTGAAAATGACAAAGATGCTGTGCGAATGCTCTCGCAGCTCTCAGGTACAACCCACCGCGTGCTGACGGCTGTCGCTGTTCAATCAGGTCGCCAACGTTTTCAGGCCCTGAGTGCGTCTCAGGTACGTTTTGACAGCATGACGGCAGCGCAGATTCGCTCTTATGTCGCGACGGGCGAGTGCCTTGGTAAAGCGGGAGCTTACGCCATTCAGGGCAGAGTAGCGCAACATATTGGTCATATCAGCGGCAGCTACAGCGGCATCATGGGACTTCCTCTTCGCGAGACAGCGCTGCTGCTGCAAAGCGCAGGCATCCACATTTGACAACATCTGACAAAGCCAGAACATGCCGCAAGACATACTGATCAACTGGTCTCCGCAAGAAACCCGAGTGGCTGTTGTGGAGCATGGCGCACTGCAGGAGCTGCAGGTCGAGCGTACGCTGGAGCGCGGGCTGGTCGGTAATGTGTATCTTGGCAAAGTCGCGCGCGTACTGCCCGGCATGCAGTCGGCATTTATTGACATTGGCCTGGATCGTGCAGCATTTTTGCATGTGGCGGACTTGATGAGCAGCATCAACAACCGTCATCTTGAAGCGAATACGACCCATCCCACGATTGCGCCAAAGCCCATTGAAAAACAATTGTTTGAGGGCCAAGCCGTGATGGTGCAGGTGCTCAAAGACCCGATCGGCACCAAGGGTGCGCGGTTGACAGCGCAAATCAGCATTGCCGGGCGATTGCTGGTTTTTTTGCCGCAGGACAATCATGTGGGTGTTTCCCAAAAAATCCCGCCCAAGCAGCGCGATGAGCTGCGTCAGCGTATGCAAGAGCTGGCCGGGGATTTGGGAGGTGGCTTTATCCTGAGAACCAACGGTGAAGACGCCACGGACGCAGAACTGGCAGAAGACATTGCGTACTTGCGAAAAACCTGGGCGCGTGTCAAAAACGCGGCATTGCGCTTGCCTGCCTCATCTGTGCTGCATCAGGATCTGAATTTGCTGCAACGTGTGCTGCGCGACGTGGCAGGTGAAAGCACACAAACCATTCGCATTGACTCGCGCGAACAATTTGACAAGCTCAAAGTATTTGCCTGCGAATTCATGCCTGTAACGGTGCAAAAGCTGCAGCTCTACACGGGTGAGCGACCGATTTTTGACCACTTCAACATTGACGAAGACATCGCCAAAGCACTGGGGCGGCGCGTTGACCTGAAGTCGGGTGGCTACCTGATCATTGACCAGACCGAAGCCCTGACAACGGTGGACGTCAATACCGGTGGGTTTGTCGGGGCACGCAATTTTGATGACACGGTTTTCAAGACCAATCTGGAGGCATCGCAAGCCATAGCGCGCCAGCTGCGATTACGCAATCTGGGCGGTATTGTGATTGTTGACTTTATCGACATGATCAAGGAAAACCACCGCGATACCGTCCTTGAAGCGTTCAAAAAACAGCTGGCGCGTGACCGTGTCAAGACCACAGTCAACGGGTTTTCAGCGCTGGGTTTACTGGAGATGACGCGCAAGCGTACGCGTGAATCACTGGCACATCAGCTGTGCGAACCATGCAGCGTGTGCATGGGCAAAGGGTTTGTGAAGACAGCCCGCAGCGTGACATACGACATCCTGCGAGAAATATTGCGCGAAGCACGGCAGTTCAACCCGCGTGAGTTCCGTGTGATTGCATCACCCAGGGTCATTGAGCTTTTTTTGGATGAAGAAAGCCAGCATCTTGCAGGCTTGAGTGATTTCATTGGCAAGCCGATTTCCCTGCAGGCTGAAACAGCGATGGCACAAGAGCAATACGACATTGTCCTGATGTGACCTGATGATGTCTGACGCTATTTGCCCTGTTTTGACCCGCAACGTACAACCGATTCCAATTCTGGTTTACCACCAAATTGACATTGCGCCCGTCAAGGGCAGACCTTTTCGCAGCCTTTATGTATCACCTGGCGCTTTTGCACGGCAGATGCGCTTACTCAAATGGCTAGGCTACACCGGCCTGTCCATGACAGGTTTGCAACCTTACCTCAGTGGTGAGAAGCAGGGAAAAGTAGTTGGAATCACTTTTGACGATGGCTATCTGAACAACCTTCGGCATGCACTGCCAGTGCTTGTGCGCCACGGATTTTCTTCGACCTGCTACGCAGTGAGTGGCCTGTTGGGCAAGACCAACACCTGGGATGCGCACATCGGTATCGCACAGACAAGCCTGATGAATAGAGCTGAAATAAGGCAGTGGGTCGCTGGCGGGCAAGAAATCGGCTCGCACACCCGAAACCATATCAACTTGTTAGCGTCTGATGACGAGGAGTGCGCTGCAGAGATTTTGCAAGGCCGCAGAGAACTGGAGGCAGTCATTGAATCGCCCGTGAGTCACTTTTGTTATCCGTATGGACGTTATGAGGCCCGGCACAAGACCATGGTGAGCGATCAGGCGTTCCTGAGTGCCACCACCACCCAGCGCAGTCGCTGCCATGCAGGCTGCGACATGCTGGAGCTACCGCGCGTGCCTGTACTGCGATCAACCAGTCTGCCTTTGTTATGGCTCAAGCTGGCAACTGGCTATGAAGACAGGCGCAGAACATGACGGCCAGGCGTTTGCGTATTGCGGTGCTGAATCGCACTTTTTCACCCACAGCAGGCGGTGCAGAACGCTACTCAATAGCTTTGGTTGAACAGTTGGCTGCCAAGCATGACATCCATGTTTTTGCACAGTCTATAGAACACGGCTGGCCCGGTGTGACTTACCACCTTGTCAAGACGCCCATGCGCAGGCCACGGTGGGTCAATCAGCTGTGGTTTGCAACCGCCACCTGGTGGGCTACAAAAAAGCGTTTTGATCCTGACCTCGGTACAGGTTTTGACGTGGTGCATTCGCATGAAAACACCTGGCATGGCGATGTACAGACTGTGCATGTGCTGCCTGTCAAGCACAACCTGTTTCATGGCCGTACAGGCTGGCGGCTTGCACTGCGCTGGCTCAAGGTACTGACCAGTCCACGGCTGCTGGTGTACCTGAGCTTGGAGCACCTTCGCTATGCAGTGCGGCCAGGGCGCGCAGCGGTGGTCACGTCTGACAGCTTGCTGGCTATATTCAACGCGAATTACCCTATTGCAGCGGATATGACATCTGTCGTAACACCCGGAATCGCTCTGCCCAGACTGCCCATCTCACAGGCGGACAAGTATGCTGCAAGACAACAGCTTGGTTTGCCGCAAGCACAACCGTGCATTTTGTTTGTGGGTAACGACTTTCGCAAAAAAGGTCTGTCAGCGGTGATTGACAGCCTGCATGCTTTGTCTGAACAGGTGGTTCTTGCCGTAGTAGGACATTCGGCACAGTTGCCAGGCTTTCACCAGCAAGTTCAAGCAGCAGGATTGGGTGCACGCGTGTTTTTCCTAGGGGCGCTCGATGACGTCGGTCCCGCTTATCGCGCTGCCGACTGTCTAGCGCATCCAACGCTTGAAGATACCTTTGCAATGGTGGTCCTCGAAGCCATGGCGCATTGTTTGCCGGTGGTGGTCAGCAGTGCAAAGTATTGCGGCATTGCCGGACTGCTTGATGAGGGAGTTAACGCCTTGCTGCTGGCTGAACCGCGCGATGTGGTGGCTTTAAGTGATGGTCTGTGCCGTGTGCTGAATGACGAAGGACTGAAAACAAAACTTGCGCAGGCTGCCAGAGTATTTGCTGAAAATTTTGAGTGGAGTGCCAGAGCTGCAGTTCAAGAAGAAATTTACTACGCAAGCTGGGCGATTAGAGACAAAAGCGAAACAGCAACATAAGCAGCAACATAAGCAGCAACATATCGTATTGACATGGCATGAGATGCATTAAGCCACCAACTTGAAGTGCTTACGGCTGAAGTCCAGTCCTGTCAGAGTTTCAATCTGACGCATGAAGTGGTACTTGTTTTCTTTGGGCGTGGGTTTGTATGCCGGGTCAAGGTGTAGCGCCTGCTCGGCTTCAGTGGCCAACCAGTGGTGTGCTACCTTCGGATGAGTGCCTGTAAAAAGGGTAAGTGCACGACTGTCAAACTGACTGTAATAAACTTTAGCTGGGTCTGCTGCCCAATATTTACCGACCTGATCCAACTTTTTCTGCATGTCTTCATTGCGGCGAATCCAGCCGTAGTGGTAAATATATGCATTGGCCAACGCGGCATTTGGGTTACGTCCACGTTTGTGCTGGCTCATTACCAGCCAGTACTGGCCATCTGGTGCATAGCTGCGTATGGTGTTGCGAATCAGCCGACATTCACGTCGATACCAGCCAGGGCTGATCGACAACCACTGTGGTGAACCGTAGAAATGCTTGTAGTCAAACACTAGCGCTTCCACAAGCGGATTGTTATGGTGCTTGTCGACACTGGCTCTAATTTTTACAATATCGTCTTCATGCACCACCTCATCACCTTCGAGATAAAAAGCCCAGTCGCCTGTACACGAGTACTGAGCAATCATCTTTTGTTGTGAATAGACAAAACCACGATCCGACATTTTTTCGTTCCACAGCGTCTCGACAATACGGATTTTTGGGTCATCAATGGCCTTGACACGAGCCAGTGTGTCGTCTGAACCCTTGCCCACAGCCACCACAAATTCGTCAACCAGCGGCAGAAGCGAACGGATGGAAGCCTCAAACGGAAAACCAAGCTCCACACCGTTGCGGATAAAGGTAAACCCACTGATGGATACAGACTGTGCAACAGACATTCGCAGATGCTCTTTTAAGGATTTTGAAAACTCAAGCGGTACAGATGGGCGTACGCACCGTTTTGGGCCATTAGCTGAGTGTGGGTACCAGATTCGACAATGCGCCCTGCGCTCATCATGATGATGCGATCAGCATGCTGGATGGTAGACAGCCGGTGCGCAACAATCAGCGAGGTCCGGCTGGCGGTTAGTGCCTTGATGGCGACCTGCACGGCCTGTTCTGATTCAGTGTCCAGCGCCGAAGTGGCCTCGTCCAGAATCAGTATGGGTGCATCCTTGTAAAGAGCGCGTGCAATCGCCAAGCGTTGCCGCTGCCCACCCGAGAGCTGCATGGCGTTATGGCCCAGAACGGTATCCATGCCGTGCGGTAATTCGGCTATCAGCTGTCCAAGATTGGCAGCTTGAAGGCACTCAGCGACCTTTTCGCGATGGATATCCTGACCCAGCGCCACGTTATCGGCAATGCTGCTGTTGAGCATGATCACATGCTGGCTGACCACAGCAAACTGGCGGCGCAGGCTGGCCAAGCTCCAGTCTTTCAACTCATGACCATCCAACAGAACGCTGCCACTGGACAGATCGACAAAGCGCGGCAGAATGTTCACAAGTGTTGTCTTACCAGAGCCAGAACTGCCAACCAATGCCACTGTTTCCCCTGCAGTGATACGCAAGTCCAGATTGTCAATAGCCAGCGCCTGATCGGGCTTGTAGCGTACACTGACATTCTTGAGTTCGATGACTCCATCAGCCCGGGCTTTGCTGAAAACGCCGCCCGATTCGTTCTTGATCAATTCCATCAGATCAAGGCCGCGTTCAAGTGCAGCCAAGCCCCGGGTAATTGGCGTGGCAGCGTCCGAGAGGCTTCGCAACGGTGAGATAAGCAAGAGCATTGCTGTCACGAAGGCCACAAAACCCCCAACTGTGGTTGCATTCTGCGATCCCTGCAGCAGAGCGATGGATATCACGACAGCCAGACAAATCGCTGACAAAACCTGCGTCAGGGCACTCATGCCTGCATAGGCTGCAGTGGATTTCATGGATAGTCGATGCAATGTTCTGCTCAACGTCTCGAAACGCTGAGCCTGCCCGGCTTGTGCCACATGTAGCCGTATGTCGCGATGGGCAAGTACGTTTTCTTCTACAACATAGGCAAGATTGTCTGTAGCTGTCTGACTTTGTTTGGTCAAGCGGTAGAGTCGTTTGGAGAGTATCCGCATGACCAGCGCCACTGAAGGGAAAAGCAGGGCAACGACCAGTACCAGACGCCAATTGAGGTAGAACAAATAGCCAAGTAAAGCCACCAGTGTCAGTACATCCCTTGCGAGACGCAGCAGCGCATTGATCAGCAGGGATGAGCCATTGGTCACTTCATAGACCAGCGTATTGGAGATGGTGCTGGAATTCTGGTCGGAAAACAGACTGAACTGGGCGTTCAGCAGTTTGTCAAACATCTCCCGCCGTAGCTGCGTCATGCCATCGTTGGTTATTTTGGCCAGTCCAAATTGTGCGACGAAGCTAGCCCCCCCTCGTACTGTAAACAGTAGAACCAGAGCTACTGGCACAAGCCACAGGTACAAGGATGGATTCTGGAAGCCTTGGTCCAGCAACGGCTTGAGCAGTGCTGGTACAAACGGTTCTGTGAGAGCGGCAGTTACTGTGCCACCAATGCCAAGGCACCAAGCCCGTTTTGTGCTGCGGAAAAACGGCCAGATTCGCCAGATTCTCTGGCGCAAAGAGGCTACAGTCACAGCTGGTTGTGCTTCAGTCATTGGTGATTTGGTGAGGTATCGGGATGCAGCAGCCCTTGGTGTCAGACGCCTGGACGCATGGTACACGGCACATGGCACTGACAAGATTCTCGTGGCACGGCCAACTGCTCAAACTGTTGCCTGAAGCGGCACATGCGTTTTGTTGTGGGGCAATTTATTTTATGTCTGGGCTTGTTTATGATGATTTTTTCATTGTCTACCATCTTCGTCCGCTAGAACTCAGGATGGCATGCCGCAAGTCCTTTAAGATACAGACCTCGGATTGTGATTGCATGCGGCTTGTGGCACTTTAGATAATTTTTATGTCGTCCCCTTTTTTATCTGTAACCAGTTTGCCTGCAGGTTTACCTGCAATATTTGTCATTCATGCTACCAAATTTATTGAACGGCGTCGACTGATCGAAGAACAGATGAGTCGTTTTGGCATGATTTTTGAATTTATCCTTGATTTCGATACCACGGATATTTCACCAGAAATTCATCAGAAATTTTTTCGAAACTCGGAATTGTTGCCTGCACAACAATCCTGTGCACTCAAACATTGGGAGGCCATGATGTTGATAGTGAAAAGACAGCTGCCTCGCGCCTTGGTTTTAGAAGATGATGTAATTCTCGCTTCTAATTTTCTCGAAGTATTGAATCGCATGATGCGTGAGGAGTTATCGATTATCACACCACATGTCACATTTTTAGGCTGTGGGGGTCATTACTACATACCACATGAAGAAATTGAGGTAGATCGTCTGCTGTATCCTCGGAATCAAGGCAAATTTGCTGACTCTTATATTGTGTCTCTAGATGCAGCACAGCGTCGTATTGACTGGATTGCCGAGCATGGTATTCCAAGACCCATTGATCACCTTTTCGAGCAAATTGATCGTGAGCAACAAAATGCTATGTTTTGGCTGGAGCCTCCGATTGTTGAGCAGGGTAGCCATAATGGTACTTTTGGTTCGACCCTCGAAAAGTCTTATCCGCTTTGGTTTCAATCGCTGCAGTTCCGTTGGAAAAAGTTCTGGCGACGGCGTTACCACTGATTCCATAATGGCATATTAAAATTAAACGTAGAAGCTACTCCACAGTCATGACATCATCTGTATTATTTAATCCTACCTCCTCTGGTGGTAAAACTCCACCGAAAATTCATTGGCTACAAAATGTAGCCATTTTTGCCTGCTGTGCCAATCTTTTTTCTACAGCGCTTGCCAGCATTGGTTTTGTTTCTTTCCTTACCATGTTTGTATGGCTATGGTTTTCCAGTGATCGACAAGTTTTCAATACAGCCAATTTTCCGCATGCGGTGGCATGGGGGATTGCTTTGTATATTGGCTGGCAAATCGTAGGATTGATTTATACAGAAGCAACTTTATCCTATGCATTAAAGAATATCTTTACTGAAAGGAAGATTGTTTATATATTGCCGTTGGTTTTGATATTTACCGACGAGCAACCCAAAATACGTTTTCTCCGGGCTTTTTTGCTGACGTGTATCGCCGGACTGATGATTTCTTTCGCGCTGACAGTGCCTGCACTCAATCCGGACATGCGTTTTCGCGCCGCCGCAGTTTTGCATTCTCATGCTACCCAAGGTATGGCTTTCGCCATGGCGGCATTTTTGTCAGTTTGGTTGGGACACCGTCAAGTATCTAAAAATGTCAAATATATGTTTTATGCGCTCGCACTGGCATTTTCATTGAATATCGCGCTGGTGACTCCGGGGCGCAGCGGATATGTCGTCTACATCATTCTCTTTGCTTGGTCGTTCTTCATTCGTCTTGGGATTAAAGGTCTTCTCGTGGGAGGTTTTGCTTCGGTTGTTCTGGCTAGTTCGGCTTTTTATCTATCGCCCTCTATCAATGATCGAGTCATGCTCGGTGTAACTGAGGCGCAAAACTACGCCACGGATACAACTGAGACCTCGCTGGGCCGACGCATGGTGATGTACAGCACAACTATGGATATGATCCGCGAGCATCCGATTCTAGGCGTGGGTACTGGCGGTTACAAACAGTTTTTCAGCGCTATGGCGGCTCAGCGATACACGGGGTGGCGCGCTCAGCCCTTTGATGACCCGCATAATCAGTATCTTTTTGTGTGGGCTGAAAACGGCATTGTTGGATTAGCCACTTTTCTTCTGATGCTGTTTGTTATCTGGCGTAAGTGCAATGCCAGCGACATTTACGGCAAGATGGCTGCAGGTTGTTTGCTGGCTTGGTGTGCTACTAGTCTTTTCAGTGGTCATTTCCGCACATTTCCCGAGGGTCACCTGATCGCCTTTGTGATCGGTATCTTAATGGTTGCTCGCTCGCCCGGTTCCACACTGCATCTCCAAAAGCACTGAACGTCACCCATGTCACCCATGTGTAATTTCATAGGACGATATTGCCGATGAAGCTTTCTGTCATCCTTATTGTCCGCAACGAGTCAGTTAACCTTAAAGCCTGTCTGAGTGGTGTAACGGTAGCCGACGAATGTGTGGTTGTCGAGCACGGCAGTGACGACGATACAGTCGAGACCGCTGCCGCTTTAGGTGCTCGCGTCATTGTTGCGCCTGACTGGTCAGGGTTTGGTGCGCAGAAGAATCGGGCCCTTGATGCAGCCCAAGGCAATTGGGTGTTGGCTCTTGACGCAGATGAGCGTGTCACCCCAAAATTAATGGCCGAGATTCTGACCGCCATCACTTTGGATCAAGCTGACGCATACGAAATCCCGCGACTTACCCAGTTCTGTGGCACATGGATTCATCATTGTGGCTGGACACCAGATCGAGTTGTGCGATTGTTTCGCCGTGGTTCTGCGCGTTTTTCGGATGATCTGGTTCATGAGCGTTTAGTTATGCTTGATGGTCGATCCCGGATTGGACGACTTGCAGAACCGCTTTTGCATTACAGTTATCCTACGCCAGCCAGTTATTGGCAGAAGTTGCAACGCTACAGTCATGACTGGGCCTTACAAAAGCAGGCGGAGGGTCGACGCACGAGTATTGTGCGTGCTGCAGTCTCCGGGGTCACTGCTTTTTTGAGAAGCTATTTTTTTCGTCTTGGTTTTCTCGATGGCTCCATGGGCTTTGTGGTGTGCGTACTGCAGGCGCAGGCCGCATTCGGCAAATATTTTGAGTTGTATTGGTTAAATCAAAAAAATGAAACTTAATACATTTGAAGCCGTACATCTTCAACGGCGCAGTCTGTTTGTTGTGGGGGGAACTTTGCTTTGCAAACCACTCTGGGCCCAATTTCGGGTAGAGGTCTCAGGCGTTGGTCTGACGCAAATGCCAATTGCGATTGCTGCCTTTCGCAGCGAAGTACAGTCACCGCAGAAAATCGGTGCCATCGTCACAGCGGATCTTGAGCGCAGTGGTGTATTTCGTGCCGTCGATACTGCAGGCGTAGTGGCCGATGAGAATACCCGGCCTGACTTGGTGCAATGGCGACAAAAAGGCGCAGATTCTTTGGTCACTGGCAGCGTGACGCCTTTGGCTGACGGCCGCTTCGACGTTCGGCTGCGTCTTTGGGATGTAGTGCGCGGGCAAGATCTCGGAGGCCAGAGTTACGCTGTGACAGCGGCTGATTTGCGGTTGTCGGCTCACCGGATTTCTGATTTTGTGTACGAGAAACTCACGGGTGAAAAAGGCATTTTTTCTACCCGAATTGCCTACGTCACCAAGTCCAGCCAGCGTTACACCTTGTGGATAGCAGACGCTGATGGCGAAAGCGCCCAGTCTGCCTTGAGCAGCCCTGAGCCTATTATTTCCCCCGCTTGGTCTCCGAGCGGCTCTCAACTGGCTTATGTGTCGTTTGAGTCGCGTAAACCGGTGATTTACGCACATGATATTGCCAGTGGAAAACGGCGCTTGCTGGCCAACTTCCGGGGCTCGAACAGTGCGCCTGCCTGGTCGCCTGATGGCAGGCAAATTGTAGCCACCTTGAGCCGTGATGGTGGCTCCCAGTTGTATGCTATCGATGCGAACGGCGGTGAGCCGCGCCGTTTAACCCAGTCATCCAGCATCGATACGGAACCGGCTTTTTCCCCAGATGGAAAATATATTTATTTCGTGAGCGATCGGGGCGGAGCGCCTCAGATTTACCGCATGAGTTCTGCGGGTGGTAACCCTGAACGCATGACATTCACAGGCAGCTACAACATCTCTCCAGTTGTCAGCCCTGATGGACGCTGGCTGGCTTACGTCTCCCGCGTGGGCGGTGCTTTTAAACTGCAGA
Source organism: Polaromonas sp. (assembly GCA_004293655.1). Classification (GTDB taxonomy): domain Bacteria; phylum Pseudomonadota; class Gammaproteobacteria; order Burkholderiales; family Burkholderiaceae_C; genus Polaromonas. The sequence goes on along the minus strand of RDZZ01000056.1, from coordinate 4,155 downwards.
TCATGGAACTTGCAAGCGCCAGCGTCACCCAACTTACTGATACCGGTGCGGATGAAAGCCCGAGTTTTTCACCTAACAGTCGTCTGATTGTCTATGCCACACAGCAGCAAGGCCGTGAAGCCCTCATGACTACCACGCTCGATGGAAAAATCAAGGCTAGGCTGGCAGGTGCGGGCGGGGACATTCGTGAACCCGACTGGGGACCTTTTTCACGCTAGAAAATCGTGGATTTTGACGCAAACACCTACCTGGCTCGCGCAAAGTTGCAGGCAGTATTTGATTTGGATTTACTTTCAGCAGGGGATACACCATGAAATTTCGTTTTCTCTCAGCCATATCAGCGACCCTTTTGGCCGCCATGTTGGCCGCTTGCGGCTCCAGCGTCAAACTCTATGATGTTCCTGTAGAGAGCAGGACTGGCACGAGCGTTACGCCCACGTCTGGGTCAGCGCCTGGAGATCCAGCCGGTGTATCAAACAGGACGGTACAGCCAGTACAGATTGACGGCGCAGACGTCTTTGGCGTCGGCCCTGTTGCTGTCGCGCGGGTCATTTATTTTGACTACGACAGCTACGTCATCAAACCTGAGTTTCAAAGTGCCATTGAAGCGCATGCCAAGTACCTTGCAGCGAATAAATCACGCAAGCTGGCTATAGAAGGCAATACAGACGAACGCGGCGGTCGTGAATACAATCTGGCGCTTGGTCAAAAACGTGCTGAAGCAGTGCGGCGTGGACTCGGTCTGTTGGGTGTGACGGACGCACAGGTGGAGGCGGTGAGCTTTGGCGAAGAAAAGCCTGTTGCTGCTGGCCCTGACGAGTCATCGCTGGCTAAAAATCGTCGTGCAGAACTCAACTACCGTTAAGTCATGAACTCATTGCGTGATGTTGGAGTGGTTCAAGTTGCGTTGGCTATCGCTGTGTCGAGCATGCTGGTATTGAATTCGTACGCAGGTATTTTGGAAGATGATGAAGCGCGTCGTGCCATTCTCGATCTGCGACAAAAAGCAGATGCCTCACAACAGCGCTTTGCTGAAGACATCAGGAAAGTCAACGACGACAACGCGCAGTTGCGCCGCAGTGTTCTGGACCTTGCCAATCAGATCGAAACATTGCGGGCAGACCTTGCAAGGTTGCGTGGTCAGGATGAACAGCTGGCGCGTGAAGTCGCAGATATGCAGCGACGACAAAAAGACTTGACGCAAGGTGTTGAAGATCGGTTTAAAAGGCTTGAACCCGTCAAGGTCGCAGCAGACGGCAAGGAGTTTGTTGCAGCGCCCACTGAAGTGCGTGATTTCGATGCGGCGCTGGCTGTTCTGCGCAAGGGTGATTTTGCAGCGGCTCAAACTGCATTTATCGAATTTGACCGGCGCCACCCATCCAGCGGCTACAAACCCTCTGCACTTTTCTGGCTGGGCAACGCACAGTATGCGCTACGCAACTACAAAGAAGCGGTCGTCAACTTCAAGGTCTTGTTGACCATTGCGCCCGACCACATACGATCGCCCGAGGCTGCGCTGTCGATTGCCAACTGCCAGCTGGAGTTGAAAGACATCAAGTCAGCACGCAAGACGCTCGAAGATCTGGTCAAGGTCTACCCGGACTCTGAAGCAGCCTCGGTAGCCAAAGACCGTTTGAGCAAGCTGAAATAGCGGGTTGAAGCAGCTTGGCTGTTGGGGTGTGCAGTTCGTTTCATTTAAAATCAAAGAATGGACATGTCTGCACTCAACATTTAAAATCAAAGAATGGACATGTCTGCACTCAACGCCCTCACAACACAAGTTTTGTGGGCCGCTTTTTTTCTTTCAGTGCTGTTTGGCGCCATTGCGCAGCGTACTCACTTTTGCACTATGGGCGCCGTCGGTGACATCGTCACCATGGGCGATTGGACCCGCATGCGTATGTGGTCGATGGCCATCGGTGTGGCAATGATCGGTTTTTACACGCTGGCTGCAGCAGGCCAGATAGACCCCGCCAAAACGCTTTACGCTTCCAGCCGGTTCATCTGGTTGTCAGCCTTGACAGGTGGGTTCTTGTTCGGCTTTGGTATGGTGTTGGCATCTGGCTGTGGCAGTAAAACGCTGGTACGTATTGGCGGCGGCAACCTGAAATCTGTGGTCGTATTTTTGGTGATGGGTATCGCTGGCTTCGCGACACTCAAAGGCATCACCGCAGTGGTGCGGGTCGCTACGGTGGACCGCGTGACGCTGGATTTCTCAAGCAATACAACACTGCCTGACTTGTTGAGCCAAGCAGTCGGGCTAAGCCCCATAGCCTCAGGGCTTGTCTTGGCACTTTTGCTTGGCCTTGGGCTGATCGTCTGGGCACTTTTGGGGCGCGACTTTATACGCTTTGACAACCTGCTGGCGGGTCTGGGTATGGGCGCCGTGATTGTGGCCATGTGGTGGGTCAGCGGCCACCTGGGTTATGTGGCTGAACATCCTGACACCCTGCAGGAAGCATTTCTGGCCACCAACTCTGGACGGTCTGAGGCACTGAGCTTTGTTTCACCGGTAGCTTACACACTCGACTGGGTGATGTTCTTTAGCGACAAGGCCAAATTACTGACCATCGGCATCGTGTCGGTTGTGGGTGTTGTGGCAGGCTCTGCGCTGTATGCAGTGCCCACACGCAATTTTCGCTGGGAAGGTTTTCGTGATGCCAAAGACACCGCCAACCATCTGGCAGGAGGCGCTTTGATGGGCGTGGGTGGCGTGGTCGCTATGGGCTGCACGGTAGGGCAAGGCCTGTCAGGCATATCTACCCTCGGCATGACCAGCATCGTCGCACTGGCGGCCATCATTGCAGGCTGCGTTGCTGCTTTGAAGTACCAGCTGTGGCAGCTGGAGCAAAGCGCTTGATGGAGCAAGACACCGCCCCTGCCGATCTTGACCGTCGCTTTGGCGGGCTGACCCGGCTGTACGGCAGCGTTGGCGCTCAAAGGATTCGTACAGCCCATGTGGTGGTCGTAGGACTAGGTGGTGTGGGCTCCTGGGCTGCAGAAGCTCTGGCACGCAGTGGTGTAGCCCGTTTGAGCCTGATTGACTTAGACCACATTGCTGAGTCCAACATCAACCGGCAAGTCCATGCGCTGGACACCACGCTGGGTCAGGCCAAAGTCCAAGCCATGCGCGAGCGTATTGCCCACATCAACCCTATATGTGATGTGCGCTGCATTGAAGAGTTTGTGGACGCTGATAACTGGCCTGAGATGGCCTCTGAGATTGCAGCACTGGGCAGGGATGCTACCGAGTCTGTTTCAATCATCGACGCCTGCGATCAGGTCAAGGCCAAAACCGCTATGGCGGCTTGGGCGCTTCAACACAATGCCACGCACAAAAATTCTCAAAAAACAAACTTCATCAGCGTGGGCGCAGCGGGTGGAAAGCGCCATGCTCACAAGGTGGAGATTGATGATTTGTCGCTTGCCACGCATGACCCCCTGCTGGCTCAGCTGCGCTACCGCCTGCGCAAAGAGCGTGGTGCAGCACGTCAAGGCAAGATGGGCGTGAACTGTGTGTTTAGCCGTGAGTCGGTGGTGCAACCTGGTGCTACGCCAGCACAGAACAAAGCTACGACAGACTTCGGTGCGCTGCCGGGCGGTATGCAAATCCCAAGTGACAGTAGCCTGAACTGCCACGGTTATGGTTCAGTGGTGACTGTCACGTCAACGTTTGGTATTTGTGCTGCCGGGTGGGTTCTTTTTAAAATTACCGAATAATCTTAAAACAGCATAAAAGTCACGCTATAATTTGAGGCTGTTCTGCATACAGTGCAAAACTTTAAACCTGTTAATTTTTTTCGGGACCTTAGCTCAGTTGGTAGAGCAGCGGACTTTTAATCCGTTTGTCGTGGGTTCGACCCCCGCAGGTCCCACCAAATAAGCCGTTTGGCCACTTGAAAAGTCCACTGTCATTTTGACAGTGGACTTTTTTGTTTTTGACGCAATCATCAAAATGTTGCTGGGATTTTTGATTTGAGGTTAAATTTTCCTTAATCTAGGGAACCTCTGCACAACTCCCTGCGGTCTGTGGTCAGCCGGACTCGGGCGGTCTACTGCGTTGTTTTTCTTGCCAATAGCCCTGCTATTGGCTGCAAAAAGACGCCTTGTAGCCCATCCCGACCCGACTGCCACAGCCTCGCCAGAGTTATGCAG
>RDZZ01000112.1 GCA_004293655.1 Polaromonas sp. | reverse complement strand
TGATGCTGCGCTTGCCCATGAAGGCCAGCATCGCCGCCACGTCATAAGGCGGGCGGTAGCCAAGGCGCACCGTGATGCCCTGCCCGCTGCCCTGCCCGCCACCTTGAGCTTGCGGTGCGGCGCGCCGCAGCTGCGTCGGGTTGAGCTTGTAGTGCCCCACAAAAGCCGCGTTGAAGCGCCGCACGCTGGCAAAACCGCTCATCAGGGCGATCTGCGTGATGGGCAGCCGCGTATCGGCCAGCAGCTGTTTGGCGGTATGCAACCTGCGGGTTTGCAAATACTGCAGTGGGGAGACGCCCAACTGCGCCTCAAAGATGCGCCGCAGGTGCCGGGCGCTGATGCCGAGTTTTAAAGCGAGTTTTTCAACCGATGGCGCAGCCTCTGGCCAACTTTCAGGCTCATCCAGCAGCCTGGCCGCCTGGTGCGCCAGAATAAAAGATGCGTCCTGAATTGACCACACCACCGAATGCGGTGCCAGCTCGGGCCGGCAGCGCAGGCAGGGGCGAAAGCCCGCGCTTTCAGCCTGCGCGGCATGGCTAAAGAAGCGGCAGTTCTCGCGCTTTGGCGCTTTGACGCTGCACACCGGGCGGCAGTAAATGCCGGTGGATGTCACGCCGGTGAAAAAGCAGCCGTCAAAGCGTGCATCCCGCGCCGTCATGGCGGCGTAACAGGCGTCGCTTGAGGCGCTGAGCGGTGCGGTGATGTCCATCGTTTCCATGGCCTTGATCTTAGGCGCGTGAGCTTTTTTAACTGGCCGTTTTCGGACACCTCACCGAACTGCTGGCAACCTACAATTGAAATGGCCCAGCACCCACCCCAACACATCAAGGACACGCCATGCAGCTCCACGCATCCATCTTCAAGGCTTATGACATTCGCGGCGTGGTGCCGTCCACCATCGACGAAGACATCGCCTTCGGGCTAGGCAGGGCGTTTGGCAGCCGGGCGCTGGCCGAAGGTGAAAAAACCGTGGCCGTGGGACGTGATGGCCGCCTGAGCGGGCCGCTACTTGCTGCGGCACTGGTACGCGGGCTGGCCGCCAGTGGCGTTGACGTGATCGATGTGGGCATGGTCACCACGCCCATGCTGTACTTTGCGGCCAACACACTGGCCACGTCAGGCATTCAGGTCACGGGCAGCCACAACCCCAAAGACTACAACGGCTTCAAGATGGTGCTGGCCGGGCGCGCGATTTATGGCGAAGAGATTCAGGCGCTGCGCCAGACCATGGAGACCGAAAGCTGGGCGCTGGCGGCCACGCCGGGCACGGTTAGCCAGGTCAGTGTCGATGCGGCTTACCTTGAACGCATCGTCGGTGGCATCAAGTTGTCGCGCCCCATGAAAATCGTGATCGACTCGGGCAACGGCATCGCGGGTGCGTCGGCTCCGGCGATTTTCCGCGCACTGGGCTGTGACGTGACCGAGCTGTTCAGCGAGGTCGATGGCAACTTTCCCAACCACCACCCTGACCCCAGCAAGCCTGAAAACCTGCGCGATCTGATTGCAGCCCTGAAAAAACATTTACCCTGACCGGCAAATGATGCTGTTTGCGCGCGACGTACTCAGCCGGGTACCCGGCGGCACGATTTTGTTTGACGTGAAGTGCTCACAGCGCCTGGCCCCTGACATCACGGCCGCTGGCGGTGTGCCGCTGATGTACAAAACCGGGCACTCGCTGATCAAGGCGAAGATGCGCGAGATCGACTCCCCCCTGGGCGGCGAGATGAGCGGGCACATTTTTTTCAAAGAACGCTGGTACGGTTTTGACGACGGCACCTACGCCGGTGCGCGCCTGCTGGAGATCGTCAGCCGCGTGAGCGATGCCGGCGCACTGCTGGGCAGCCTGCCGACGAGTTTCAGCACGCCCGAACTCAATGTGCCTTGCCGAGAAGGCGAGCCGCACGCGGTGGTTGAGGCGCTGATTCAATCTGCGCACTTTGCAGCGCCCGCTGTGGTGCGCGGCGACGGGCCGCCCCTAGCAAGCACAGCCCCCCCGGGGGGCAGCGTCATACGCGAAGCGATAAGCGTGGGGGCAACAGTCTCAACGATTGACGGGGTGCGCGTCGATTGGCCCGACGGCTTTGGGCTGGTTCGTGCGTCCAACACCACACCCGTGCTGGTCCTGCGCTTTGAGGGGCACACCCAGCCGGCACTTGAACGCATTGAGGCGGCCATGCTGGCGTTGCTGCGCAGTGTCAAGCCCGATGCGCAGGTTGCGGCGGCGGCGCATTGAATCGGGTATGAAATACCTTCACCGCAGAGGCGCAGAGAACGCAGAGCCGGGCGAGTCAGACAACATCAATTTTCTTTCTCTGCCCTCTGCGGTCCTCTGCGTTCTCTGCGTCTCTGCGTTGCATGCCCCCGCTTCTTCCCCATGAAAATCCTGCTCGTCAAACTGTCTTCGCTGGGCGATGTGGTACATACACTGCCCGTGGTGCAGGACATTTTGACGGCGCTGCCCAACGCGCAAATTGACTGGGTGGTCGAGCCGGCCTTTGCCCCGGTGCTGCTGCTTTGCCCCGGCGTACACGGTGTGGTGCCCTGCGATTTGCGGCGCTGGCGCAAAGCACCTCTTGCCAGCAGCACGCGCCGTGCTTACCGGGCCTTCAAAGTGCAGCTGCGCCTGACAGCCTACGACGCGGTGATTGACCTGCAGGGCTTGAGTAAGTCTGCGCTGGTGGCCTGGCTGGCCAAATTGGCACCGGGCGGCAAACGCTATGCCCTGGCCAACCAGACCGACGGCTCGGGCTACGAGGCCCCGACGCGCTGGGTGGCCGATGTGGCCATCCGCATGGCACCACACATCCATGCCGTGCAGCGCGCACGCGCTCTGGCAGCGCAGGCGCTGGGCTACCGCTTGGCCGGCCTGCCAGACTATGGTCTAAAAATGCCTCCAGGGCAACATCTACAAGCGCTGGCAGCTATTGAAAACATAGCAAACAGCGTGGCTTTCATTCATGGCACGTCGCGCGCTGACAAAACCTGGCCACTGGCGCATTGGGTGGCGCTCGGCCAGCGGCTTCATGCTGCAGGCTACAGCGTCGTTCTGGCGCATGGCAATGCGGCTGAGCAGGCCACCAGCGAGGCGATTGCCCGCGCTTTGAACTTGGGCAGCACGGCATCCAACCCTGTATCAAACCCTGCAGCGCGGGTGTTGCCCATGCTGTCGCTGGATGCGCTCGCGTCAGTTCTTGCTACGTGTACGGGAGTCATTGGCGTTGACAGCGGTGTCAGCCACCTGGCCGTCGCACTGGACATGCCGCACGTGCAAATCTACAACTTTGACACCGCCTGGCGCACCGGGCCTGAGTCTGCAGGCAAGCCCGGCATGCAACAGGTCAGTGTGTTTGCGCAGCCTGCGCCCGGCGTTCAGGCCGTCTGGCAAGCATGGCTGGGGTGCATCGCTGCTGGGGCCAGCACGTGAGGCGTTGGGCGCTGGGTATTTATGCCGGGCTGACATGGCTGGCGCAACCGTTTCTGCGCCGCAAACTGGCGCGGCGCAGCCTGCAAGAGCCTGGCTACAGCCAGGCCATCGAAGAGCGCTTTGGCCACTACAGCCACCCTGCAGAGGCAGCACCAGAGCTGGTGTGGGTTCACGCGGTGTCGCTGGGCGAGACGCGCACCGCCGCCGTTTTGCTCAAAGCCCTGCGCGCCCGCCACCCCGGTTTGCGCTTGTTGCTCACGCACGGCACCGCCACCGGGCGGGCTGAGGGCAAATCGCTCTTGCAGCCCGGCGACGTACAGGTCTGGCAACCCTGGGACAGCCAGGCGGTGGTGACGCGGTTTTTCACGCACTTCAAGCCGCGCCTGGGCCTGCTGATGGAAACCGAGGTCTGGCCGTTGACAATCGCTGCCGCCAACACACACGCCGTGCCGCTGGTGCTGGTCAATGCCCGCCTGTCTGAAAAGTCCCTCCAGCAAGCCCTGCACATGTCGCCGCTGTCTTACCCCGCTTACGGCGCGCTGGCCAAAGTGCTGGCCCAGACCGACGACGATGCCGGGCGCTTTCGCCAGCTGGGTGTTACCCCGGCAGGCGTGCTGGGCAACCTCAAGTTTGACGCCACGCCAGACGCACAGCAGCTGGCCACCGGCCGGGCTTGGCGAAAAGCACTCGGGCAACCTGTGCTGATGTTTGCCAGCTCCCGAGAGGGCGAAGAGCTTGATTTTTTTAAACAAATCAGTGCCCTACGGCAATCTGCACAAGGATTTGGCGCTATAAATTCAGTAGCAAATAATTTTAAAGTCTTGCTCGTGCCGCGCCACCCGCAACGCTTCGGCGAGGTGCAGGCGCTGGCCGCGCAGCACGGCTTGCGTGTCTCGCGCCGCTCAAGCTGGCGCGCCGGGCCATGGCCCGATGACGACGCAATGCAGGCCGATGTCTGGCTGGGCGACTCGCTCGGCGAGATGGCGCTGTACTACGCCCTGAGCGATGTGGCCTTGCTGGGCGGCAGCTTTGCACCGCTGGGCGGCCAAAACCTGATCGAAGCCGCCGCCTGCGGCTGCCCGGTGGTGATGGGGCCGCACACCTTCAATTTTCAGCAAGCCGCCGAGCTGGCCGAGCAGGCAGGCGCTGCTCTGCGCGCGCCCGACCTGCAGCACGGCTTGCAAGCAGCGCTCGCGCTGGTCAGCGACGCAGCCGCCCAGGCTGCAGCCGCCTCAAAAAGCCTGGCATTTGCAGACCGCAACCGTGGCGCAACGGCCAAAACTGTGGCGGCGCTGGTGCCATTTCTAAATGCCCAGACCCCCTACATCCCCGCGTAATTCGGCCCGCCGCCACCTTCAGGCGTGACCCACACAATGTTTTGCGTCGGGTCTTTGATGTCGCAGGTTTTGCAATGCACGCAGTTTTGCGCGTTGATCTGCAGGCGGTCGGTGTTGTCAGCGTTTTTCACGTATTCGTAGACACCTGCCGGGCAGTAACGGCTTTCTGGCCCGGCATACATCGCCAGGTTGATGTTGACCGGAACGCTCGCGTCCTTGAGCGTCAAATGCGCGGGCTGGTGCTCTTCGTGGTTGGTGTTGGAGACAAACACCGAGCTCAGGCGGTCAAAGGTGATCTTGTTGTCGGGCTTGGGATAGACGATGGGCGGGCAGTCTTTGGCAGGCTTGAGTTTGGCGTGGTCGGGCACGGTAGAGTGGATCGTCCAGGGCGGCGACTGCATGCCCAGCTTGGGCAGCAGCCACAGTTCAATGCCGTTCATGATGCTGGACAGGTACAAGCCCTTCTTCATCCACTGCTTGGTGTTGCGCGAGGTCTCCAGCTCTGCTTTGAGCCAGCTCTTTTCAAACGCCTCGGGGTAGGCAGTCAACTCGTCGTGCTGGCGGCCACTGGTCACGGCGGCGTAGGCCGCGTCTGCTGCCAGCATGCCGGTTTTGATGGCGGCGTGGCTGCCCTTGATGCGCGCAAAATTCAGATACCCTGCATCGCAGCCGACCAGTGCGCCACCGGGGAACACGGTTTTGGGCAGGCTGTTCAGCCCGCCGCAAGTGATGGCCCGGGCGCCGTAGCTGATGCGCTTGCCGCCTTCAAGATACTGGCGAATGGCCGGGTGGGTTTTCCAGCGCTGCATTTCTTCAAACGGGCTGAGCCACGGGTTGCTGTACTCCAGCCCGGTGATGAAGCCCAGCGTGACCTTGTTGCCCTCCATGTGGTACAAAAAGCCGCCGCCGTAGGTTTTGTTGTCCATCGGCCAGCCCAGGGAATGCACCACATGGCCGGGTTTGGCCTTGGCCGGGTCAATCTCCCACGACTCCTTGATGCCCAGCGCGTAGGTTTGCGGGTCTTTGCCCGCGTCAAGCCTGTATCTGGCCAGCAGCTGTTTGCCCAGATGGCCGCGTGCGCCTTCGGCAAAAATGGTGTATTTGGCGTGCAGTTCCATGCCCAGCTGAAAACTGTCCGTCGGCTCGCCATTTTTGCCCACACCCAGGTTGCCCGTGGCCACGCCCTTGACGGACGGCAAGCCCCCATTGGCCGAGCCGTCGTCGTTGTAGAGCACTTCAGCCGCTGCAAAACCCGGAAAGATTTCAACCCCCAGCGCCTCGGCCTGCTGGCCCAGCCAGCGCACCAGGTTGCCCAGGCTGATGACGTAGTTGCCCTCGTTGTGCAGGCAGGTGGGAATTAAAAACTGCGGCGTGCTCATGGTGCCGGTGGTGGTCAGAAACTGCACGTCGTCGCCCGTGACGGGCTGGTTGAGCGGCGCGCCGAGCTCCTTCCAGTTGGGGAACAATTCAGTCAGGGCGCGTGGGTCCATGATCGCGCCGCTCAAGATGTGTGCGCCCGGCTCCGAGCCTTTCTCCAGCACCACCACCGACACGTCTGTGCCTTTTTCAAGCGCCAGCTGTTTCAGGCGGATCGCGGTGGCCAAACCGCCCGGGCCGCCACCGACGACGACGACGTCGTATTCCATCGCTTCACGGGGGCCAAACTTGGCCAGGATTTCTGGGTTGTTCATAGAGTGGGCTCGCTGATAATGAATGTCAATGTGGATTGTCTTGCAGCACGGTTTGTTGGTGATTCTATGCTGGTAATTGTAAAAAAGAACGACCGTTCTTTTTTAAGCCTGTTTATCTGCCTATCTGCCCATCTGCCCGTTTTCAACAACTTCACCAAAAGCTTAGGCGGGGCATGTCTTATGCATGAGATTTTTCAAGGGCTTGGCGCGCTCACGCCTGGCGTGCCGTGCTGACAGGCATTTTGGCCGGGCTGGCCGCTGGCGCGCTGTGGGGTCTGGTGTTTGTGGCGCCCCGCATGGTGGTGGGCTTGTCGCCCGTTGACTTCACGGCGGGGCGGTTTTTGTCTTATGGCGCGTTTTCGCTGGCCCTGATGCTGCTGGTTCCGCGCACTGTCTGGCCGACCCGCCAGCAGGCTGTTGCCGCCCTTTGCCTGAGCGTGCTGGGCTTTACCGGCTACTACCTGCTGCTGGTGCTGGCCATCCGCGATGCGGGCACCGAAGTGCCCAGCTTGATCATCGGCACGATTCCCCTGTGGATGCTGCTGCTGGGCAAGCCCGCTGGCCTGCGCTGGAGCGCTTTGCTGCCGGGCTTGCTGCTCACGCTGCTGGGCTTGCTGCTGATGATGCGCGCCACACACGGCGGCGGGGCTGAGCTGGGTACAGCAGGCGCGGCAGATGTGGGCACGCCCGACTTCTGGCGCGGCATTGCCTTTGCCGTGGTGGCCATGCTGCTCTGGACGGCCTTTGGCCTGCTCAACGCTGCCTGGCTTAAAAAACACCCCGGTGTCAATGCCACCACCTGGGCCAACTGGCTGGGCGTGGCCACTGGCCTGGGGGCGCTGGTGCTGTGGCTGGCCTTGGGAACAGACGCAAAAGTGCTGCTAGGGCAACCTGGCTTTGCACTGGATGCTATGCAATGCATAGCAACGGGCATCGGTTCGGCCTGGCTGGCCACGCTTCTCTGGAACATCGCCAGCCAGCGCCTGAGCGCCAGCCTGTGCGGCCAGCTGATCGTGAGCGAGACGCTGTTTGCCCTGCTGTATTCGTTTGTCTGGGATGGCCAGTGGCCGTCGCTGTTGCAAGCCGTGGCCTGCGTGCTGTTTGTGGCCGGGATTTTTGCGAGCATCCGGGCGCATCGTTGAAATGAAAAAGAGCAAAAGAAAGCAAAACAGAGTCACCCATGAGAATCCACATCCCCGAAGTCAAAAAACTCGTCCACGACATGGTGATCACCATCCGCTGGGGTGACATGGACGCGATGGGCCACCTCAACAACGGCACCTACTTCAGGTACCTGGAGACCGCCCGCATCGACTGGATGCTTGCCATTGGCTGCAAACCCGACCCACATGGTGAAGGCCCGGTGATCGTCAATGCGTTTTGCAATTTCTACAAGCAGCTGCAATACCCCGGCGATGTGCGCGTGAAAATGTACGTCAGCGACCCCGGCCGCACCACGTTTGAGAGCTGGTGTACCCTGGAGCGGGTTGATGCGCCTGGCGTGATTTGCGCCGCAGGTGGGGCCACCACCATCTGGGTGGACTTTCCGGCGCAAAAGGCCAAGGCACTGCCCGAGTGGATGCGCCAGCTGGTTGAGCCTTGATGATGAGTAAAAAAGGCATCCACGGCAATATCCATAAGGTTTATATGCTATGTAAAAAATAGCAAACCACGCCGACCTGTACGGCGTATGGCCTGTGACTTGCAGCCGGCGCTGGCCCACTCGCCTGAAAACGCATGGGCAAGGGCGGTTCAGGTTTTCGCTGGCCTGGGCACCCGCCCCATCAAGTAAAACTCCGGGTTCGGCTGCATGCCGCTGAAGCTGGCGATGCGGTTTGAAAGGCCGAAAAAAGCGGTGATCGCCGCAATATCCCACGCGTCTTCATCGTCAAAACCGTGCGCTGCCAGCGCCGCAAAGTCAGCGTCATCCATCTCATGGGAGTGCAGGCAAACCTTCATCGCAAAGTCCAGCATGGCGCGCTGGCGCGGGCTGATGTCGGCCTTGCGGTAGTTGACGGCGACCTGGTCAGCCACCAGCGGTTTTTTCTCGTAGATCCGCAAAATCGCGCCGTGCGCCACCACGCAGTACAAGCATTTGTTGGCCGCGCTGGTGGCAGTGACGATGATTTCGCGCTCGCCTTTGGTCAACCCGCTGGTGCGCCCCGCCGATTCAGGCACCATCAGCGCGTCGTGGTAGGCAAAAAACGCACGCCACTCGGCAGGACGGCGCGCGAGGCCCAAAAACACATTCGGCACAAAACCGGCTTTTTCTTGCACTTCAAGAATCTTGTTGCGAATGTCATCGGGCAGATTTGCAAGTTCGGGGGCGGGGTAGCGGGGGTGTGGCGCAGGGTTCATCGGTGTTTCCTTGAAAAAGTCTGTCGAAAGTCTATTGAAAGTCTATTGAAAGTCTATTGTGGGTTGTTCACCTGCAAGCAGCTTGAATGTTGAAATTTTGCAAAAAACTATCGACAACATATTTTTAATTGAATTTAATTGTTTTGCTGTCAAACCCAGGAATCCTCTGCACAGGTGATGAGTCCAGACCGCTACGATCTGGCCCGAGCCATCACCCGTGTCCCCGTGTCAGCGCCTCTCCTCCCGGGCATGGCCACCAAAACCTGGGTGTGAACAGGCTTGGCGCCGCACCTGCGTGTCGGTGCGGCATTCAAGCCGTGAAAGTCAGAATCGGGCTACCATCACGGGCTTGACCCAATTTGCCAGGCTCGTGCCAAACTGTGCCAGGCACAGGCCAAGGCACTTACAACACCCAATATCTCTCTGACACATTCATCGAGACATGCACAACAACTCTCGCGCCGATATCGTCTATCTCTGGGTGGATGGCAATGACCCTGTCTGGCGTGCCAAACGTCGCCGTGCGACGCAAAAGCTCTGCGCCACCACCCGCAGCACCATGGCGCTGTACGGCAATGTCGAAGGTCGGTTTCGGGACAACGATGAGTTGCGCTACAGCCTGCGCGCGCTGGAGCGGTTCTACCCCGACCACGGGCATATTTATGTGGTCACAGACGCCCAAGCCCCGGCATGGCTGCAACCTTCGAGCCGGCTCACACTCATAGACCACCGCGAACTGATGCCGGCAACGTCGCTGCCAACCTTCGATTCAGGCAACATCGAGTCTTACATCCACCGCATTGCGGGCCTGTCAGAGCGTTACTTTTATTTCAATGACGACGTGTTTTTTGGCGCGCCCGTCAAGCTCAGTGACTGGTTCTGGGATGATGGCTTTTACACCGCCTGGTCTGACGATGCCCCCGTGACAGACGAGCCACTGCGGGCGGACGCCACCTCGCTTGAAAACGCCTGCAGGCTGTCCGGCCAGTGGCTGGGTCACCACCACCACTCACACCGCCTGCCTGCAACTGGACGCGGCCCCGAGCGGCAGACGGTTGAGCCTTACAGGCACACCTTTCGCACTTTTGCCCATGCGCCCCGGCCCATGCTCAAGTCACTGCTTTTCGAGCTGGAGGGCCAGGCACCCGAGATGTTTGCGCAGGTGCGCTCGACCGTGTTTCGGACCTGGCTGAAACCGACCATCGTGTCTGACTTTGTGCTGCGCTGGGCCTTGGCACACGGCGTGGCCAAAATCCGCGACTACTCGCACCTGTATGTCTCCAGCGGAGAGGCCGACACAGCCAGCCAGCTCCAAACCTTGGTAGCCTCGTGCGGCAGCCTGGACTTTTTTTGCGTCAACGACACCACCGATGATGCCCAGCCGCACGACCCCCGCCTGGCCAAGGTGCGCCAGGCCTTGCAACAAATGTTTGTACAGCCTTCACGGTTTGAGTCAGCGGCCCAGCCGTACCCGCTGGTGCGCACTGCCCGACAGGTGCCTGCCCCTGCAGCCTGCGGCGCGCTTTCAGAACAAATGGCTGCTTAATTTGACCGCATCGCCAGGCTGCTGGCCACCTTGATGGAAATGGAAATGGAATTACCCGACCAGTCCGGCGAGCCCTCGTGCAGCTTGCAGCACCGGCAACACATGTTTTTCGTCGTAGCGGTGAGCCGGCATGCTGAGGGTCAGGGCACCGGCAATGCTGCCGTCGCGTCTGAACACCGGGGCAGAAATGCCCGCCACATCTGCCAGCCGGTCGCCAACGGCGGCAAAAAAACCTTGCTGACGGATCAATGCGCTGATTTTCTGATCTTGCAGGGTTTGCGGGGTTTGCAGGTTTTTTGAAATAATTTTTGAATCATTCAGGCCGCTGTGGCTTGTCCGACGGGCATCAAATGCTATCAAAATGCGAGCGCCCGAGCCTTTGTCAAGCGGCAAGATGTCACCAGCGCGAATGTTGTCGCGCACCGATTGGGGCGAGTCAACCCGCAGCAGGCACAGGCGCGACTGGCGTGGCGGCTGGCCCTGCAGCACATGGTAGGCGGCGCTTTCACGCGTGCTGTTGACCAAAGCCTGCAGCGCAGGCAGCACCACACGGTCAAGCGAGAAAGACGCGGCATACAGGCTGCCCAGCCGCGCCAGCTCGCTGCCCAGCGCGTAGCTGCCATCGGCCAGGCGCTGCACAAAACCCGCGTGTTCAAGAGATGCCAGCTGGCGCAGCGCCGTGCTTTTGTACAGGCGCGTGCGGCTGGCCAGCTCGTTGAGGCTCAGGGACGAGTCACCGGTTTTAAATACCGTCAGCAGGCTCAGTGCCCGGTCAACGGCTGCGGCTCCGCCAGCTGCGGCCTGGCTGTCGGCAAGGGATTCGGTCTGGGCTTTGCGGGGCAAAAAAATCTCCTCCATCTGCGGGTTGATGGGTGCTTGACAAACTTTCCGCTATCGTCGATGATTTTATTGGAAAGAACTAAATTCTATCTTACAGAATTTAAAACACGATGACAACCCACCCTTCAGACAACACGGTGCTGATCAGCGAAGTCGGCCCGCGCGACGGCCTGCAGTCGCTCAAGGCGACCATGCCGACGGCTGACAAACTGCGCTGGATAGACGCGCTGCACAGCGCTGGCGTGCGCGAAATCGAGGTGGCCTCTTTTGTGCCCGCCCGCCTGCTGCCCCAAATGGCTGACGCGGCTGATGTGGTGCGGCATGCACTCACGCTGCCCGGCCTGGTTGTGATGGCGCTGGTGCCCAACCGCCGGGGCGCAGAAGCGGCCTTGCTGGCGGGCGTTCACAAACTCACCGTGCCAGTGTCGGCCAGCGCGGCGCATTCTTTGGCCAATGTGCGCCAGACGCGTGAAGGCATGGTCGAAGAGGTCAGGGCCATCAGCAATTTACGCCGCGACATGGCCCCACATGTCAGGCTGGAGGCGGGCATTTCGACGGCCTTTGGCTGCACGCTGCAGGGCGATGTGCCTGAAGATGAGGTGATCTGGCTGGCCGCGCAATGCATTGAGGCGGGGGCGGACGAGTCCGGCCTGTCTGACACCGTGGGTTATGCCAACCCGGCGCAGGTGCGGCGACTGTTCAGGCGCCTGCGCGCCGAGATTGGCGACAAGGCCGGGGCTGCCCATATGCACAACACACGTGGGCTGGGGCTGGCCAACTGCCTGGCGGCGTTTGACGAGGGGGTGCGCACCTTTGACTCATCACTCGGCGGGCTGGGTGGCTGCCCTTGTGCGCCGGGTGCGTCGGGCAATGTGGTCACTGAAGACCTGGTGTTCATGTTTGAAGCCATGGGCGTGCGCACTGGCATCGACATGCACAAATTGATGGCGGCCCGCGCGCCGTTGCTGGCTGGTTTGCCGGGCGAGCCGATTTACGGCATGACGCCCGAAGCCGGTTTGCCCAAAGGGTTTTCACAGGAAACACAACATGCCTGAGTCAACCGATTCATCACGGCAGACCCACTTGCCCTACGCAGGCATACGCGTGGTCGAGTTCAGCCACATGGTCATGGGGCCAACCTGTGGCATGGTGCTGGCTGACCTGGGCGCAGAAGTCATCAAGGTCGAACCACCGTGGGGCGACAGCACACGCGGCCTGCTGGGTTCAGGCTCGGGTTTTTTCCCGATGTTCAACCGCAACAAGAAAAGCGTCACGCTTGACTTGCAAAGCCCGCAAGGCCGCGAGGCCGCGTTGCGGCTGGTTGCCACCGCAGACATCGTGAGCGAGAACTTCAAACCCGGCACCATGCAAAAACTCGGCCTGGACTACAGCAGCCTGAAGGCCCTCCATCCGCGCCTGATCTACATCAGCCACAAGGGGTTTTTGCCTGGCCCTTATGACCACCGCACCGCACTGGATGAGGTGGTGCAGATGATGGGCGGCCTGGCCTACATGACAGGCCGCCCCGGCGACCCGCTGCGGGCCGGCGCCAGCGTCAATGACATCATGGGCGGCATGTTTGGCGCAATCGGTGCCATGGCCGCTTTGGCCCAGCGTGATCACCCGACGCGAGGAACCGGCAAGGGCCAGGAAGTGCAAAGCGCGCTGTTTGAAAACAACGTCTTTCTGGTCGCCCAGCACATGATGCAGTTTGCCGTGACGGGCAAACCCGCAGCGCCCATGCCCAGCCGCATTTCAGCCTGGGCGGTGTACGATGTGTTCAAGGTCAAGGATGGCGAGCAGATCTTTTTGGCCGTGGTCAGCGACACGCAGTGGGCAGCGTTTTGCAAGGCGTTCGGACTGGCAGAGTTGCTGGCTGACCCGAGGCTGGCCACCAACAATGACCGCGTCGGTGCCAGAGACTGGTTGATGCCGATACTGCGCTTGAAATTGCAGCCCTTTACCGCAGCAGCGCTGGGGGCTGTGTTTGAGAAAAACGGTTTGCCATTTGCACCCATTACGCGGCCAGAGGATTTGTTCAACGACCCGCATTTGCTGGCGACGGCAGGCCTAGCCCCCTTGGTATTGAACGATGGGCAATCAACGCTGGTGCCGCTGATGCCGATCACGCTGGACGGTGAACGCCCCGGAGTGCGCAGCAGCCCGCCGCAGGTGGGCGAGCACACAGAAGCCCTGCTGACACAGGTGGGCTATACCCCGGCTGAAATTGCCGCAATGAAGGCTGCCGGGCTGGCAGCATGAGACGGCTTGTACACAGCGCGCTGACGAGTGCAGGGGCGGCCAGAATGATCACCACGGTGTGCCCGCCAGGCTTGCCCGCTGCATCTGCCGCATCCGTTGATGCCCAGAGCCGTCACCACAGGCGCTCAGGGCCGTGGCTGCGAGTGCGGCTGAAGGAAATGGAAATG
>RDZZ01000111.1 GCA_004293655.1 Polaromonas sp. | reverse complement strand
CTGGCAGCAAACACAAACGTGGGGCGGTGCAGCCGGTCTTTGATGCGCGAGGCCACAATGCCCACCACACCTTCGTGAAAGCTGGGCTCGTAAATCGCAATCGCCGGGGGCGGCTCTTGTTCCCCGTTGATGTCCATGTCGATCATCGCGTCCGCTGCCAGCTGGGCCTGCTCGCGCATGTCGGCCTCAATGTCGCGCCGCTGGCGGTTGATGCCGTCGAGCGTGCGGGCCAGCTCATCGGCCCGCCCTGCGTCGTCGGTCAGCAGGCATTCGATGCCCAGCGTCATGTCGCTCAGGCGCCCGGCAGCGTTGATGCGTGGCCCCAGGGCAAAGCCAAAGTCAAACGTGGTTGCCACACGGGCTGTGCGACCCGCCGCTATAAAAAGACTGGCAACGCCTGCAGGCAGATGCCCCGCCCGGATGCGTTTGAGGCCCTGGGCCACCAGGCGGCGGTTGTTGGCGTCCAGCCTGACCACATCGGCCACCGTGCCCAGCGCCACCAGTGGCAGCAGTGCATCGAGCTTGGGTTGCGTGGCAGTGCTGAACACACCGCGCGCGCGCAGCTCGGCGCGCAGCGCCATCAGCACGTAAAACATCACGCCGACACCGGCAATCGCCTTGCTGCCGAACGTGCAGCCCGGCTGGTTGGGGTTGACGATGACGTCTGCGTCAGGCAACAAAATGCGCCCGTCACTCAGCGCGGGCAGGTGGTGGTCAGTCACCAGCACGCGCATGCCCAGGGCCTTGGCCCGCGCCACGCCGTCAAAGCTGGCGATGCCGTTGTCCACCGTGACCAGCACATCGGCCCCCAGGGCTTTGACGCGCTCGGCAATCGGCGCCGTCAGGCCGTAGCCATCGACCACCCGGTCAGGCACCAGATAGGTCACGCTCCAGCCCGGCAACGTGGCCCCCAGCAGCCGCAAGCCGCGCAGGGCCACAGCGCAGGCCGTCGCGCCATCGCAGTCGTAGTCAGCTACCACACAGATTTTTTGACCCGCAGCCATCGCGTCTGCCAGCAATGTGGCCGCAGCACCTGTGTCCAGCATGCCTGCAGGGCTGAGCAGCCGCGCCAGGCCATCGTCCAGCTCGTCGGCAGAATGCACGCCGCGCGCGGCAAACAGTTGGGCCAGCAGCGGGTGTACGCCTGCTTGCTGCAAGGCCCACACGGCGCGGGGCGGGGCATGTCTGACTTGAATTTTCATCTCTTCATCCGTGATTTACTATTGTTTTGATAGCTGAAAAAGCACGTCCAGATTGCCGTGGGGCCTTAAAAGATGCATGATTTTGGTCAGCAGGCCGGGCGCAGACGTTTCAAACGTCAGCGCCTGGCTCTCGCTGCACAGCGACAAGCGCACGCTCTCGCCCGCAGCCTGACGGGCCAGCAGTGCAGCCACGTCACCTGCGTCCAGCGCAGCCCAGGCCTGGGCATGGCCCGCCCAGTCGTCGGTGAAAGCGGCTGGCGCCAGGCTTCGGTTGAGGGTGACGCCAGGCGTGGGCATACAAGTCGCTGGAGTTTGCACCAATGCCCCCGTGCCACTGAGCCAGAACGAGTTGACGGTTTGCCGCCGCTTGGCACTGCGTTCGTCGTTCCAGGGGTGGGTGTAGAGCAGCATCTGCATCTCGTTTTGCAGCAGTTTGATTTTTCTGGCGGCGGGCAGCCACGCATCGACATTGCGGCCCATCACCCGGTCTATTGATGCGGTGGGCAAGTCACGAAAAATCTCGCCTTCTGCCAGCCAGCGGTCTGGGGCCGCAGGGTGCAGTGTGATGCCCTCGGTCTCAAAGTAGGGCTGCATGGCTTGCAGCAGCGTCTGGGCATCCACGTCTGTCAAGGCCAAGGCGGCCGGGTCGCTCAGGCTGGCGTGCTCACGGCCCATGGCCCAGTGGCACGGTGTGATGAAGGCCCAGGCCTTGCCGGGCTGGTCTTGCAGGCCAGGGGTTTGCGCGGCTTGCCAGGCGGCCCAGGGGAGCAAGCCATCTGGCATTGCCTCACAGCCTGGCAGGCCCAGTGCTTTGGCCAGCACTCTTTCATGGGGTGTTGACAGCGACGAGGCTTCAAAAGACGTTGTGTCAACCAGTTTCATGCCCCGCAAAAGGCGTGGCAGGTTTGTCAAGCCGCCTTCCCGGCGCTCGGGCAAGGCTTTCATGGCTTGCAGCCAGCCGTCGCCGTTGCAGACGGAAAAAGGGATCACAAGATGGGACGGTGCAGGGTGCGAATAGGTAGGGTGTGAATAGTCAGCAGGCATGGCGTGATTGTCAGGGATGCCACAATCGCCCGATGCAGATTCCTTACGAGTTGATTTTGGGCTGGCGCTACACGCGTGCTGGCCGGGCCACGCGCCGCAACGGGTTCATTTCATTCATCTCGGGCGTGTCCATGCTGGGCATTGCGCTCGGTGTGGCGGCACTCATCATTGTGCTGAGCGTGATGAACGGCTTTCAAAAAGAAGTCCGTGACCGCATGCTGGGCGTGATCTCGCACATCGAGGTGTTTGCGCCCAACAACGCCGCGCTGCCTGACCCGCAAAAAACCCTGGCCGAGATCAAGACCAGCCCGAATGTGCTGGGTGCTGCAACTTTCATAGCAGCCCAGGCATTGCTGGCGCGCGGGGAAGACATGAAAGGCACCATTGTGCGGGGCATTGACCCGACGCTGGAAGGGCAGGTGACCGATCTGGCCGCCGCCTCTGGCCCGACGCTGGCCAGACTGGTGGCAGGCGAGTTCGGGGTGGTGCTGGGCGGCGAGCTGGCACGCAGCATGGGCGTGCGCGAGGGCGATGTGGTCACCCTGATTGCCCCCAGCGGCCAGGTCACCCCGGCGGGCGTGGTGCCGCGTTTGAAGCAGATGAAGGTGGTCGGCACCTTTGATTCAGGCCATTTTGAATACGATTCGGCGCTCGTCATGATGCACCAGACAGATGCCGCCAAAATCTTCCGGCTGGAGGGGCCGACCGGCATACGCATCAAGCTCAAAGACCTGCACCAGGCCCGTGAAGTGGCGGTAGAGCTGTCTCGATCCCTGAGCGGCGATTTGCTCATTCGTGACTGGACGCGGCAAAACAAGACCTGGTTTGCCGCCGTGCAGCTTGAAAAACGCATGATGTTCATCATTCTCACGCTGATCGTGGCCGTCGCTGCCTTCAATCTGGTCAGCACGCTGGTGATGACCGTGACCGACAAGCGCGCCGACATCGCGATTTTGCGCACGCTGGGTGCCAGCCCGAAAAGCATCATGGGCATTTTTGTGGTGCAAGGCGCGATGGTGGGTGTGATTGGCACGCTGGCCGGGCTGCTGCTGGGCCTGGGCGTGGCGTTCAACATCGACGTGCTGGTGCCCGCGCTGGAGCGACTGCTCAACGCCAGCTTTTTGCCCAAAGACATCTACCTGATTAGCCGCATGCCCAGTGAGCCGCAGTACAGCGACATCATGCCGATTGCCGTGATTGCGCTGATTCTGGCTTTTTTGGCCACCTTGTACCCCAGCTGGCACGCCAGCCGCGTGAATCCGGCGGAGGCTTTGCGTTATGAGTGATGTTGTTCTCCAAGCCACAGGCATCACCAAACGCTTCATTGAAGGCCGTCTGGATGTCACGGTGCTGCAAGGCGTAGACCTGCAGGTCAATGCGGGCGAGACCATCGCCATCGTCGGCACATCCGGTTCTGGCAAAAGCACGCTGCTGCACCTGATGGGCGGGCTGGACGCACCGACGGGCGGGCAGGTGCTGCTCAAGGGCCAGAACCTGGCCGCGCTGTCGGCACAGCGCCAGGGCCAGTTGCGCAACCAGTGTCTGGGCTTTGTCTATCAGTTTCACCACCTGCTGCCTGAATTCAGCGCCCTGGACAACGTCGCCATGCCTTTGTGGATTCGCCGCATGGCCCCTGCAAATGCTGCCCAGGTAGCCACCAAAATGCTGGCAAATGTGGGTTTGGAGGGCCGCATTCACCACCGCCCCGCCGAGCTGTCGGGCGGCGAGCGCCAGCGCGTGGCGATTGCGCGCGCGCTGGTCACGCAACCGGCTTGCGTGCTGGCTGATGAACCCACGGGCAACCTCGACCGCTCGACTGCAGACGCCGTGTTTGAGCTGATGCTGCAGCTCGCCCGCGACCAAGGCACGGCTTTTATCATGGTCACGCACGACGAATCGCTGGCCGCGCGCTGCAGTCGGCGCTTCAGACTGGTGGAGGGACGGTTGTCGGCGTGGGTATCTTCAGGCGCAGACGACAAAGCCGCTCCGATAGACAAACTTGGTGCGCTGTTGGCCGCCGGACCGAGGCTGGCAGCGGATGACCATGAGTCCATGCTGGCCGATACAAGGCGAATCCGATGACAGACCACTACACCACCCTCGGCCTGAACAGCGCCGCAACACTTGCCGATATCAAGAAGGCGTTTCGTCAGAAGGCGTCTTTTTATCACCCTGACAGGAATGTGGCGCTTGATGCGGCGGCGCAGTTCCGGGCGGTGCAAGAAGCCTATGACGTGCTGTCGGACGCTGAGAAACGCCAGGCCTACGACGACAACCGCCGCCGCAGCCTGCTCGACAATCCGCTGGACACTGCCAGAGAGATTTGGCTGGGTTACTTCAAGCCGCTTCTTTAGCCGCTTGCCGCGCCCTTCCTTTAACCACGCTTTTTTGCTCCCAAGTACCCAGCCTGGGCACAACCGATGGCCCGACAAACACGAAAAACCACGCCGAATGACCATTTCCCCCTTTTTCCTTGACCTTCGCTCAGCCTACCAGTCAGAAATCGACGATCTGACGTTTGACTCTGAAGGGCGCGACGTGCTGCGCCAGCGCCTGGCTGACAAGCGCGCGGAGCTGCCTTTTCTGGTCAAGATGATGGCGCTCAGCCCCGAGATGGTGGCGGTGATCTTTCACCAGGGTTTGACGTTTAAATTGCCCGCCGTGATGGACCATTTGCTCAGCCATGAAGCCGACGAGCTGCCAGACTGGAGCGGCCTGCTGGACGCCATTGTGCTGGCACCCTGGGCACAAACCCTGGCCGATGTGGTGCTGCAGGAGCCGGACGGCGAGTGGTTTTTGACCGTTGTGGCGGGCCTTGAATACATGGCGGGCAAGCCTGGCCTGGCATCCGCTGCACAAAGCGATGACGAGGCCGACGAAGACGA
>RDZZ01000110.1 GCA_004293655.1 Polaromonas sp. | reverse complement strand
GCATGATCGGTCTGGCTTGATTGCTAACACGCCCTAGCATTCTCGTGCCGTTGCTCAGCCCAAGAATCGCCTGCGAAGCGAATTCTGGATGCATCGGATGGTACGACATCGTCAGACTCGAGTAAGCCAAACCGCAGTCCAGTTCACCGTTCTGGCTTACAGCGATTGGAATATCTAAAAATTGACGCAGTTGAGTCAAGCAAAGCAGGTTGCTACCAAGCACTAAGGCAGTGAAGGCTATCGTCTGGGAAACGAGGAGATCCTCGGCGAATGCAGTTACAGCGGTCCATTTGGCAATTGCCAGCGGCAATGCAACTTGGGCAGCATGCCAAAGCTTAACGACTGCGCTTCATATAGAAGCGCCCCAGGACCCGAAAAGGGCGCTGGGGCGCATGGAATGTGGTGGCCTGGGGCGGAATCGAACCACCGACACAAGGATTTTCAATCCTCTGCTCTACCGACTGAGCTACCGGGCCTGAGGGCATGATTATATACCAGCTGGTTGGCCTTTTTTGCCCGCTGCGCAAACCGCACAGCCATTTTAGTTGCCGCGCTTGCCCCGACTCAGGTCCACGCCGAGCTGCTTGAGTTTGCGGTACAGATGGGTGCGCTCGAGTCCGGTTTTTTCGGCGACGCGGGTCATGGAGCCGCCTTCTTTGGCGAGGTGAAACTCGAAGTAGGCTTTTTCAAACTCGTCCCTGGCCTCGCGCAGTGGTTTTTCCAGCAGGAAACTCTGCGTTGGCTGTGGCCCCAGCTCAGCAGCTACAGGCGGCGTCCCACCGGTCATGACGGTTTCTGTCGTCAAGTCGATCGGGCTGATGACGGCGCCTGGCATCACTGGCTTGCGACCAGTGGACTTGGCCAGGCCTTGTTCTACGGCTTTGAGCAGTTTTTGAAGGGTGATGGGCTTTTCAAGAAAAGCCATGGCCCCGATTTTGGTGGCCTCTACGGCTGTGTCAATGGTGGCGTGCCCGCTCATCATGATGACGGGCATGGTGAGCAAGCCACTGGAAGACCACTCTTTGAGCAGTGTCACGCCGTCGGTGTCAGGCATCCAGATATCGAGCAGCACCAGGTCGGGTTTGGTACGCAGCCGCGCGGCACGGGCTTGTGCAGCGTTTTCAGCCAGCTCCACTTGATGCCCTTCATCATTGAGAATTTCTGAGAGTAGGTCGCGTATGCCCAGCTCGTCGTCGACCACCAGAATATTTGCCATGATTGAATTGTTGCCTTGAGGGTTGCTGTGAATGTCGAAGCGAATATCGAAGTGACTACCGAAATGCTTGAATAAGTTGTTGCAAAATGTGTTGCTAAACTGCAACTTGAGCTGCAACTGCGAATGATAACGAAACTTGCGCGCCCTGCACCACGCCGCCGTCTGTGCGGTTTGAAATATCGACCCGTGCTGCGTGTTCATCGGCGATTTTTTTGACCACCGCCAGCCCCAGGCCAGTGCCTTTGGCCTTGGTGGTGACATAAGGCTCGAACGCGCGTTTGAGGATGTGATCCGGGAAACCGACTCCCCTGTCGCGAACGCTCAAACGCACCCGGCGTGAGGCTTCAGAAAACTCTGTTTTGAGCGTGACGCGGCCGCTTGGTTTGCCCTCATGGGCATCTTGTGCGTTTTGCAGCAGGTTGTGGATGACTTGGCGCAGTTGCTGGGCGTCGCCCTGAATGGGCGGCGCTTTTGCGTCGAGTTCGGTGTGGATGGCAATGCTTGCGTTTTCACTGGCGTAGAGCTGCAGCACTTCACTGACCAGCGCATTGAGGTCCACGGGTTTGAGTTCTGCAGCAGGCAGCCGTGCGTAATCGCGGAACTCGTTGACGAGCCGCTTCATGGCGTCGACCTGATCGACAATGGTTTTGACTGATTTGGTCAGCAGCGCCTGCTCGGGCGCACCGAGTTTGCCGGTGAGCTTCATTTCAAGCCGCTCGGCAGACAACTGAATCGGTGTCAGCGGGTTCTTGATTTCATGCGCCAGTCTGCGCGCGACCTCGCCCCAGGCTTGCGCACGCTGGGCCGACACCATTTCAGAGACATCGTCAAACACCAGCAAAAACTCTTCAGTGCCTGGCATTTTTGCGCCGCGCGCAATCAGTGCGGTGGCGTTGTCAAGCGCGCCCGGCAAGGCCGTGTGCAGCTCAAACGATTGTTGCCAGTGCTGCGGGTTCTGCACGGCGTGGTCGATGTGGTCGGTGCCATCGCCCAGGTAGTGGGAATGGTAGTGGGCAAACTGGGTCTGTACCTCTTTTGCAAACACCTCCAGGCTGGGTACCTGGCTGAGCGGCTGGCCGTGGTAAATGGCAAGTGGCACGCGCAGGATACGGGTGGCACCGGGGTTGCTGGACTGGATGCGGCCCCCGTCATCCAGCACAATCACGCCGGCCGTGAGGTTGTCCAGAATGGTTTGCAGGTTGGCCCGTGCCGCGTCGACCTGGCTCATGCTTTGCTGCACGGCCGAGCGGGCATCACTCAATTGCTGGGTCATATCGGCAAACGAGCGGGTCAGCCCACCCAGCTCGTCTTTGCCCTGCAAGGCGGCCTTGGGGGTCAGGTCTCCTTGGGCCACCTGGCGCACACCCTCTGCCAATACCAGCAGCGGTTTGGCCAACTGGTTGCCCAGCACGACTGCCAGCAACACCGCGCCAAACACGGCCAGAAACAAACTGAGCGTGAGTGTGCCAATATACATTTGGCGCAGGCCGCCACGCGCCAACGCCCGCTCCTGGTATTCACGGTTGGCCTCTTGCACAGCAATGGCATTGGCTACCAGTGTCGCCGGAATGATTTGTGTGACCTGCAAAAAGCGCGCATCGCCCAGCAAGCCGACATTGGGGTTGTTGACCACAGCAATGGCCTTGATGCGTGCCGGCATGGGGGTGCCTGCCGCTGCCGATATCCCACTGGCCAGCTCACCAGCGCCGGTGGGTACCAGCTCATCGAGCCCCTCGATCTGCGTGACCACGCGCTGCGCCCGGGCCGTGCGAAGCTGCTGGGCCGCAGGCCGCTCGGGGTTGAGGGTGAAACGCGACGCACCGACGCCGGCAATGACTTGGCCAGATGCTGTCCACAGCACCACATCGCTGGCCGATAACGGGTCACGCATGCGTTCGAGTGCCAGGCCAGCCAGGGCGTCTGGCGTGTCTGAAATCTGCGCGGCAGCCTGCCTGGTTTTGTTGGCCAGGTCCAGCGCCATCGCGTCCAGCGTGGCACGGCCCAGATTCAGGCCTGCGTCCAGCGCACCTTCGACCTTGACGTCAAACCAGCTTTCAATCGAGCGCGATACGAACTGGTAAGACACCACATAAATCATCAAACCGGGCATCAAGCCGACCAGCGCAAAAATGGCAGCGAGCTTGACCAGCAGCCGACTGCCAAAACGCCCGCGCTTGAGCCGCAGCAGCAGACGCGTCACGATCCAGCCAATCACCAGCAGCAGCAAAGCCGCCACCACGATGTTGAGCACCAGCAGGCGCGCATAGTTGCGCTCATACAAATCGCGGTTGTCGGTGGCTTGTGTGAGCAAAAACAACAACACCAGGCCGAGGGCAACAACGGCCCCCACACCCACGCCGATGGCCCAGCGGAAAGCCGGGCTGCTCTTGATGGACGAGACCTTGTGCTTGAGCCTCATGTGCATACCCCCGTCATGGTGAAGTCGCCTTGGGTTTGTCACCGCTCAGGCTGCTGGGGACAGATGGGCGCACAGGCCCTACCTGCAGGCGCTCGGTCTGCTGCACGGCGATCGTCCAGTCTTTTTGCCCGGCCACACCAATCTGGAGCGGGCGTGGCAGCTGGGACAAATCCATGTTGAAACTGAATTCAAGCTTGTACGCCACATCCGGGTCGACCTCGGCATTGTCGGCCACCTTCCAGCGTGACAGGCGCTGCACCGCCGACAGGGCCTCGGGCAGGCTGTCGTAGTTCTGGTTGAATGTGGCGCGCAGGCCCGACGAGTTGTTGATCAACCCGGTCACGATGTTGACGCGCCAGCGCCGACTCAAGGGCTGAAACGACAGGCGTATGGTGCGGGTCGCGCTGGCCACACGGCGGTCCGTCCAGTACCAGCGGCTTTGGTAGATGTCGGCTTCTGCAACAAAAAACATCGGGATGCCTTTGGTCAGGGCATCCTCAACAACGGGGGGCAGATCAAACTGCACCACAGCAGACAGGTAAATGCCGTCTTCGGCACGTTCGAGGCGCAGCTGGGTCAATTCGGTAGGTGCCGCAAGTGCCTCGAAGTGCAGCCAAACCATGCACAGGCACCAGGCGAAAAACTGCTTCAAAGCAGCCTTAGTCGTTGCGTTTTTCAAGAAGGGCGTAATAAAAACCGTCGTGTTCACCTGTCAAATTGTCCGGCAAAGTCGGGCTTGCCGGGCTGGTGGCACTGCTTTGGGGCAGCAAATGGCCTGGCGAAGGCATCAAAACGGCATCGGTGTGGTGTGTAACAAACGTTTCTATCTGGGTTTGCCCCTCTGCCCTGAAAACCGAGCAGGTGCAATACACCAGACGCCCACCGGGCCTGAGAAGCGGCCACAAAGTCTCCAGCAGCTTCGCCTGCACGGCGGCCAGCTGGGCAATATCGGTCGGCCTGCGAAGCCAGCGCACGTCCGGGTGGCGGCGCACGATGCCTGACGCAGTACACGGCGCATCGAGCAAAATCGCGTCAAACAGTGCGCCATTCCACCAGTTGTCGGGCTGCCCGGCATCGCCCACCACAATGTTGGCTTGCAAGCCCAGGCGCTGCAGATTTTGGCCCATACGCTCACAGCGCCGGGTGGCAATATCGAGCGCGGTCACGTCGGCATCGACCAGCTCCAGCAGGTGCGCGGTTTTGCCACCAGGGGCAGCGCAGGCATCCAGTATGTTGAGGCGACTGCCGTGTATGGGCGCCAGAGCCTTGACCAGCAACGGCGCGGCCAGCTGGGCAGCAGCATCCTGCACTGAAAAATGGCCCTCTGCAAAGCCAGGCAGTGACGGTATGGGCTGGGCGTTGGCCAGTACCACACCATAATCACCCACAGCATATGCTTCTATATTGATAGCAGACAGTACACGTAGATACTGCGCTGGAGTCGTTTTTCTTTCATTAATTCGCAGAATCAGGCAAGCCTGTGCATTGTTGGCCCGCAAAATCGCCTGCCAGCTGTCCGG
>RDZZ01000109.1 GCA_004293655.1 Polaromonas sp. | reverse complement strand
CAGAACGGACTCGGGGATTTTGAATTTTTTCATTCAGCCCCGAAGAGAGTCGTTAGATTTTTAGCGTGTACTGCCCGTGCGCAGTGTGTCAAACCGGGAGTGGGTGGCGCAAGCGAATATGCAACTCCTTGAGCTGCTTTTCATCGACAGGGCTCGGTGCATGTGTGAGCAAACACTGGGCGCGCTGGGTTTTCGGAAAGGCAATCACGTCGCGGATGGACTCTGCACCCGTCATCAGGGTCACGATACGGTCCAGGCCGAAGGCCAGGCCACCGTGTGGTGGTGCGCCGTATTGCAGGGCGTCGAGCAAAAAGCCGAATTTTTCCTGCGCTTCCTCGGGGCCGATCTTGAGCGCATCAAACACCTTGCTCTGCACGTCTGCCCGGTGAATGCGCACTGAGCCGCCACCGAGTTCCCAGCCATTGAGCACCATGTCATAGGCTTTGGCAATGCATTTTCCGGGGTTGGTGGTCATCCAGTCTTCATGGCCGTCTTTGGGTGCAGTAAAGGGGTGATGTACGGCGGCCCAGCGGTCGTTGGCTTCGTCGTGCTCAAACATCGGAAAGTCCACCACCCACAGCGGCTTCCAGCCAGCCGTGAACAGGCCCAGCTTTCTGCCCAGCGGGCTCAGGCCCACCTTCAGGCGCAGTGCGCCAATGCTGTCGTTGACGATTTTTGCCTTGTCGGCACCAAAGAACAGCAGGTCGCCATTGGCAGCGCCCGTGCGCTTCAAGATCTCGGCAATCGCCGCATCGTGAATGTTTTTGACAATCGGACTTTGCAAGCCTTCTTTGCCTTTGGCGATGTCGTTGACCTTGATCCAGGCCAGGCCCTTGGCACCGTAGATCTTGACAAATTCGGTGTAGGCATCAATCTCGCTGCGGGGCATTTCTGCACCGCCCGGCACGCGCAGTGCAACCACGCGGCCGCCCAGGGTGGTGGCGGGCACGCTGAACACCTTGAAGTCCACATCGGCCATCACATCGGTGAGTTCCGTGAATTCCATGCTGACCCGCAAATCCGGTTTGTCAGAGCCAAAGCGGTGCATCGCCTCGCCGTACGCCATCACCGGGAACTCACCCAGGTCCGTGCCCAGCACCGTCTTGAAGATGTTGCTGATCATGCCCTGGAACATGTCGCGGATGTCCTGCTCGCCCATGAAGGATGTTTCGATATCAATCTGCGTGAATTCAGGCTGGCGGTCAGCGCGCAGGTCTTCATCGCGAAAGCATTTGGTGATCTGGTAGTAACGGTCAAACCCCGCCACCATCAGCAACTGCTTGAACAATTGCGGGCTTTGCGGCAATGCGAAAAACATGCCTTCGTTGACCCGGCTTGGCACCAGATAGTCGCGTGCGCCTTCTGGCGTGCTTTTGGTCAGCATGGGGGTTTCAATGTCAATGAAACCGTTGGCATCCAGAAACTTGCGGGTCTCCATCGCCACGCGGTAACGCAGCATCAGGTTGTTTTGCATGTACGGGCGGCGCAAGTCCAGCACGCGGTGCGTCAGGCGGGTGGTTTCTGACAGGTTGTCGTCGTCGAGCTGGAACGGCGGGGTGACGCTAGGGTTCAGCACCGTCATTTCGTGGCAAAGCACTTCAATTTTTCCGCTTCTCAAGCCGTCATTGACCGTGCCTTCAGGCCGCGCGCGCACCACGCCTTTGACCTGGATGCAGAACTCGTTGCGCACGCCTTCAGCCGTGGCGAACATGCCGGCGCGGTCGGGGTCACACACCACTTGCACATAGCCTTCGCGGTCACGCAAATCAACAAAAATCACGCCGCCGTGGTCACGCCTGCGGTTGACCCAGCCGCACAGGGATACGGTTTGCCCGGTCAGGGCTTCGGTCACAAGACCACAATAGTTGGTACGCATTTGGGAAGACATAAATGAAGGTTCTCTGAAATTATTTTGGTTTGTAGTTGGCCGTGCTGCCGGGCACCACCACGCCCATGGAAATCACATACGTCAGTGCTTCATCGACGCTCATCTTGAGTTCAATGCAATCTTCGCGCTTGAGCATCACAAAGTAGCCACCGGTCGGGTTGGGTGTGGTGGGAACATACACACTGAGGTAGTCGCCCTGCAGGTGGTTGGCCACATCCCCGCCAGGCGTGCCGGTTTGAAAGCCAATCGTCCACACGCCCTCGCGTGGCCACTGCACCAGCAGCGCCTTGCGAAAGGCATTGCCGTTTTCTGAAAAAAGCGTGTCAGACACCTGTTTGACGCTGGAATAAATCGAGCGGACGATGGGAATGCGGTTGAGCAGCGCATCCCACCAGCTGACCAGTTTCTTGCCGAAAAAATTACTGGTAAAGGCTCCGATCAGCAACACAATGAACAGTGTCAGCAACACGCCGAAGCCGGGGATGTGAAAGCCCAGGATTTTGTCGGGATGCCAGGCGCCCGGCAGGATCAGAAGCGTCTGGTCGAGCGTGGCAATGATCCAGTCCAGCACCCAGACTGTGATGCCTAGAGGCACCAGTACCAGCAAACCCGCCAGCAGCCATTTGCGTATGGCGGCCATCAGGCGTTGCCTTTACCTGATGTGCCAGACGTTGCAGTGCTGGAGGCGGGCGAAGCTGGTGCTGGCGCGGCAGTTGCAGAAGTGGCAGCGACTGCAGCGGTACCCGGTGCTGCGGGTGCTGACGCTGCTGCAACGCCTGGCTCGCCGCCTTGCCCTGCAGGTACGCCCGGTTGCGCGCCGCCACGAAAATCAGTGACGTACCAGCCCGAGCCTTTGAGTTGAAACCCTGCAGCGGTGAGCTGCTTTTTAAAGGTGGCCGCACCGCACTGGGGACAATCGGTCAGGGGTGCATCAGACATTTTTTGCAAAACGTCTTGGGTATGCCCACAGGACTCGCATTTATAGGCGTAAATTGGCATGGTTCTTCGGGAAATTTTTGGAAGATTTTCGGAGGTTTTCGGACAAGGATTTCCGGGCCTGGCCTGTTGTGCAAAGCCGCCGATTATAGGCGGCGCCTAAAAAAGCCTGACCCTCAGAATCACCTGCATGGCAACCAGGCCCAGCAAAAAGCCAACGCCTCCATAAATAATGCCTTGTAGCAGTTTATTGGTACGCTTTTGCTCGGCCAG
The DNA here is from genome assembly GCA_004293655.1 of Polaromonas sp. Taxonomy (GTDB): domain Bacteria; phylum Pseudomonadota; class Gammaproteobacteria; order Burkholderiales; family Burkholderiaceae_C; genus Polaromonas. The sequence goes on along the minus strand of RDZZ01000109.1, from coordinate 2,205 downwards.
CAGCTCCATCAGCTCGCGGCGACCCGCATCTGGTTTTTGTTGCAAATACTGTGTCAGCAAACGTGGCAAGGCGGGCAGCAGCTTGGCGTATGTCGGGGCTTCGATTTTGAGCTGGGCGAACAATTTCTCGGGGCCGATTTGCTCAATCATCCATTTTTCAAGAAAGGGCTTGGCCGTGCTCCACAAATCCAGGTCGGGGTCCAGGTCCCGGCCCAGGCCCTCGATGTTGAGCAGTGTTTTTTGCAGCAGCACCAGCTGGGGTTGAATCTCGACATGAAAGCGGCGCGAGGTCTGGAACAGGCGCATCAGCACCAGCCCCAATGAAATCTCTTTGAGCGGCCTGTCAAAGTAAGGCTCACAACAGGCGCGGATCGCAGCTTCCAGCTCATCGACGCGGGTGCTGGCGGGCACCCAGCCGGACTCGATGTGCAGCTCGGCCACGCGTTTGTAGTCACGCCGGAAAAAAGACGAGAAATTTTGCGCCAGGTATTCCTTGTCCACCTCGGTGAGTGTGCCCACAATGCCAAAGTCCAGCGAGATGTAGCGCCCAAATGTGGCAGGCTCCAGGCTGACCTGAATGTTGCCGGGATGCATGTCGCCGTGAAAAAAACCGTCCCGAAACACCTGGGTGAAAAATATCGTCACCCCGTCACGGGCGAGTTTTTTCATGTCAACACCCGCATCGCGCAGGCGCTGGGTCTGGCTGATCGGCACGCCCTTCATGCGCTCCATCACCATCACGTCGGGCATGCAGTAGTCCCAGATGATCTCGGGAATCATCACCAAGTCCAGCCCGGCCATGTTGCGGCGCAGTTGTGCGGCGCTGGAGGCTTCGCGCAGCAGGTCCAGCTCGTCATGCAGGTATTTGTCGAACTCGGCGATGACTTCGCGCGGCTTCAGGCGCTTGCCATCAGCAGACGCGCCCTCCACCCAGCCGGCCATCATGTGCATCAAGGCCAGGTCTTTTTCAATGGCCGGCAACATGTTCGGGCGCAGCACCTTGACGGCGACTTCGCGCCCGTTTGGCAAAACCGCAAAGTGGACCTGGGCAATCGAGGCGCTGGCAATCGGTGTGTGGTCAAAGCTGGCAAAAATTTGGGCCAGCGGCCGGCCAAATGATTTTTCAATCATGCTCACAGCCAGGGCAGACTCAAATGGCGGCACCCGGTCTTGCAGTCTGGCCAGCTCGTCAGCGATATCGGGCGGCAACAAATCGCGCCGGGTGGACATGACCTGGCCAAACTTGACAAATATTGGCCCCAGGCTCTCCAGCGCCTCACGCAGCCGTTCACCACGCGGTGCGCGCAAATTGCGGCCTATCGAGACAACGCGGCGTATCAGCTTGATCCACGGCTTTTGAAAGCCAGAAAGTACCAACTCATCCAAACCAAAACGCAGCACCGTCCAGACAATGAAAAACCCCCTGAAAATCCGCATCATGCAGCCGCTTTCTCAGTGTTTGCAGGCGTTGGCTTCTGGCTGGATGCGGTCTGCGCACTGGCAGCAGGTGCCAAAGGATTGCTCACCAAAAATGATTTCAGGGCCGCCAGCATGCGCCGCCCGGCATCGGCCAGCGCATGCGCCGGAATGTCGCCCAACACGCGGGACAAATCTTCTTCGACATCCCAACGCAAATTCTCAGCCAGCCAGCCCAACTCGGCAGCCAGTTGCACATCGCCTTCAATCTTGACAGGGGGCGGCTTGCCCGCCAGCACCGATTGCAGCACCACCGCAGGCGAGTCAGCCGCCACCGAGATCAGCAGGTCCGGTTTGGCGCTGGAAGAAGCCCGGTCCAGCAGTCCGGCAGGCGTGATGAGAATGTCCATCGCGAACAATCCCCAGCGCACATGCAGCACGCTGCCCTTTTTGCGGGCCAGGCGGTCTTGCGCCTCTTTTTCCTGCATCACGACATGGTTCAGGAACAGAACCAGCCGCTGCTGTGCCCCATCAACGACCCAGGCGGGTGGCTGAAAACGGGTGGCCATGGATTCCAGAAAAGAAAAAGGGGACGATGTGTTCATAGGTTCCCAATTTTGACTCAGATTGGAAAATTGACAGCACAGATCAAGCCAAATAGAAGGTCTTTACACCCTCAATCCAAGGCCGCGCAATCGGCTGTACCAATCTGAAGACGCAGTGCGCGATCGTGGGGGCGGGCATGCCTTCACCAGCAGGCGCAGCGACCCCCTCGGGGCTAGAGCCTGC
>RDZZ01000108.1 GCA_004293655.1 Polaromonas sp. | reverse complement strand
TCCATGGAGTCAACCAGTCGCAGCAGGCTGTGTCTGACCAGCAAACTCGTCTCTCCCACAATATGCAACGGTGAGTTGAGGAACAAGTCGAGAGAGCGCGACACCACGCCTTCGCTGGAGTTTTCAACGGGCACAACACCATAGCCTGCGCTGCCCGATGCAGTGGCGCGAAACACCTCATCAATGCTCACGCAAGGCACGTGTTCGATGCTGGTGCCAAAAAACTGCAGGGCGGCCTGCTCGCTGAAGGTTCCAGCAGGGCCGAGGTAGGCGACACGTACGGGAGACTCAAGTGCCAGACATGCCGACATGATTTCACGCCAGACAGCTTCAACATGCTCGTTTTTTAGCGGCCCTTGATTGGCGTGCTGAATTTTCTCAATCACTTTGGCAACGCGGTCGGGTCTGAAAAAAGGCGACCCTTCACGTTTTTTGACTTCGCCAACGCGCTCAGCGACCTGCGCACGGCGGTTGAGCAAGCTCAGCAACTCTTGGTCAATGGCGTCGATTTGGACGCGCAATTCAGCGAGATTTAGTGTCATGTCAAGCATGTTCAAGCTCAAAAGCCTGCATATAGTTCACGAGTGCCTGTACCCCTTCGAGGGGCATGGCGTTATAGAGGCTGGCCCGCATACCACCCAGCGTTTTATAGCCTTTGAGTTGCAGCAACCGGTGCTCTCTGGCACCTGCAAGAAACAGATCATTGAGCTTGTCCTCACGCAGAAAGAAAGGCACGTTCATGCGCGAGCGGCAGTCTTTCGCTACGAAGCTGGTGTACAGGTGCGAGGCGTCAATGAAGTCATAAAGCAGCTGGGCTTTGGCGATGTTGCGCTGCTCAATGACGGACATCCCCCCCTGTTTTTTGAGCCACTTGAAGACCAGCCCTGCAATGTAGATGGCATACGTTGGCGGGGTGTTGTACATCGACTGATGACTTGAGACCACCTCGTAGTTAAATGCCGTCGGGCAGTGCGGCAAGGCATGGCCCAGCAAGTCCCGGCGCACAAACACCAGCGTCAAGCCAGCGGGCCCTACATTTTTTTGAGCCCCGCCATAGGCCAGTCCCACCCGAGACCAATCCACAGGGCGTGATGCCATATGCGACGAAAAATCAATCACCAAGGGTGCTGTGCTGCCCAGTGCCTTCAGATCAGGCAGCTCATGCATTTCGACACCATGCACGGTCTCGTTGGTGCATACATGAACATAGCGTGCGCCGGTGCTCAGTCGCCAGCTCGCTGGAGCGGGCAAACGGGTGTGCCCATCTGCCTCGTTGCTGGCGGCTATGTTGACTTGACAGTATTTACGGGCTTCTTTTTGTGACCTGTCGCTCCAGTTTCCCGTGACCACATAGTCTGCGCTCTGGCTGGCTGACAGGTTAAGCGGGACGATCGCATTCTCGGCGATGCCGCCGCCTTGCATGAAGAGGATGCTGAATTCTGGCGGTACGGCAAGCAGTTCCCGGATATCGTTTTCAGCTTCTTCGTAAATAGACACAAACTCTTTGCCGCGGTGGCTCATCTCCATCACGCTCATGCCACTGCCGTGCCAGTCCAGCATCTCCGCAGACGCCTGCATCAATACCTCTTCAGGCAGCGTAGCGGGGCCTGCAGAAAAATTAAAGGGTCTGCTCATTTCTTGGCCGCAGGTTTGTTGTTGGACGGTGCAGGCGCCGTGGGCGCTGATTTAGACGCTGCACCTGTACCCAGAATTTTGACTGCAGACTCGTCAAACTGTGCGGCGCGTGCGGACACATCGCCACGCGTGGCCTCGACCAGTCGCTGAATAAATATACTCCCCAACTCGGGTGCTGAGGCTTGGTACTTTTTGATGGCGGGAGATTCAAAAAATCCTGTGATCTGCTGCAACTCTTCAAGTGTGAACTTCTCCGTGTAAGCAGGTATGAGTGCATCTGCACTGACTCTTCCTACTTTGTTGCCAATAAGTTGTGCGACTTCACCCGAATATTTTCGCAGCTCCGTATTGAGCTCTTCAGTGATCTGCGCCTGCTTGGTCTTGGGCGTGATAAGTTGGACTTTTGGCCCCCATTTTTGCAACAAATCCTGAGCCGTGCTGTTGGCCAACTGGTCGATCAGACGGTTGAGTTCCGGGCCTTGTTGGAGTGCCACGACCTTTGTCGCCCACGCCAGTTTTGGATCAACAATTTGAGCCTGGCCGGCCGTCGATACAACCATACTCAATAAACTTGCACTGACAACAACACCCAAGGCGGACAGTATGTTTTTCATTTTCTATTTTTTATTTTCTGGATTGAGCACGAATGAGTCAGAGAGTGCAGCAGTGTTTTTTGCCGCATCTTCTTCAGTGACGTCGGCATTAGCATTAGCATTCTCGCCAATACTCTCGTTAAGAGCGGCATCGTTTTCCACAATCCGCTGCAGCCCGCTCAATTGTGAACCTTCGTCCAGACCAATGAGTGTCACACCCTGGGTTGCCCTTCCCATTTCACGAATTTCGCTCACGCGGGTACGCACCAACACGCCCTTGTCGGTGATCAGCATGATCTCATCATCCGCATGCACCAATGTGGCAGCAACGACTTTGCCATTGCGCTCGCTTTGCTGGATGGCAATCATGCCCTTGGTGCCCCGACCATGCCGGGTGTACTCGGTAATGCATGTACGCTTGCCGTAACCATTTTTCGTGGCCGTCAGCACACTTTGCTGCTCATCTTCGGCAACCAGCATGGCGATGACGTTCTGGCCATCTTCGAGCATCATGCCGCGCACACCGCGCGCCGTACGGCCCATGGGACGCACGTCGTTTTCATCGAAGCGCACCGCTTTACCACCATCAGAGAAAAGCATCACATCATGCTTGCCATCGGTCAGCGCTGCGCCGATCAGGAAGTCGCCGTCATCCAGATCCACGGCGATAATGCCGGCTTTGCGTGGATTGCTGAAGTCATCCAGTGGCGTTTTCTTGACTGTGCCCATAGATGTTGCCATGAACACATACTGGTCTGCCGGAAAACTACGTTTCGCGCCAGTCAGTGGCAATACCACGGTGATTTTTTCACCTTCTTGCAGCGGGAACATATTGACAATCGGGCGACCGCGTGCACCGCGCGAACCCGCTGGTACTTCCCAGACTTTCAGCCAATACAATCGTCCACGGTTGGAAAAACACAAGATGTAGTCGTGCGTATTGGCAATGAACAGCTGGTCCACCCAATCATCTTCTCTGGTAGCTGTTGCCTGCTTGCCGCGGCCGCCACGTTTTTGAGCCCGGTATTCTGAAACTGGCTGGCTTTTGATGTAGCCCGTGTGCGACAGCGTCACAACCATATCTGTTGGCGTGATCAGGTCTTCAGTGCTCAGGTCAAACGAGCTGTATTCAATCAGGCTGCGGCGCGCGCCAAGCTTGGTCTGGCCGAACTCTTGACGAATGGCTGCCAGTTCCTCTCCGATGATGACGGACACACGTTCCGGACGCGCCAAAATATCGAGCAGATCATCAATCTCGACCATGACCTCTTTGTACTCGGCCACAATTTTGTCTTGCTCCAGCCCCGTCAGGCGCTGCAGCCTCATTTGCAAAATTTCCTGGGCTTGCGTGTCTGACAGCCGATACAAGCCATCGCTGCCGATACCGTAGGCCCTATCAAGACCATCGGGACGGTAATCATCAGGGTTGACGATGCCACCGACGGCACGCGGGCGTGTCAGCATTTCACTGACCAGTTTGCTGCCCCAGGCTTGCAGCATTGACTGCGATTTGGCTACGGGAGGTGTTGGCGCGTTACGAATGATGGCAATAAAGCCGTCAATATTGGCCAGCGCGACCGCCAGACCTTCAAGCAGATGGCCGCGCTCACGCGCTTTGCGCAGTGTATGAACCGTGCGGCGGGTGACAACTTCACGCCGGTGTGACAAAAATACCTGAATCAGATCCTTCAAATTACACAGCTTTGGTTGCCCGTTGACAAGTGCCACCATGTTGATACCGAAAGTATCTTGCAGCTGGGTCTGTTTGTAGAGATTGTTCAGCACAACCTCAGGCACTTCGCCGCGCTTGAGTTCAATCACCAGCCGCATGCCTGATTTATCACTCTCATCTTGGATGTGGCTGATGCCTTCGATTTTTTTCTCGTGAACCAGCTCAGCCATGCGTTCTTGCAGGGTTTTTTTATTGACCTGGTAAGGCAACTCGTCAACGATGATGGATTGGCGCTGGCCTTTGTCGATGTCTTCAAAATGGCATTTGGCACGCATGACCACTTTTCCGCGTCCTGTGCGGTAGCCATCTTTCACGCCATTGATGCCGTAAATGATGCCTGCTGTTGGAAAGTCTGGCGCTGGAATGATTTCCATCAGCTCGTCAATCGAAGCGCCTGGATTTTTAAGCAGATGCAGGCAAGCGTCAACTGACTCATTGAGGTTGTGCGGCGGAATGTTGGTGGCCATACCCACAGCAATGCCCGATGAGCCATTGACCAGCAGGTTGGGAAACCTTGCAGGCATCACCAGCGGCTCGTTCTCGCTGCCGTCGTAATTTGGGCCGAAATCCACTGTCTCCTTGTCCAGATCAGCCAGCAGCTCGTGCGCGATCTTGGACATGCGAATTTCGGTATAACGCATGGCAGCAGCGTTGTCACCGTCTACAGAGCCAAAGTTGCCTTGGCCGTCAACCAGCATATGGCGAAGGGAAAAATCTTGCGCCATACGAACAATAGTCTCATAAACTGCGCTGTCACCGTGTGGGTGGTACTTGCCGATCACGTCACCCACAATACGGGCAGATTTTTTGTAGGCGCGATTCCAGTCATTGCTGAGTTCGTGCATTGCAAACAACACGCGTCGGTGTACTGGCTTTAGCCCGTCTCTAGCGTCCGGTAATGCACGACCGACGATCACGCTCATGGCGTAATCGAGATAGCTGCGCCGCATTTCCTCTTCAAGGCTGATGGGCAGGGTTTCTTTTGCAAACTGGGTCATAAGAGGGGAGGGAGCTGACTAAAAATATCGCGGTCTGCGACGGAAATGCATTCAAATTTTAAAGCCCGAGTTTAAAGGGTGGCAGAGGACCAGAGAACAACTGTGGGGCTGTGGCACTCCAGCAACAAAGGTCAAAGATTCTCATGTCCTTGTCAGACCGGAACCATGACAGGCTTGTACCCGTAAATGGCTGTGGCGTCTGCGGCTTTTCTCTAGAGGAGAACCATGAAGAAACTCAACAAAGTGGCAATGTTGTTTGCTTCCGCAGCGCTTGCTACCGCCGCTGGTGCACAAACGATTGACAACTGGAAAAACGGAAACGGCGAGCTGGTCTGGAAAAACGGCACCAACGAACTGTGCTGGCGTGATGCATCCTGGACACCAGCGACTGCTGCTCCTGATTGCGACGGTGCCATCAAGCCCGTCCCAGCCGCAGCTGCCGTACCTGCACCAGCTTCCGTGCCAGCTGCACCCGCTGCTGTTGCTCCAAAACCCACTCCAGCGCCAGCACCAGCTGTCGTTGCTCCTCCAGCAGCCACCAAAGTTACTTACGCAGCCGATGCGTTTTTTGACTTCAACAAATCTGTTGTCAAGCCTGAAGGCAAAGCCAAGCTTGATGACCTGATTGGCAAGATCAAAGACATCAATCTGGAAGTCATCATTGCAGTGGGTCACACAGACGCTGTTGGTGGTGATGCTTACAACCAGAAACTGTCGGTGAACCGTTCTGAAGCCGTCAAGGCTTATCTGGTGTCCAAAGGCATCGAGAAAAACCGTGTCTACACTGAAGGCAAAGGCGAGAAGCAGCCAGTTGCTGACAACAAGACTGCCGAAGGCCGTGCAAAAAATCGCCGTGTTGAAATCGAAGTTGTTGGTACCCGCGCCAATAAATAATCCTTACGGATTACTCTAAAAAAACCGCGCTCAGGCGCGGTTTTTTTACGTCTCAACCATAATCAAGCCATGCAAACTGATAACAACTTTGATCCCGCTGAACTGGCCAAATTTTCAGATCTTGCCCACCGATGGTGGGATCTTGAAAGTGAATTTCGCCCTCTGCACCAGATAAATCCTCTGCGACTGGCTTGGATTGAAAACCTGGTTCTCTTGAAAGGCCAACGTGTTCTTGATGTGGGGTGCGGTGGCGGCATTTTGGCAGATGCCATGGCCCGCAAAGGCGCGGATGTATTGGGTATTGATCTGTCAACAAAAGCCTTGAAGGTGGCACAACTGCATGCGCTTGAGGCCCAGACTGAAGGTGTGCAATACAAAGAAGTCAGTGCTGAAGCCTTGGCAGCCCAACAACCTGGTAGTTTTGATGTCGTGACTTGCATGGAAATGCTTGAGCATGTTCCTGATCCATCGGCTGTCGTGAAAGCCTGTGCAACGTTGGTAAAGCCAGGCGGGCATGTATTTTTTTCAACCATCAACCGCAATGCCAAAGCTTTCCTGTTTGCCATTGTGGGTGCCGAGTATGTACTGAGACTATTGCCACGCGGTACGCACGAATACGCCAAACTCATCAAGCCGAGCGAGCTGGCTGGTTATTGCCGTGATGCGCATCTGGATTTACAGCACACCAAAGGGCTTCAATACAACCCTTTGAGTCGTCGCTACTGGCTCGACGCTGACACCAGTGTCAATTACATGTTTGCCACCACCAAAGCCTGAACCTTTTGATACTTGTAAATCGAGTTTTTTCCTGCAAACACTGACATGTTTAAAAGCATAAATGTAGTGCTGTTTGACCTTGACGGCACCTTGATTGACAGCGCACCTGATCTGGGCGCTGCTGCTGACAAAATGCGTACCGACCGTGGGCTGGCATCACTGCCTCTGGCGCAATATCGTCCTATGGCAGGTGCAGGCGCACGCGGCATGATTGATGTGGCTTTTGGACTGACGCCCCTGGATGCAGACTTTGAAAGCCTGAAAGAAGAGTTTTTTGTAAATTACGAAACTTGTATGACTGCGCGCACTTATGCATTTGAGGGCGTGGTCGAATTGATTGCACAAATCAATCAAGCTGGCCTCAAGTGGGGAGTGGTCACCAATAAATCTGCGCGTTTTACTTTGCCGCTCACACAGGCTATGCCCTTGTTTGCCACAGCCAGTACCATTATCAGTGGCGACACCACGCCACATGCCAAGCCACACCCGGCACCACTGCTTGAAGCGGCGCGTCGAATTGGCGTGAATCCAGAGCGGTGTGTGTATGTTGGCGATGATGAGCGCGATATCCTTGCCGGGCGCGCTGCAGGCATGTCCACCGTGGCTGCTTCGTATGGTTACCTTGGAACAACGCTTGATATTTCAAAGTGGAAAGCTGATGCCACCATTGTTTCGCCTGCGGGCCTCTTGCAATTGTTGCAAATGACTTAAACTACACCTCTGGGGCTGCATTGGTTTCGACGTGGGTTCGGACGCGGCGTGGTGCATGTCGAGCTGAGTGTGCTCGTAAAACTGATTCAAAAAAACTAACTGCAAACGACGAACGTTTCGCACTCGCAGCTTAATTGCCTGTGAGCTTTACAACAGCAGGCCGATAGGCTGGGCAAGGGGTTACTAGCGCAAGTTAGAGGCTCCAGGCTGTAAAGATAATTTTATCGGCTGGCCTCTAGCTGGGTACCTTAACCAGAGGCAAGACAATAGGGTGCTGGCGTTCTGTGTAGCGTGCGACTGCGCGACACAGATGGCGAGACTTAAATCAGACCGCTAAACATGTAGATCTGCCCGAAAAAGGCTTGCGGACGGGGGTTCAAATCCCCCCAGCTCCACCACCATTAAAGACAAAGGCCGCTAACGACATACAGTTAGCGGCCTTTTTCATTGAGGAATCAACGGTTTACTGTACAGGATGCGCTAATAGGCGACATTGACAGCCAGACCAAAACCGGGGAACAACCGGGGTAAAACTGAGAAATTAGCCAATTGTTCCCCGGTTTTGTCCTCAAACCTGTTCCCCGCCCTGGAGTTCCCCAACGCTGACTGATGCCAAGTGCAGAAACGCAGTTTGCCCACCTGACAAAAAACGGGCACGTTTCACCGACCTGTTGCCCTGGAGTGGTACACCAAGCAAGCCCCCCAATGGAGCGCAGGCCATGCTGAACGTTCCTTACGTCAATTGGAGCGTGACCTGTTCCCGTGGATAGGCAACAGGTCCATGCTGGAAATTCACTCTATGGAGCTGCTGGCCGCATTGCACAAAGTAGAAGAACGCGGTGCTGTAGAAACGGCTGACCGGGTACTGATGCTGGCCCGGCAGGTCTGGGAATACTGGCTACCGACCACCACCAGCACCCAGCGCAACATCACAGAGGGATTGAAAGCCCGGCTGACCCCCTACCGGGGCAAGAGCTTTGCCGCCATCGTGGAGCCAGCGCGGTTCGGTGAACTGCTACGCGCCATGAAGCAATACAAGGACCATGCTGGTTGACCAGCTCAACCTTGACCCGCTGGCCGTTGAAGCGAACCTGGCCCATGCGGTGAAGGACGCGAACGGGCGAAGCTACAACCGGACGCAATATCTGAAGCAACGGTTCGACCAGATTCAGCAATGGGCCGATTACCTGGACAAACTGGCGCGGGGTGCTGATGTGATCCAGTTCAAAGCGGCTTGACGGGCTGAATTGAGACGGTGAGAAGTAAGACGCTAAAAAACTCAAATTCATGGCGACATACATATAGTTGACGTTACACACGTTACAGCGTTACAAAACTGTATTTCTCCTCTGAAGGGGCCATTAAAAACGGTGTAACGTCTGGAAAAATCGTGACGTTACAGCCGTTACAGAACACACTCAAAACAGGCAAAAGTCTTAAACAACAGCATAACGGTGTCGCATAAGATACTATTATGAGAATTCAGATATACGGCGATAGTGCCGGGCATGTACCTTTTACGCAGTGGCTTGATGCACTGACAGACATGCAAGGCCGCGCCGCCATCAAAGC
>RDZZ01000174.1 GCA_004293655.1 Polaromonas sp. | reverse complement strand
GCTTCACGCTTGCAGGAGGCCAAAGCTGCCTCAAAGTCGCCTGACTTTTCAACCGTACGCATGCCTTTGCCGCCACCACCCGCACTGGCCTTGATGAGTACCGGATAGCCAATCCGGTCGGCTTCACGCCGGAGCAAATCAGGCGACTGGTCACTGCCGTGGTAACCGGGCACCAGCGGCACACCGGCTTTTTCCATCAGTTGCTTGGACTCGGCTTTCAGCCCCATGGCCTTGATGGCCGACGCGGGTGGGCCAATAAAGACCAGTCCGCTGTCCGCACAAGCCTGCGCGAATGCTTCGTTCTCACTTAGAAAACCATAGCCCGGGTGAATCGCCTGCGCGCCTGTGGCTTTCGCCGCTTCAATGATGCGCTCCCAGCGCAGGTAGCTGTCTTTGGGCGCACTGCCGCCAATGTGAATGGCTTCGCCGCAAAACCCCACATGTTTTGCGCTGGCGTCAGCATCAGAGTAAACCGCTACAGTTTTGATAGCTAACCGGGCAGCAGTGGCCGCGACACGGCAGGCTATTTCACCCCGGTTGGCGATGAGTATCTTTTTAAACATGTGGTTTGGTTTTTGAAAAAGAGGATTTCAAGGTGAAGGCAGGGGAAGTGCCCGGGTCAGGCCTGCCACTGAAGACACGGGCAACACGGGAGAATATCTGCCGTAAAAATCGCCAGCACAGGCGAATCAGGTAAATGCTGAGCACCAACACAAGTGCCAACAGCCCGACAAATACAAACGGGTGTGCAACAGCCAGCCAAAGCGCAAGCGGCACCATGGTATCTTCAACCAACGAAGCGCCAATATTGCTAAAAGGCTCAGGCGATGTATTGATGGCCGCACGCGTCGTCGCCTTGGCTGCAAAGCTGGTGGCAGCCAGTGTGCCGCCCATCAGGGCCGCAACCAGCCCCATCACGCTGCTGTCAGCGCCAAAGCCAAAAACACCGGCTGCCAGTGCGGCACCCGCAGGGATGCGAATGACGCTGTGTACCGCATCCCAGAGCGAGTCCAATCCAGGAATCTTGTCGGCAAAAAATTCAATGAACACCAT
>RDZZ01000107.1 GCA_004293655.1 Polaromonas sp. | reverse complement strand
ACAGTCAAATCAGGTGCTGCGGCAAGCAGAGCAACGGTTAGCTGCTCACATCTTTGTAGCGGTGAAGCCGCCACATTGATGCCGGGTGGCAGAATTTTGACCAGGGCTTGTGCGCAGGCCAGCGTGGCACGGGCATCGGCGGGCATGTCCAGCTGGCCGTAGCACGTGCCTGCATCGACCAGCGGCTGGGCGTGCCTGACCATCCAGAGCGTCACAGCGCCACCGCCATGCCCAGATAAAACGCGATTTCGCACACCTGCTGCGTGGCCCCCAGGCAGTCGCCCGTGAAGCCTTGCAGGCGGCGTTTGAACCAGCGGCCCATCCACAACCATGCCAGAGCTGAAAAACTGCAGGCTACTATTAAATCAATAGCATCCAGCACAGACAGAACAAGCCACAGAGCCATAAAAAGCCATACAAATGCTACCAGCAGACTGCGCGAAGAGATTTGATCGGCCAGTGGTTTTGATTTGGACGCGGCGGTGTCGCCCACATGCGGCAGCCAGGCAATCAGCAGCAGCGGCAGGGCGCGTGAGATGGTGTGCCCGGCCACCAGGGCGGCGCACACGTACCAGCTGCTAAAGGGCGCTTCGTCCCATCCGGTCGGCACGCCTTCGACCGAGCCCAGCAGGGCCAGCAGCGCGACTTTCCCCAACAGGGCCAGCACCAGCGCCATGGCCCCAAAAGCGCCCACGCGGGAGTCTTTCATGATGTCCAGGGCCCGCTCGCGGTCATAGCTACCGCCCAGGCCATCGGCCACGTCGGCCAGGCCGTCTTCATGAAACCCGCCCGTCATCAGCACAGTCAAGACGGTTGACAGCACCGCTGCCACCAGGGGCGTGGCATGGGTCTCAGGCAACAGCGCATCAATCAGCGCGTAGGCCGTTGCCGCAGCGACGCCCACCACCAGCCCCACCCCCGGAAAGTGCCCTGCGCTGGCACGCAAAAGTTCAGGGCTAAACCCCACCCATTCAGCCAGACGGCCCGTGATGGGGAGGCGGGTAAAAAACTGCACGGCTGTCAGAAATTCCCGAACGAGCTGCAGCATGGCTTTAAACCTGTTCTTTGCCGCTCACACCCGCCGACTCAAAACTCGCCATCTCGCGCATCAGGCAGGCACTGGATTGCAGCAGCGGCCAGGCCAGCAGTGCGCCCGTGCCTTCACCCAGGCGCAGCCCCAAGTCCAGCAGCGCCCTGGCCTGCAGGTGCGCCAGCAGCAAGTGGTGGCCGCGCTCAGCCGAGCGGTGGCAAAACACCATGTAGTCTTTGACCTGGGGTGCCAATGCGTGCGCCACCAGCGCGGCACTGCCTGCAATGAAACCATCGACCAGAATCACCCGCCTCTGGCTGGCCGCTTGCAGCATGGCACCCGTCATCATGGCAATTTCAAACCCCCCCAGCGCGGCCAGCGCCTGCATCGGCTCCAGGGCGTTGGGGTGTTGTGCGGCAGCGCGGGCTAAAACCTGCTGCTTGTGCAGCAGTTGCGAATCGCTCAGGCCCGTGCCACGGCCCGTGGCGTCCTCCAGGCTGACCCCGGCCAGCCGATGCAGCAGCAAGGTGGCAGCTGACGTGTTGGCAATGCCCATCTCGCCAAACGCCACCACATTGCCGGGCAGGGCCTTGAGCACATCGCAGCCGGCCTGCAACGCCGCGTGACACTGCGCCTCTTGCATGGCCGGGCCAGTGCAGATGTTCTGCGTGCCGTGGGCGATCTTGCGCTGGATGAGGCCAGGCTGGTCTGCGATGTCGCTGGCCACGCCTGCATCGACCACGCGCAGCGCAAAGCCATGCTGCCGGGCCAGCACGTTGATTGCCGCACCACCGGCGAGCATATTGCCCACCATCTGCACCGTCACCGCCTGGGGAAAGGCTGAAACACCTTCCGCCGCAATGCCGTGGTCAGCGGCAAACACCACCATCTGCGGTTGCGCCAGCTCAATGTTGTCACTGCGCTGGATCAGCCCCAGTTGCAGCGCCAGGTCTTCAAGCTGGCCCAGCGCGCCCAGCGGCTTGGTCTTGTGGTCAATGTTGTGCTGCAGGCGGGCTTGAAGATCCGCGTTGCGGGTGGTGTCAATCAGTGGCGGGGAGAAGTTCATGGCGGGCAGCGTTGGGGGCGATGGGTTGTCAATGCGTTGTCAATGCGTTGCTGGAGGCAGGCCGGGCACAGGCAGCTCGCGGGCTGGGTATTGCCCAGCGGAGGGACGGCGACAACGCGCGGCATTGAAAAACACCAGCAGCTGGCCCCGCCCGAGGCCGCGCCGCATCGCAAGCCTGCGCCACAACGGGGGCACACCGACGAGTCAGCGTGGCTCATGGAACCCGTCAGCCGCGCAAAAAAAGCTGATACACCGGGTTGGCCGTTTCTTCCACATGCGGGTAGCCCAGCGTGTCCAAAAACGCCTTGAACGCCTGGTCGTCTGCCTGGGGCACCTGCAAACCGACCAGAATGCGCCCGTAGTCAGCCCCCTGGTTGCGGTAATGGAACAGCGATATGTTCCAGCCCGGCTGCATGCTGGATAAAAACTTCATCAAGGCCCCAGGCCGCTCCGGGAACACAAAGCGCAACAGGCGCTCATCTTTTGAGAGCGCACTGTGCCCGCCCACCATGTGGCGGATGTGTTCTTTGGCCAGCTCGTCATGCGTCAGGTCCAGCGCCTTGAAGCCGTGGCGGGAAAAATTGGCGGCTATTTTCGTGCTCTCGCCTTTGGCCGAGGTGGTCAGGCCCACAAACACATGGGCCTGGGCGGCATCGTTGATGCGGTAGTTGAACTCGGTGACACTCCGGGGGCTGCCGCCGCCGGTACCTGATTTTTGGGGGCCACCGGGCAGCGCACCAATCAGTTCGCAAAACCTGCGGAAGCTGCCGCGCTCTTCAGGAATCGTCACCGCAAACAGGGCTTCGCGCTCTTCGCCGACTTCAGCGCGTTCGGCCACAAAACGCAGGCGGTCAAAGTTCATGTTGGCACCGCACAAAATCGCAGCGTAGGTCTCGCCGCGCTTTTTGTGCAGCGCCACGTATTTTTTAATCGCCGCCACCGCCAGCGCGCCCGCAGGCTCGACGATGCTGCGCGTATCGACAAACACGTCCTTGATGGCCGCACACACCGCGTCGGTGTCAACGGTCATGAACTCATCGACCAATGCACGGCTGATGCGAAAGGTCTCCTCGCCCACCAGTTTGACGGCGGTGCCGTCCGAGAACAGGCCCACGTCACCCAGCGTGAGGCGCTTGTTGGCGCTGACCGACTGCATCATCGCGTCAGAGTCACTCATCTGCACCCCAATGACCCGGACCTCGGGCCGCACCGCCTTGATGTAGTTCGCCACGCCCGAGATCAAGCCGCCGCCGCCAATGGCCACAAACACGGCATCCAGACGATTCGAGCCGAGCGCCTGCAACTGCATCAGCATTTCCATCGCAATCGTGCCCTGTCCAGCAATCACGTCGGGATCATCGAAGGGGTGAACAAACGTCAGGCCGCGCTTTTTCTCAAGCAGCACCGCGTGGGTGTAAGCGTCAGAGTAACTGTCGCCATGCAGCAACACCTCGGCGCCCCAGCTCTTGACGGCATCAATTTTGAGCTGCGGCGTGGTGGTGGGCATGACCACGACAGCTAACGTGCCGAGTTTTTGCGCACTCATGGCCACACCTTGCGCGTGGTTGCCAGCAGAGGCGCAAATCACGCCTTTTTTAAGCTGTGCAGCGCTCAAGTGCGCCATTTTGTTGTACGCGCCGCGCAGCTTGAAACTAAAGACGGGTTGCTGGTCTTCGCGCTTTAAAAGCACCGTGTTTTTCAGCCGCAGACTCAAACTCTTGGCGGGCTCCAGTGCGGACTCAACGGCCACGTCATAAACACGGGCTGTGAGGATTTTTTTCAGGTAGTCGGCGGGACTCAGGTGTTTGGAGCGGCCTTGGCTGGCGGGCTTTTTGGTCGATGGTGTGGCTGGTGGCATTTTTTTCTCACGTGTCACCCGCCATTGTCACCCATCATAGGGGGCAAGAAAAAAGGCCCAGACCTTGCGGTCTGGGCCTGTAAATCCATCCTTCGAGAAGATGGAGGAGACAACCAATGCAAAAATGTCGAGTCAACAATTAATGCGGTGAAACCAGTATAAACGAGCGATGTTGCACTGCACAATGCTTTAGAGTCCAAACTCAGGATTTTTGTGTATGTTTGGTGATGAATGTTTTGCATAAAGTTTTGCATAAGGAGTGCTGATCAATGGAATGTACAGTGAACTGGACGGGAACGCCCGCCACAACTTCTTCCCGCTCGGGCATGACTTTTTTGGCCGAAACCGGCAGTGGCCACACGCTGGTGATGGACGGCGCACCCGATGAGAACAAACCCGACAACGGCGGGGCCAATCTGGCACCCCGGCCGATGGAGACCGTGCTGGCCGGCACCGGCGGCTGCACCGCTTACGACGTGGTGCTGATCTTAAAACGTGGCCGGCACGACGTGCGCGCCTGCTCTGTCAAGCTGACGTCTGAAAGGGCCAGCACTGACCCCAAAGTGTTCACCAAAATTCACATGCACTTTGTCGTCACAGGCCAAGGTCTGACTGCCAGCGCCGTCGAGCGGGCCATTGCCATGAGCCACGACAAATATTGCTCAGCGACCATCATGCTGGGCAAAACGGCGCAAATCACGACCAGTTTCGAAGTCGTCCAGGTGTAGCTGTTTACAGCGCGGTTGACCGCACTTGACCTGCGCTGAGTATCCGCATCAAACGTAGTGTGCGGTTCGCGTCATGACCTGCGCCGCCATGCCCATCAGGGCCTTGACAGGCGCTGGCAGCACTTGTGCCCCGGCACGGGTCGCCTCCAGCGCGTGGCGCGCTTCATCGTCTTTCATCTGGGCCACGATGGCGCGCGACTCATGGTCGCCCACGGGCAGCCTTTCCAGGTGCGAAGCCAGATGGGCTTCTACCTGCCGCTCGGTCTCCACCACAAAGCCCAGGCTGACGCGGTCACCCAGGCGGCCAGCGATCAGCCCCAGACCAAAAGCACCGGCATACCACAGCGGGTTGAGCAGCGAGGGCCGCGCACCCAGCTCATCGAGCCGCTGGCGCGTCCAGGCCAGGTGGTCGCCCTCTTCTTCGCTGGCGTCTTTAAAGTGCTGGCGCAGCGCCGGGTCTTGCGTGCCCATGGCCTGCGCCGCGTACAGAGCCTGCGCGCAGACCTCACCCACATGGTTGACCCGCATCAGCGCGCCTGCCAGTGCCTTGTCTTGTGTGCTCAGTTCGGTGCTGTGTTCAGGCACTGTCGGGCAGGTTCTGCGGGCACCAGGTTTGGAAAACGTCGGGCAGGTTCTGCGGGCACCAGGTTTGGAAAACAGCGTGCGCAGCGCATTGTCCGCAGTGCTCAAAACGATGTCCAGGGTCGGGTTCATGGTGATTCGCCTTCTGTAAAGAAATGGTTGCTTCGAGATATGGTCAGATTAAACACCAAGCGAAAAAAAAGCCTCCTGTGAGGAGGCTTTTTCAACACAGCCTTGAAGGGCTGATTGGATTTCAAATGCGTTGCAGCGAATTAGAAAGTATGGCGAATGCCGAGTGCCAAGTTGGTAGAACCCACACCAGCTGCAGAGGTTACGCCGCCCAGAAAGCCGTTGCCGCCGGGTGCTACTTGCCCCTGACCTTTGTTGTTGAAACGGGTCAACACAGTGTTCAGGTTGGTGCGTTTGGACAGCGCGTAGGTGTAGGTCACGCCGTAAGAATCGGTGTCCGCATTGACCAGACGCTTGTCATCCAAACGGTTGAAGGCTGTCACGATGGTGTGTGGGCCAGTGGTTATTTTGTAGCCAATGTGCATCAGCCGCGCATCTTGGCGGAAAGCCGCGTTGTAAGAGTTCTGGAAGGCATTGGTCAAAGCCGGGCGCAGCGCAGCAGGTACGCCGTTGGCTATCGCTGCCGCAGCCGCTCCAGCGCCAACCGTTGAAATGCCAGAAGGATTGTTGTCCTTGATGGTCGCGTACTGACCGTACACTGTGCCTGGTCCGACATCCAACGTAGCGCCAAACACGTTGTTCGTCAAAGAACTCTGACCGAGTTCATTTTTCTTCTGGTTGTGACCGAAACCTGCCGAAAAGTTGCTGGCTTTGTAAATCGCCATCAAGCCTAGGAAGCGGCTTTTTTGGCTGTCTCCCGCCACTTCACCTGCACCATACATCAGTGTGGCGGTTACACCATCGACTTTGATGCCGTACTGCAAGGTGTTGCTCAAACGAATATCAAAAGCTGAGGGCAGGCTGGCAACTTGACCAGCTGCAAGGCTGGACTGGGTTTGTGAGGCATCAAAAGTTGCGGAAGCCAGGTAACCTGGCGTGTATTGGCGTCCCAGCGTGAATGCGCCGAATGGCGTGACCAGTCCGACAAAAGCTTGGCGATCAAACAAACGGTTTCCATTTGCGCCGACGTTCACGCCAAAAGCTTCTGTGGCCAAGTTTGTGTTCACGCCACCAACAACGGCTGGAACCAATGCATTCAACGTTGCAGATGGCAATGGCAAGCCTGCACCCAAAACGCCTGCAACCACAGAATTGGCTATACGGTCAGGGACTTGTGTACCTGAATTGGGACGATTTGAAACAGCGCCCGTGTCCAGCTCAAGACGGTTCTCAAGCGTAAAAATGGCTCTGTAGCCGCCACCGATGTCTTCGTTGCCGCGCAGACCAAAGCGTGACCCCTCCATGATGCCGCTCGCAATGGTGTTGATGCTGCCTTGACGCAGGCCGCTTACATAGTTGTAGCCACCATCGACAATGCCATAAAGCGTCACAGTGCTTTGTGCCATGGCAGTCGTTGAGATCAGTCCGAGAACTGCTGTTGCCACAAGACTTAG
>RDZZ01000106.1 GCA_004293655.1 Polaromonas sp. | reverse complement strand
GGCCGGGTGAGGTAGACGGCTTCCCGGCCAATGATGGGCAATCGTGTCGGCATGAACACAGTGCAGTCGTCGCAAGGGGCAACGATGGCGCCCGCACTGCCGTCAGTGGCAATGGTCTCGCCTTTGGCAAAAACTTCAAAGCCCAGGAGCGGCCGTGAAAACTCGAACGCGTCGGTTTTTACCAGGTGCGTTTGCAGCAGCTCGAAACGCCTTTGTGGTGGCCGGGTAACCGCGTCAGGGCGTTTTTCGATCAGGCCAAAATAGGCCAGAAAATCCAGTGCCACTTCGGTAGCCATCACCGCCGAGCTGTGGGCAAAGTGCTGGCCGCATTCCACCACCAAGGCAGCACCTGCATCGCTGTGCTTGTCGCCATGCCGTCCGTGCTCGATCAGCGGTGTGCCCGTTGCCATGCCGGTGGGCATTAACAAATGCACGGATGGGCGGCCCATGGCTTGCGCCACCACTGCGTTGCGGTCGTAGGCCGGGTACACCCAAAATGGCTCGACCGCATGGGAAGTCGAGTGAATATCCAGGATGTGGTCGGCACCAGAGACCACCGCGCGCAGTTCACGCGCACGGCGCAGCTCGGGACTCGTCTCAAGCCCGTCCAGCCACTCGGAAGACCAGACGCGGTTGAGGTTGTGGTGCAACTGGCGATTGTCGTAAGGCTTGTTGGCATCAAAAGCCTCATAGGCCTCAACATGGGCAAAGCTGACTGTCAGCGTGCCGATCAAGGGCCGTATCTGCTTGTCCAGCAAATGCGTTGCGGCCACCATGCCGCAGATCTCGTTGCCATGGGTCAGTGCGTTGACCAAAAGGTGCGGGCCAGGGCGGCCAGAGGCAAATCGGTGTACATAGTCGATGCCCGTGTTGCCTGCGCGGTAGGCCGACAAGTCACGTGGGAGCACTTCAATGGGGGGTGGTGTCATCATGGCGGGGATTTTTAGAGTGTTGTGTATCAAGTTGCGTATGGGTCGCTTGACACATCAAGAAACCGCATCCGCAGGCTGCTTGAGCAGCATGGCCAGTGTGGATGCGATGGTTTTGCGCAGTTCGCGGCGGTCGCAGATGAAGTCAACCGCACCTTTGGTCTGCAAAAATTCAGCACGCTGAAAGCCTGCAGGCAGCGTCACCCGGACGGTGGACTCGATCACACGCGGCCCTGCAAAGCCGATCAGCGCTTTGGGCTCGGCAATCACCACATCACCCATGAACGCAAAGCCTGCACTGACGCCGCCCATGGTCGGGTCGGTCAAAACGCTGATGTACGGCAAGCCCTTTTTGGCAAGACGCGTGAGGGACGCGTTGGTCTTGGCCATTTGCATCAGGCTAAGCAGCCCTTCCTGCATGCGCGCACCGCCCGTGGCGGTAAAGCATATAAAGGGCACTTTTTGTTCGATGGCAGTATGCACGCCGCGCACAAAGCGCTCGCCCACCACGCTGCCCATGCTGCCGCCCATGAAGTCAAACTCAAAGCAGGCCACCACCACGCCAATGCTGTGTACCGCACCGCCCATGACAATCAGCGCATCGGTCTCCCCGGTGCTCTCCAGCGCGTCTTTCAGGCGTTCCGGGTATTTGCGGCTGTCCTTGAATTTCAGCGCATCGACGGGCAACACCTCCTGGCCCAGCTCATAGCGGCCTTCCGGGTCAAGAAATGCGTCCAGCCGCTGCCGCGCGCCCATGCGGTGGTGGTGGCTGCACTGCGGGCAGACGTTCTGGTTCTTTTCCAGATCGGTCTTGTACAGCACCGCCTCGCAGCTCGGACATTTGATCCACAGCCCTTCAGGAACACTGCGACGCTCGGTCGGGTTGGTGGGCGTGATTTTTGGAGGCAGGAGTTTTTCTAGCCAAGACATGGGGTTGTCCTTGAATGGTTTGCAGTAAAAACGCTCTTGAATGAGGCGCGAGTTTAACCACGCCCAAGGGTCGAATATTTGTCATTATGACGCTGCAGGGGCAGTACAAGCCATACTGACCAAAAGTCAAAACGCCTTGCCACGCGCTGCCACAGACTGTTTTCACAGCCACGTTGTCAAGAATGACCACCCCAAGTCAGGGTGATTCTTCGCCGCATTCGGTGCAGAAAGAATGCCCTGCATGTCGCGGGGCAGCGGCAAGCAACGCCCGCCGCGCCCGACACCTTCGATCTTGAGCGTCTTGCCGCCAAAGCCTTGGCTAAGCGCACCCGTCACGCGGGCAGTCTTGGCATCCCCATATCAGTTGATGATGGCTTTTTATGCCGCCAGCGCAATGTATACAAGCTCAAGCAGCTATCAATACAGTAGCATTTAACTGGCTTGTGGTAGTCGAATAAAATCGCGGCAACCAACCCCTACACACAACGGCATCGTATGGATGCCGTTTTTATGCCACTATGACCGACTCTGCACCCCCCAATACGCCTGCCACGCCTGGCCTTGACAGCCTGGCCAAGTCTTTTGAACCCGCAGCCATTGAGGCGCACTTTGGCCCGCTGTGGGAGCAAAGCGGCATGTACGAGCCGACGCTAGACGCTGCCAAGCCGTCGTTCTCGATTCAGCTGCCGCCGCCCAATGTCACGGGCACGCTGCACATGGGCCACGCGTTCAACCAGACCATCATGGACAGCTTGACGCGTTACCACCGCATGCGCGGGCACAACACGCTGTGGGTGCCCGGTACAGACCACGCCGGTATTGCCACGCAAATTGTGGTGGAGCGCAAGCTGCAGGCCACGGGGCAGACGCGCCACGACCTGGGACGCAAAAACTTTGTGGCCAAGGTGTGGGAATGGAAAGAAGAGTCTGGCGCAACGATTACCCAGCAGATGCGCCGCATGGGCGACTCGGTGTCCTGGAAGCACGAGTACTTCACGATGAACCCAAAGATGTCAGGCGTGGTCACCTCGACCTTCGTGAAGCTGTACGAACAGGGGTTGATTTACCGGGGCAAGCGGCTGGTGAACTGGGACCCGGTTTTAAAGTCTGCCGTGTCTGACCTGGAGGTTGAAAGCGAAGAGCGCAACAGCTTCATGTGGCACATCGAGTACCCGTTTTCGGACGGCCCGCAAACAGGCAGCGACGGCCAGCCGATGCGCGGCATGCACATTGCCACCACCCGGCCCGAGACCATGCTGGCCGATGGCGCGCTGGCCGTTCACCCTGACGACGAGCGCTACAAGCACCTGATTGGCTGTCTGGTTGACTTGCCACTGTGCGGCAGAGCCATCCCCGTGATTGCTGACAGCTATGTTGACCCGACGTTCGGCAGCGGTTGCGTCAAGATCACGGGCGCGCATGACTTCAATGACTACCAGGTCGCGCTGCGCCACAACCTGCCTTTGATCACCATCTTCACGCTGGACGCGAAGATCAATGAAAACGGCCCGCTGGCCTACCAGGGCATGGACAGGTACGTGTGCCGCAAGGCAGTGCTCAAAGACCTCGAAGACCAGGGCTTTTTAGAAAAAGCCGTGCCACATAAAAACATGGTGCCGGTGTGCGCGCGCACGGGTGCGGTGGTGGAACCCATGCTGACCGACCAGTGGTTTGTGGCATTGAGCAAGGTCAGTGCGCAAGACCCGACGGGTAAGTCGATTTCACAAAAAGCCCGCGATGCGGTGGCCAGTGGCGACGTGAAGTTTGTGCCCGAGCAGTGGGTCAACACCTACAACCAGTGGATGAACAACATCCAGGACTGGTGCATTTCACGCCAGCTGTGGTGGGGTCACCAGATTCCAGCCTGGTATGACGAAGACGGCCGCGTCTATGTGGCTGAAAACGAGGCCACTGCGCAATTGCAAGCCCCCGGCAAAACCCTCAAACGCGACGAAGACGTGCTGGACACCTGGTACTCGTCAGCGCTGGTGCCTTTTTCGTCACTCGGCTGGCCTGAAAAAACCAAAGAGCTGGACCTGTTTTTGCCATCCAGCGTGCTGGTCACGGGCTACGACATCATCTTTTTCTGGGTGGCCCGGATGATCATGATGACCACGCACTTCACGAACCAAGTGCCTTTCAAACATGTTTACATCCACGGCCTTGTCAAGGACGCTCAAGGCAAAAAAATGAGCAAGTCCGAGGGCAATGTGCTGGACCCGGTGGACTTGATTGACGGCATTGAACTGATGCCCCTGCTGGAGAAACGATCGCTGGGCTTGCGCAAACCCGAAACTGCACCTGCTGTGCGTAAAACCACCCAAAAAGAGTTTCCGCTGGGCATACCCGCTTACGGTGCCGACGCGTTGCGCTTTACCTTTGCAGCGCTGGCCAGCCTGGGCCGCAGCATCAACTTTGACAGCAAGCGCTGCGAGGGCTATCGCAACTTTTGCAACAAGCTCTGGAACGCCACACGCTTTGTGCTGATGAACTGCGAAGGGCAAGATTGCGGGCTGGCCGAGCACACCAAAGCGCAGTGCCTGCCGGGGGGCGAGCCGCATAATTACTTGAGCTTTTCACAGGCTGACAGGTGGATAGCGTCCACGATGCAGCGGGTTGAGCTTGACGTGGCCAAGGGCTTTGCCGACTACCGGCTTGACAACGTGGCGGGCAGCATCTACCAGTTTGTCTGGGACGAGTTTTGCGACTGGTACCTGGAAATTGCCAAGGTACAAATCCAGCTGGGCGATGACGCACAAAAGCGCGCCACGCGCCGCACATTGATCCGCACCCTCGAAGGCATTTTGCGGCTGGCGCACCCGGTGATCCCGTTCATCACCGAAGCGCTGTGGCAACAGGTCGCGCCGGTTGCGGGGCTTAAAAAGACGACCTACATCGGCCAGGCGGCCTACCCACAGAGCCAGCCCGAGAAGATTGACGAGGCCGCCGAGGCGCATGTGGCCAAGCTCAAAACGCTGGTTGATGCCTGCCGGGTGCTGCGCGGCGAGATGAATGTGTCTCCCGCCACCCGCCTGCCGCTGTTTGTAGTCGGTGACACGGCGTTCATGGCAGCGTCTGGCCCGGTCATCAAGGCGCTGGCCAAGCTCAGCGAGGTCAAAGTGTTTGAGAGCGAAGCCCAATGGGCTGCTGCCGCGCAAGCGGCCCCTGTGGCGGTGGTCGGCGAGGCCAGAGTTTGCCTGCACATGCAAGTCGATACGGCCCTGGAGAAGGCACGCCTGGGCAAAGAAGCCACCCGGCTCGAAGGCGAACTTGTCAAGGTCAAAGCCAAACTGGCCAACGAAGCGTTTGTCAGTAAAGTGCCCCCTGCGGTGCTGGCACAAGAGCACAAGCGCCTGGCCGACTTCACCGCCACGCTGGAAAAACTCGCCGAGCAATTGGCGCGGCTGAAGTAAGCAGCGCACGAGAGATCTGCTGCATCACCCCGGCGAAGCTGTGGCAGTCGGGGCGGGATGGACCACAAAGCGTCTTTTCGCGGCCTGGCAGCAAGGCGTGGCCAGGAAAAACAACGCAGCAAGCCGCCCGAGTCCGGTTGACCACAGACCACCGGGAGTTATGCAGAGGCTCCC
>RDZZ01000055.1 GCA_004293655.1 Polaromonas sp. | reverse complement strand
CGGGCAAGAGCGATTGAAGGAAGCTGCAAAATTAGGTTTTAGCGTCGCCATCGTGCCCAAAGCCAATGCGCCGAAAAAGAACGACAAAGCCTTTGAAGGCTTGACGATTCACCCTGTCGAGCGCATTGAGCAGGCGCTGGAGGTGGTGCGAAGCTTGCAGTGAACCGAGTGAAGCGAAGCAGTCTTACAATCGTGCTATTAACCAACGGAGTGTAAGAGTGTCCATCCCTACCGCCACGCTTTCAAGCAAGTTCCAAATTTCGATACCCAAAGAAATCAGAGACAGCATGGGCTTTAAGCCTGGGCAAAAGCTGGCGTTTTTGTGTATTGGAAAATCAGTCAGTCTGATGGCGCAGCCACGGCTGGAGGACTTGTTTGGCATGGGTAAAGGGGGCGACCCCAGCAATTACCGCGACCGCGACACCCGGCGTGAAGATATCTTGCCCAAGACTGCTGCGCGTCTTGAGCCCGTGGTTAGCCCCGTCTCTGCCGCGCCGGCTAGCCAAGCAACACGCCGCAAGCCCGCACCGCACAACCCTCCCAAAGCAGTCCGACGCAAAGCGGCAGCATGAAGGTTTTAGACACCTGCGTCTGGATTGAGATTATTTTGGCCAGCCCAACTGGGGTGCAACTCAACGGGCTGCTGGCAGACAAGCCAAGCATTCTGGTGCCCAGTATGGTGCAGTTTGAGCTGCGTCGCTGGGCACTCAGGGAGTATGAAAAATCGCGCGCTGACTTGATTGTTTTGGCTTTACGTGAAGCAGTGATCGTGCAAACGGGTGAGCGCATCGCCTTCTTGGCTGCAGACTTGGCAAGAACCTACAAACTCCACGCCCTCGACGCTCTCATCTACGCCACCGCGCTGGAGCACGGTGCCCAGCTCGTCACCGTAGATGCACACTTCAAAGACCTGCCCCAGGTGGACTACAAGGCTAAAGTCACAGAAACAACAAACTAGCCCATGCCGCGCGACCTTTTTGCCCAACCGCTGTTTAGCCCCAAGCTGATCAGAACCCGTTTCCCGGCGCAGAGCCTGCCTGACGCGCACCGCAACGCGATTACCCATTGGGCGGCGCAGCTCAAAGGCGGGCTGGGACAGGTCAAAGAAGAGGCGATTCGCACCAGCTTTCTCCAACTCTTTTTTGTTGATGTGCTGGGCTACAACTTGGTAGGCAGCGCCCCCAGCCACGTCTGGACGCTTGACCTGGAAACCCAGGCCGCACGCGGCGCAGTAGACGCTTGCCTGGGCACCTTTACCCATGACCAGCGTCAGGTGGTGGCACCTTTCGAGCTCAAAGGCCCCAAAACCAGCAACCTTGAGGCGCTCATGCCGGGCCGCCACAAAAGCCCGGTGCAGCAAGCCTGGGAATATGCCAACGACCTGCCCGGCAGCCAGTTTGTACTGGTCAGCAACTGCGACGAGATTCGCCTGTACGCCCTCGGTTATGGCCGCGCCGTGTATGAGTCATGGACGGCCGCCGAGCTGCTGGAGCCTGCGCGCTACGCCAGCTTTTGCGGCCTGCTCAAAGCGGGCAATTTGCTGAGCCATGCCACGCAAGACCTGCTCAAAGCCAATGCCCAGCAAGAGCGTGAAATCACACAGGCGCTCTACAACGACTACAAAACCCTGCGGCAAGAACTCATCCTGGGCCTGCACCACCTCAACGGCGGCATTGCATTTGCTGACCTGGTGGCGCACGCCCAAAAGCTCATTGACCGCCTGCTGTTTATCGCCTTTGCTGAAAGCCGTGGCCTGCTGCCGCAAGGCTCGATTAAAACCGCCGCCACGCACATCGACCCCTACAACCCGCAGCCGCGCTGGGTCAATTTTGTCGCGCTGTTCAGGGCGGTAGATGTGGGCAACCCGTACCTGAAAATTCCGCCCTACAACGGCGGCCTGTTTGCGCCTGATGCCGCACTCAACGCGCTGGTGGTCAGCGACAAACTGGTCAGCAGTTTTACCAAGCTGGCCGGTTACGACTACGCCCAAGAAGTCAGCGTGACCGTGCTGGGCCGTATTTTTGAGCAAAGCATCAGTGACCTGGAGCGCATTGCCAGCGCCGGGGATGTGTCGCAGTTCGCCCTGAGCGCGACGGCCTCTGCTTCTGCCAATGCCACCGCAGCTGGCAAAGGCAGCGTGGACGGCAAGCGCAAGCGCGACGGCGTGGTCTACACGCCAGACCACATCACCCGCTTCATCGTCGAGCAAACGCTACACCCCGTCATCATTGAGCGCTTTCTGGCACTGCAAAACCAGTTTTACGCGGGCGACAGCTGGCGCAAACCCAACAAAGATGAACGCACCCACGCCCCCAAATCAGTGGAGCCCGGCAATGTGACGCAATACTGCTTTTGGCAAGCCTGGCAAACCGAGTTGACCCGCATCCGGGTGTGTGACCCCGCTTGCGGCTCGGGTGCTTTTCTGGTGGCCGCGTTCGACGTGTTCAAAGAGGCCTACACCCAGCTGCATTTGAAGTTGCGCGAACTGGCCCCGAGCGAGCTTTTGATTGTTGACATCAGCCACCAGATCTTGCGCAGCAACCTGTTTGGCGTGGACATCAACGCCGAAAGCATTGAAATCACCAAGCTGTCACTGTGGCTTAAAACCGCCGAGCTGGGCCGCAAGCTGGCCGGGCTGGAGGCCAACTTCTACCACGGCAACAGCCTGGTCGATGATGCATCTTTTGACCCCCTGGCGCTTGATTGGCATGCGAAGTTTGCTATTGATACCGTAGCAATTGACAGTGAAAATACACCCCTTGACGCAAGCGCCGGTTTTGACGTGGTGCTCGGCAACCCGCCGTACGTCCGGCAAGAGCTGTTCACAAACCTCAAGCCTTACCTTCAGGCGCACTACAGCACCTACCACGGCGTGGCCGATTTGTATGTGTACTTCTACGAGCTGGGCTTACGCCTGCTCAAAAGCGGCGGCAGGCTGGGGTTCATATCGAGCAGCAGCTTTTTTAAAACCAGCTCAGGCGAGCCGCTGCGCCGCCTGCTGCTGGGGGCTTGCCAGCTTGAAGTGCTGGTTGACTTTGGCGACTGGCAGGTGTTTGAAGGCGTGACCACCTACCCGGCGGTTGTGACCGCGCAAAAAGCCGCGCCTGACGCGGCCCGGCCAGCGAAGTTTTTGCAACTGACTGGCGCGGTAGCTGACCTGAGCGCGTATTTTGAAGAGAACAAGCAAAGCCTGGACTTGGCGCAACTGGGTGGTGCGTTGGAAGTTGCCGCTGAATGGCAGCTTGAAGGCAGCGAGGCGTCCGCCCTGCGCAGCAAGCTGACGCAGGGCCACCCGACGTTGAAGCAGGCAGTGGGTTCGCCCTTGTACGGCATTAAAACGGGCTTGAACGAGGCATTTGTGATTGACCGCGCCACGCGCGACCGTCTGGTCTATGCAGACATTGCCAGCGAGCCTTTGTTCAAGCCTTATTTGGAAGGCAAAGACATCAAGCGCTGGCAGGTGGAGAGTGAAGATCGCTGGCTGATATTTACCCAGCGTGGGACTGATATTTCCAAGTATCCGCATGTCAAGGTTTACTTGGAGCAATTCGAAAAACAACTAACTCCTAGGCCAGCTGACTGGAAGCCTGCACATGCTGATGACAAATGGCCAGGCAGGAAGGCCGGGCCATATAAGTGGTATGAGATTCAAGACACGGTTGCTTACTCAGATGTATTCAATACCCCCAAAATCATCTATGGGCACTTTGCGCACAGCTCGCTTTTCTCAATTGACTCCGAGGGTCTTTACTGCAACGACAAGGGCTACGTCATAGCGTCAGATTCGCTGAGCTTGCTGGCGTTGCTCAATTCATCCGCTATTTGGTTTTTGATTACTGGCATGTGTCCTGATGTGAGAGGTGGTTATTTCGAACAACGCTCTCAATACATCGAAAACTTACCCATCCCCGCCAGCACACCCGACCAACAAACCCAGCTCAGCCACCTGGCCCAGGCCGCAGCCCAAGCCGCCAGCGAGCGCCTGCAAACCCAGCGCAACTTTGCCCGCCGCATTCATGACCTGCTGCCCACACCGCCCCCAAAAGGCGCACAGACCACGCTGGGTGACAAGCTGGGCCAGTGGTGGTTGCTGGCAGACTTCAAGGCGTTTCAACTTGAAGTGACCAAACGCTTCAAGGCCGACATTCCTTTAAAAGACCGCAACGGCTGGGAACAATGGTTTGCCAGCGAGCGTATTCGCATCCACCAGTTCAGCGCCAACATTGCCGCGACTGAAAGGGCCATTGACGAGGTGGTCTACGCGCTGTTTGGGCTGGATGCCGCTGAAGTCAGCCTGATAGAGCGCACCGTGCAACGTTGACTTTCCGCTGAATTTCCGTTGATTTTCTTATGAACCTGCAAAACATCCCTGCCCAAAAAATTCTCGTTCCCCTGGCCATCTTTGGCGCTGGCGCACTGGCTTACCGCTCCTACGGCTGGCAGGGCGTTGTGGTGGTGGTCAGTGTGCTGGTGTTCGGCATGCTGCTGCACTTTTCCCGCATGATGCAGGTGCTCAAACGTGCCGCGAACCGCCCGATTGGCCATGTTGACAGCGCCGTCATGCTCAACGCCAAGCTCAGGCCCGGTGCCACGCTGTTGCACGTGATCGCCATGACGCGGGCGCTCGGTGCGCTGCAGTCGGCCAAAGGCGAACAACCCGAGGTGTTTCGCTGGACGGATGGCTCCGAGTCCCACGTGACCTGCACGTTTGTGGGCGGCAAGCTGTCGCAACACGTGCTGGTCAGGCCGGATACATCAAGCCTATAATTTTTGGTATTACCACGTAACACCAAAATCTTTTGGAGATAAGCATGAGTCAAGCATGAGCAAAATCTTGACAGGCAACATGACCAGCAAGGGTCAGGTCACGATACCAGCCGCCATGCGGCAGAACTTTGGCTTCAAAGTAGGGGCAGCGGTTGAGTTTTTTCAGGCTGGCTCTTACGTGGGTGTGCGGCCAGTCCAACATGCTGCACAAGCACCCAAAAGCGGGTTCGGCATGATCAAGGCAAAAGTCAAGCAAGTACCTGCTGACTTTGACGTGGCCAGCCTTTCAGCCAAAAGCCATAAAAACACCCAAAGCAAGCCCGCATGATTGGTCTGGACACCAACGTACTGGCGCGTTACTACACGGCGGCAAGCAGCAAAGACGACTCAGCAACTGCCCGGCAGTGCGAAGCTGCCCGGCAGTTGATTGAAAGCGGTAAACGCCTGATGGTGAGCCAAACCGTGGTGCTGGAGCTGGAATGGGTTTTACGGGGTGCCTACGGCGTGACGCCAGCTGAAGTGCGGGAAGTTTTTCTGCACCTGCTCAGCCTGGCACATATTGAATTTGAAGACCGCGTGGCATTGCAATCTGCAGTGGACGCATTGGGCCTGGGTTTTGACTTCTCCGATGCCCTGCACCACGGTGCTTACCGCACCTGCAGCTCTGTCGCCACGTTTGACGACAAGGGCTTTGTACGGCGCGCTAAAAAAGCCGCATTCAAGCCCGCCGTCACATTGCTTCAATAAAACGCCATCGCCCTTAAAATCAATTTTTCAAAAATTTTCACACCAGGACAAACATGGCAACTGCAGCACCCCAAACGATGGACAACCGCGACGGCAAAATCTGGATGGACGGCCAGATGGTGGAGTGGCGCGATGCCAAAATCCACGTCCTGAGTCACACCCTGCATTACGGCTGTGGCGCGTTCGAAGGTGTGCGCGCCTACCAACTGCAAGGTGGCGGCACGGGTATCTTCAGGCTCGAAGAGCACACCGAGCGCTTGTTCAACAGCGCCAAAATTTTGCGCATGAAGATCCCTTTTAGCCAAGCCGAAGTCATGCAGGCCACCCTGGCTGTGGTGCGCGAGAACAAGCTGCCCAGCTGCTATATTCGCCCATTGACCTGGATTGGCTCTGAAAAACTGGGCGTCTCGCCCAAGGGCAACACAATCCATTTGATGATTGCCGCCTGGCCCTGGGGTGCGTACCTGGGTGACGAGGGCCTCAAACGCGGTATTCGCGTGAAAACCTCCAGTTTCACACGTCACCACGTCAACATCACCATGATTCACGCCAAGGCCGTGAGCAATTACACCAACTCGATTCTGGCCAACATGGAAGCCACAGACGAAGGCTACGACGAGGCGCTGCTGCTGGACCCGCAAGGCTTTGTGTCTGAAGGCGCGGGCGAGAACGTGTTCATTGTGCGCAAAGGTGTGGTCTATACACCCGACTCCAGTGCCGGGGCACTCAACGGCATCACGCGCAACACCATTTTTTCAATCTGCCAGGACCTGGGGCTGGTCTTGAGAGAAAAGCCGATCACCCGCGATGAAATCTACATCGCCGACGAAGCGTTTTTCAGCGGTACGGCGGCTGAAGTCACGCCGATTCGCGAACTTGACCGCGTGGAAATTGGCAACCGGGGCGACGGTGGCGCGCGCGGCCCGATCACCGAGAAAATACAGGCCGCGTTTTTTGACATTGTCAACGGACGCAACCCCAAATACGCCTCCTGGCTGGCCAAGGTCTGAGCATGGCTAAATCGTTCAATGTCGAGCTGCTCGCCGCTGACCTCAATGCCCAAGGCGGTGTGTACTGCCCCAACCCCAAGGCCGGCATGAAAATCTGGAACAGCCACCCCAAAACCTATCTGGACGTGGCGCGTACTGGCAGCGCGAAATGCCCGTATTGCGGCACGGTGTACACATTGAAGGCCGGCGAGCATGCCGCCGGCCATCACTGATTCCATTTACTGCTGCTTGGCGCCTTCAACCAGGCGCCTGCCCAGAGAAATAGCGTAAGGCGCAGCACGTGCGGGCAACATCGGGTCGGCTGAGGCTTCCACGCCTTTTGGCATCACCATGGGGTTGTAGTTGATGCTCAAACATGGCCCGCCGCCGTCTTCCGACACGGAGGTTATTTTCAGCTGGCCCAGGTTGACTTTCCTGCGGCCGTCTGGCAAGGGAACTGTGGCGCTGTCGATTTTGTCGCCTGCCTGCGCCAGTTCCAGATTGAAGTTGAAAGCGACTTTGCCGTCTTTGACGCGCTGGCGCAGGTCGTCAAACAGAAAAGTCGCGCCTTTGGCCTTCGCTTCGTCATCGCTCAAGCCCTGCAAGCCACCGACCGGTTCAAAAATCCACTTGCCAAACTGTCTGGCACCGCTGGCGTTCACAAAGCCGTAGGCGTGTACACCCCAATAATTCACACTGCCAAAACTGGCCGGCACGGGTTGTGCTGCCAAGTGCTTGGGCAGCAGCAGAACTTCAGGATTCGCATCGTTGAATGCCTTGACTTTGGCAGGATCAGGCATTTTGGTCGTTGGGTCTGCCTGGCGTGAGGCCAGCAGATCAATGAACTGCTGTGGTGAAGAGGCACCAAATACGGGCGAAGAGATATTGCCCATCAACCATTGTTCGCCGTTGGGCAGATTGAACTGCAGCGCCAGGTTACGCTGAGATTTCGCATTGTCGGGCGCCTTCGGATTGGCACCGCCTACCGAGAAACGCACCACAACCGGTACGGGACTGCCGCTGAACGCCGAAGCTGTTGACAAGGCTCTGGCCTCTGCGCTGCCAACAAACTCTCCTGCCGCGCATATGCCTTTGGCTCCTGAGCGGCGATAGCCTTCAAACTTGCCAAAGGTTGATTCAAATTGGTTGATGAAGGCCGACGGGTCAACCGTCGCGCCCGCACTGGCTTGCGCGATGGCACCGGAGGCCAACATCGAGGTGGCCATTGCGACGGCTGACAGAATCAAGATTTTCATGGGGCAACTCCTGGTTTTTAATTCAAACGAGCTACTGACAGCAGCTGACGTTCAACCTTGGTCGGCGTTGTTGTCCAATTCTTACGGCAATCTGCCAAAAATCGAAACCGTTACCATTCATGGCGACAAAACACTGAGCTTTTAACCATGACAGAGCGTGAGCTATTTTTGAAACTGATGCCGATGAGGGGCTTGTTGTGAGCCGCGCCCTCGTCATTGCGCCGCAGTGGATAGGCGACGCGGTGATGACCGAGCCGCTTTTGCGCCGCCTGCACGCGCGCGGTGAACGCCTGACGGTCGGTGCCTTGCCGTGGGTAGCGCCCGTGTACCGGGCCATGCCGCAGGTCGCTGAGGTCATTGAGTTCCCGTTTGCGCATGGCGGCTTGCAGCTCAAGGCACGGCGTGCCATGGGCCAGCGACTCAAAGGCCGGTTCGATGTGGCCTACGTGCTGCCCAATTCGCTCAAAAGCGCCTTGCTGCCGATGTTGGCCAGCATTCCCAAACGCATCGGCTATCTGGGCGAAGCGCGTGTGGGCCTGCTCACGCACCGGCTGAAGAACCCGAAGAACAAGCCGCCCATGGTGGCGTTTTACTCAGCGCTGAGCGGTGAGGCAAACCTTCAAGCCGACAGGCCGCGCTTGACAATTGCGGCGGCACAAGCGGATGCAGCCCTGGCGCAATGGGGTTTGCAGCGCGGCGCTTATGTGGTGTTTGCGCCCGGCTCTGAATACGGCCCGGCCAAGCGCTGGCCTGCTGCGCACTTTTCTGAACTGGCCGCCCAGCTGGCCCTGCCCGTGGTGCTTCTGGGTTCGGCCAAAGAGGCCGCGTTGTGTGAGGCGATTGCCGCGCCCGTTAACGCATCGCGTCCGGGTCAGTGCATTAATTTGGCAGGAAAAACATCGCTAGCGCAGGCGCTGTATGTGATAGCTGCTACAAAAAGCATAGTAAGCAACGACTCGGGCCTGATGCATGTTGCCGCCGCGCTCGGTGTGCCGCAGATCGCCATCTTCGGCTCGTCCAGCCCGCTGCATACGCCGCCCTTGAGCGACAAGGCCACCGTGCTGTGGCTGAAAACCGATGCCAGCTACCAACCCCCGCTGGACTGCGCGCCCTGCTTTGAGCGGCAATGCCCGCTGGGTCACACGCGGTGCCTGAACGATATCAACGCGCCCAGGGTGCTGGACAGCCTCAAGTCTGTGTGCTGAGCCACCCACCCACCCACCCCCAAGACGGACAAAAAAGCTGTCACGCAATGTCCCAAAATCTGCCGACAAGCCCTCAGGCGCGAAGCATGGCACCCTGCATGGGCAGTGTCACCACAAACGACGCACCCCCCCCGGCCCGGCCTTCACAGCGCACCGAGCCGCCATGACGCTCGCAGATCGACTTGACCAGAGCCAGCCCCAGCCCGACACCGCCTTCGCGCTCGCTGGCACCCGGCAGGCGGTAAAACGGCTCAAAAATACGCTCGCGCTGCGCTGGCGGCACACCGGGGCCGCGGTCGTTGACCGTGATCACGGCCAGGGCTTCGCTGCCAGTGCCGGCTTGTGAGAGCACCAGGCTGACCTCGCCCGTGCTGTAACGCCTGGCGTTTTCGAGCAGGTTGCGAATCAGGCGGCGCAACAGGCGCGGGGAGCCTTGCACCACCAGGCTGTGGCCTGTGGCATCCAGCTGCTGCCCGGTCTTGAGTTCTGCACTGAGTTCTGCATGAACGCGGGCGCACTCTTCTGCCGCCAGACCGGTCAGGTCCAGCGCCTCAAAAGGCTCGGCGTCTGACTGCCTGGCGTCTAACCGACTGGCCAGCAAAATCTCGTCAATCAGCTGGTCCAGCTCGTGGATGCTGCGTGAAATTTCGATTCGGTGCGGTGATGCTGCGCCTGCGCCCAGCAACTCCAGACTCATGCGGATGCGTGCCAGCGGCGAGCGCAACTCGTGCGACGCATTGGCCAGCAAAGCCTTGTGCGAGTTCAAGAGTGTCTCGATGCGCTCGGCGGCATTGTTGAAGTCAGCCGCCAGAAAAGCCACTTCGTCGTTCCCCTGGCTGTTGACGCGGGCCGACAAATCGCCCGCACCCCAGCGCTCAACACCGCGCTGCAAAGCCTCCAGACGCAGCGTCAAGCGCCGAATGATCGGGTAGGCTCCAAGTGCTACTGCCAGCGCGACGATGACCAGCATCCAGCCAAAGTTGAAGGGCGGACGTGACCAGGAGCCAGGCGATGCCAGCCGGGGCCGGGGCAGCAACAGTTTGAGGGTTTGCCCATCGTTGGTGGTGACGTCAAACTCCAGAGCGCCCCCCAGTTTGCGGTCGGCCCTGGTTTGCGCCGTGCCAATGACCTCGCCCGCCGCGTTGTGTACCAGCACTTCGCGTATGGGCAGCTGTGCCGGCTCGCGGGTCAGCCGCCAGGAGGCACCCACCAAAAACGTCAGCACCACCACGGTGGCTACCACCGCCAGCCAGATGCGCACATAAAGGCGTGACGTAAAGCGTGACCAGGCGGGCAGCATCAGCACACCATCAGTCTTGCTGCTTGGCAAAAACATAGCCCACGCCGCGCACGGTGAGAATGCGTTTGGGGTCTTTGGGGTCGAGTTCAATGGCATTGCGGATACGGCCCATGTGGACGTCGATGGAGCGGTCAAACGCTTCGAGTTCGCGCCCGCGCACGGCCTCCATGATCTGGTCGCGCGAGAGCACGCGGCCTGCGCGTTCGGCCAGCGCCACCAGCAGGTCAAACTGGTAGGACGTCAGCTCGCACACGCTGCCCTGGGCGCTGACGGTGCGCGCATCGCGGTCAAGCTCCAGCGTGCCAAAACGCATGACCTTGTGCGCACCGCCCGCCGCGCCGGCGTCCCCGCCCCGGCGCAGCACGGCGCGTATGCGGGCGAGCAACTCGCGCGGCTCAAACGGCTTGGGCAGGTAGTCATCCGCGCCGATCTCCAGGCCCACAATGCGGTCCATCGGGTCACCCTTGGCCGTGAGCATGAGCACGGCGGTATGGGGTTGCATGCCACGGGTGGTGCTTTGGGCCTTGATGCGGCGGCAGACCTCCAGGCCATCCATGTCGGGCAGCATCAGGTCCAGAATGACCAAGTCCGCCGGGCTGGCCTGCAGCGCGGCCAGACCACTCATGCCATCGGCGGCATGTACAAAGCCGTAGCCCGACTGGCGCAAGTACTCGCCCACCATGTTGGCCAGGCGGGTGTCGTCTTCAATCATCAAAAGTCGCTGTTGTGTCATGGCCTGATGCTCCTTGGGTTGGGGCAAGTGGGTTTGTCGCTTGCGTAAAGTTGGGGTAAATACGGCGCAAATACGGGGCGGGTACATTCAACGCAGAGGCGCAGAGAACGCAGAGCAAGACGAGAAAAACCATGAGCCATATGAAGAAAGACCTCTGCGGTTCTCTGCGTTCTTTGCGCCTCTGCGTTGAAAGGTTTCCTGCTAGCTCTGACGTGGTGCCTGCGTTCGCGACGCCAGCCACACCAGCACCAGCACCGGCAAGCCCAGCAGCGCAGTGGCCGTGAAAAAATGGCTGTAGCCAAAGGCATCGACATACTTGCCTGAATAACCCGCCAAAAATTTCGGCAGCAGCATCATCATGGAGCTAAACAGCGCGTATTGCGTGGCTGAATAGTTGATGTTGGTCAGGCTTGACAGGTAAGCAATGAAGGCCGCTGACGCAATGCCGCTGGCGAGGTTGTCGGCAGAAATCACAAAAATCAGCGCATTCACGTCATGGCCACGGCTGCCCAGCCAGGCAAACAGCAAGTTGCTGGCCGCGCTCAGCACTGCGCCGAGCATCAGCACGCGCATCACGCCAAAACGCATGGCCAGCGCGCCGCCCACAAATGCGCCTGCCAGCGTCATGATGACGCCGTAGATTTTGGTCACGGCGGCCACTTCGTCCTTGGTGTAGCCCATATCCACATAAAACGGGTTGGCCATGATGCCCATCACCACATCACTGATGCGGTAGACCGCAATCAGCCCCAAGATCAACAAAGCCTGTTTGCCGTAGCGCCGCAAAAAGTCGGCAAACGGCTCGACCAGCGCGCTTTGAAGCCACTCGGCAGCGTTGCGTGACGGGGCCAGCGCGCGCACTGCGGGTTCGGGCGAAAACAGCACCGTCACCACGCCCAGCAGCATGGACGCAGCCATTGCCAGATAGGCGGTTTGCCAGGCGTCCTGCTGGTACAGCGCAGCATTGGGCACCTCGGCGCGTGCTGCAATCCACAGCGCCCCGGCCCCGGCCCAGATCATGGCGATGCGGTAGCCCGTCTGGTAGCTGGCGGCCAGCGCGGCCTGGCGCTGGGTGTCGGCGGACTCGATGCGGTAGGCATCGAGTGCAATGTCTTGCGTGGCCGAACCAAAGGCCACGGCCAGTGCGCACCACACGACTGGGGTGAGTGCTGCGCGCGGATCAGTCAGTGCAATACCCACCAGTCCGCCCATCACGGTCAGTTGCGCCAGCAGCAGCCAGCTGCGGCGGCGGCCCAGCCAGCGCGTGAGCACAGGTATCGGCATGCGGTCCACCAGCGGGGCCCAGACCCATTTGAAACCGTAGGCCAGACCCACCCAGCTCAGGTAGCCAATGGTGGTGCGGTCAACGCCGGCTTCGCGCAGCCAAAAGCTCAGCGTGCCAAACACCAGCAACAGCGGCAGCCCGGCGGAAAACCCCAGCAGCAGCATGCGCAGGGTGGCGGCCTCGGCATACACCCGCCAGATGTCGCGCCAGGCTTGTGTGACAACAGGGGGTGCGCCCGCAGGCGTGCCGATGGGCGCTTTGGAGATCGGTGTTTTGTCTGACATGAAATTTTCAATTAATGGCTATTATTGTGCGATGTGTTTTTTATGTGAGGCCAAAAACTCTGCCTGGGCTGGCCGCCGGGCTTTCTTGCTGGCCGCTGGCGCGGGCGCAGTGGCAGCGGCAACGCCTGCATTGGCGCAAGTCGATGTGGGGCCACCGTCCAAACTGCGCAATCTGGTGCCCGCTCAAGAAATCGAGACCGCTGCCGCGCAACAGTACACCCAGCTGGTAGCCGATGCGCGGGCCAAAGGCGTGCTGGCCTCGCAGGGCAGTGCGCAGTTGCAGCGCCTGCGCACCATTGCCACCCGCCTGGTGCCGCAAACCGCACAGTGGAATGACCGCTCACGCCAGTGGCGCTGGGAAGTCAACCTGCTGAGCAGCAAGCAGATCAATGCGTTTTGCATGCCGGGCGGCAAAATTGCTTTTTATACCGGCATTCTTGACCAGCTGCAGCTCACCGACGACGAAGCGGCCATGATCATGGGCCACGAAATGGCTCACGCCCTGCGCGAGCATGCCCGCTCGCGCATCGCCAAAAGCCAGGGCACTGGCACCATCTTGTCGCTGGGCGCGCAGTTGCTGGGCCTGGGTCAGCTGGGTGATGTGGCTGCCAGCATCGGCACGCAACTGCTCACGCTGCGCTTTAGCCGGGAAGACGAAACCGATGCCGACCTGGTCGGGCTGGAGCTGGCCGCACGCGGCGGCTACAACCCGCAGGCGTCCGTCAGCCTGTGGGAAAAAATGGGCAAGGCCAGCGGCGGCGCAGGGGGCCCCGGCTTTTTGTCAACCCACCCGTCTGGGTCAGACCGCATCCAGCAGCTGCAGGCCAATGTGCCCAAGGTGCAGCAGCTGTACGCGCGGGCGCGGGGCTAGCCCGCTCATTTCCGAGTTCTCTGAGCCTGCCGAAAAATAGCCCGCCAGCGCTGCACGGCCTGAAGGCTCCGACGGGGCCACCGATGGAAAATGGGCTGAATTTCACAGCGTTTTAACCCTCCAGCGCTTTTGGGACGGGCATTTCATGCTATTAAAAAAATAGCAATTGATGCTTCAATCACGGTCGATACCCCTCAATGCAAGCTGGCTTTTTTGCCTGATCGGGCGTGCCTGCATTGAATAAAGTGTGATAAAAGTCACAAAAAACACTTTTAAACACCAGACACTGTAAGCTGTAGGTAGTTTTTACTTCGGCAAAAAACCTACAGCTTTGAAGGCGCTTCATGAAGTCTGGTGAAACAAACCCGTCAAACGCTTTAAGTGCGCTGCCAGTGCTGGCCGTGCGCATGATGAGTCTGCATGACCGCATTGTGTGGATGCTGATCGTCGCGCTGTTGCCCGTGTTCGGGTTCGTCGTCGTCGCGTCGGTCAGCCATCAAGACGACAAGCTGACCCAGGTGCGCAGCGACTTGCGCACACTCGCCCAGCTGTCTTCGCTCAGTACCGAGCGCCAGGTCGAGGGCGCGCGGCAGTTGCTCGGCGTCACCACCAGTGGCATGTCCCTGAATGTCGCTGGCGCGCGCGCGCTGTGCAGCGATTTTTTAAACAACGTTCGCAAAAACTACCCCAATTACGCCAACATCGGTTTTCTGGATGCTGACGGAAAACTCCTGTGCGATGCG
This sequence comes from Polaromonas sp., assembly GCA_004293655.1. Classification (GTDB taxonomy): domain Bacteria; phylum Pseudomonadota; class Gammaproteobacteria; order Burkholderiales; family Burkholderiaceae_C; genus Polaromonas. The sequence continues at coordinate 11,021 of RDZZ01000055.1, read as the reverse complement.
CTGTCCACCCAATCGGGGGGGAGTTTCGCGGATCGGGCCTACTTCCAGCGCGCCATTGCAACGCGGTCTTTTGCGGTGGGCAACTACCAGATCGGTCGAATCACCGGGCGGCCGTCCCTCAACTTTGGTCTGTCTGTGCTTGACAGCCAGGGTGCCGTCAGGGGCGTTGCTTTTGCGGCGCTGGACATCAGGCATCTGAGCCCTGACGAACAAATAGTGGTGCCGCCCAACACCCGAGTCACGCTGACAGACCACGATGGCACGATTTTGGCAACCGATGCAGCGCAAAGCAGCCGCATTGGCAGCCGATACCCGGACGCTGCGCTCTACAGCGCCATGAAAACGCCGCCTGCGGGCGTGATTCAGGCCAAAGATACCCATGGGGCCAGCAGGCTTTACGCCATAGCCCCTGTCGGCGCGGGCAACCAGCCGGGCCTGTTTGTGGTGACCAGTGTGGCACTGGACGAGGTGGTAGCGCCTGCAAGGCGTGAGCTTTTGGGGCTGCTGGTGCTGTTTAGCCTGTGGGCACTTTTGGGTGTGGCCTTTGCCCGGTTGATGGGCTACAAAATGCTGGTCGCTCCCGCCCAGCAGTTATTGGGCGATATGGACCAGCTTGCCGCCCGCCAGGGATTGCTGGCATCGGCGGCGGGTACAACACCGGTGCGTGTCGATGAGATAGGGGCTTTGTCGCGTGCATTTCACCGCCTCGCTGCCCGCCTGGCATTGCGGCAGGCCGAGCGCGACGGCCATGAGGCTGAATTGCGCCTGACACAAGACCGGCTGCTGACGGCCCAGCGCATTGGAAACATCGGCAACTGGGAGTTTGATGTGGCGACGCACACGCTCTGGTGGTCTGAGCAAACCTACGCCATCTTTGAAAAATCGCCCGCGTCTTTCAGCGTCAGGCTCAGCACGCTGTCAGAACAGATTTTTCCGGAGGACCGGGCGCGCTGCGAAGAAATGCGGCGTGATTTTTTTGCCAGCAAGACGAGCCTGGACATCGAGCACCGGATTGTCACCGGCACAGGGCGCGTGCGCTGGGTTCATGAAATGGGCGAAATGCGGGTTGACAACCAGGGCCGCACGGTTTTGTACGGCACAGTGCAGGACATCACCGACCGTGTGCGCAACGAGCGCCTTCTGGCGGCAGAGGCGCGGGCACTCAAGGCCCTGTCGCTGGGCTGGCCGCTGGCGGCGGTGCTTCAAGAGACGCTGCTGGGGCTGGAAAGCATTTTGCCGGGGGCGATGACCTGCGTTAACTTGCTCAGCGCAGACGGCACCCGCCTGCTGCCAGGTGCCGCGCCCAACCTGCCAGCGGCCTATGTTGAGGCACTCGACGGCGTGTTGATCGGGCCTGCGGTGGGTTCATGCGGCACGAGCGCTTACCGGCGCGAAGTGGTCGTGGTGCCGGACATAGCATCTGACCCCCTGTGGGACAACTACCGCGCGTTGGCCTTGCAGCATGGCTTGCGCGCCTGCTGGTCATTGCCTGTGCAAGACCCTATGGCAAAGGTGCTGGCAACTTTTGCGGTGTACTACCGCAGCCCGACCACACCCCACGCGGACGATCTGGCGCTGGTCCAGCGTGCGGCCAGCGTGGTCGGTATCGCCCTGGCGCGCGAGATGAAAGACGCGGCGCTTCGCGCCAGTGAAGAGCGCTTCAGAAACACCTTTGCAGCGGCAGCCACGGGCATGACGATTACCTGCCTGGCAGGTCAGTACCTTGAAGTCAATGACGCTTATTGCCGGATGCTCGGCTACACAGCGCAGGAGCTGTTGGGCGCGAATGTTTTTGACTTCATCCATTCGGACGACAAACACAGCTTCAGTGACCAAATGCACGAACTGGCGGCGGGCAGACTTGACAGCTATATTTCTGAAAGACGGTTTTTGGCCAGGGGCGCGCGCGTTGTCTGGGTGCGCTCCAGCGTGTCGTCACTGCGCGATGCCACGGGTCAAGTCATTGCCCGTGCAGCGATTGCGGAAGACATCACCCGGCAGCGTCAAGCCGAGCAATCGTTGCTCGACACCCAGCACCTGCTCAGCATGGCGTCGCGCATCAGCCGTCAGGGCGCGTGGCGGGTGAGTCTGCCTGACAACCAAGTGATCTGGTCTGAAGAGGTGTTTGCCATTCATGAGCTGCCTGCTGGCCCGACACCCAGCGTCGATGAAGCGATCGGTTTTTATACACCCGAATCCCAGGGCACGCTGCGCACGCTGTTTCAGAACTGCGCCAGTCAGGGTGTGCCGTATGACGTAGAGCTTCAGCTCATCACCGGCAAAGGCCGTCAAATCTGGACCAGGGCCCTGGCTGAGGCGGTCAGGGATGCGTCGGGCACCATCGTTGCGGTGCAAGGGGCATTTCAAGATATCACGCAAAAGCGTGTGGCCGCCGAGCAGCTGCTGCTTCTGGAGACCGCCGTGTCGCACCTCAACGATATCGTGATGATCACGCAGGTCGGTGCTCTGGAGGACTCAGAGCTGAAAATTGTGTTCGTCAACGAGGCATTTGAGCGGCAGACGGGCTACAGCAAAGACGAGGCGATGGGACAGCCGCTGCGCGCGCTCTATGACCCCCATACCCAGCGCACTGAAATAGACCGTATCTATGTAGCCGTTGGAACAAGACAGTCCGCCTGCACAGAGCTGATCAAAAATAACAAGCACGGCGATGCCTATTGGGTCGAAGTAGAAACTGTGCCGATTACCAACGCCCAAGGCAAGCTGACCCACTACGTGGCCATCGAGCGTGACATCAGCGAACGCAAACAGGCCGTGGAGAACATTCTTCAACTCAACGCTGACCTGGAAGGCCGCGTGCAGCGGCGAACCCAGCAGCTTGAAGCCGCCAACCGTGAGCTCGAAGCGTTTTCCTATTCAGTCTCGCATGATTTGCGCTCGCCCTTGAACACCATCCATGGTTTTGTGCAGTTGCTGCTCAAGTCAAACGAGCGCAACCTTGACGTCAAAGGATTGCACTACCTGAGCCGCATCCGCGCCGGTGCCCAGCAGATGGGAAACATGATCGATGGCCTGTTGTCTTTGGCCAAAATTTCGCGGGAACCCCTGAGGCTTGAAGCGGTGGACCTGTCACTCATGGTCAGACAAATTGAGCAAGCATGCCGCATGCGCGAGCCCGGGCGTCAGGTGCGCGTTGTGGTGCAAGACGGGGTGGTGGTGCAGGCTGACGCTTTGCTGCTGTCAGTGGTGGTGCAAAATTTGTTTGAAAATGCCTGGAAATACAGCGCCAAGCGCGATGTCGCCAGTATCAATGTCACACGTCAGACCCAAGCCGACGGGCAAGTCGTGTGTGCCTTCGAGGACAATGGCGCCGGGTTCGACATGGCGCAGGCCGACAAGCTGTTTGGCATGTTTGAGCGCCTGCACTCATCTGCGGACTTTGAGGGCACCGGCCTGGGCCTGGCCAACGTCAGGCGCATTGTTGAGCGGCACGGCGGACGCATCTGGGCACAAGGTGTGCCGGGCGAAGGCGCGACGTTTTATTTCACTTTACCGTCAGCAACCCAAGCCTGATGGCGGGCAGCTCGGCAACTGCAACGGTGAAGAAGCAAAAAAGCCCCTGGCGCGAACTCTCGGGGCTTCTGGTACAGCGCTCTACGTGGCGCTCTGTGCGGCTTTGGGGGTCACCTTGGGGGTGACTTTGGTGGTGATTCTGGTGGTGATAGGTGGATTTGAACCACCGACATCAGCATTATGAATGCTGCGCTCTAACCAACTGAGCTATATCACCAGGCGTCAAACACTGAACACGCAAAATTATAGCGACTTGCACCCGTGCCTGCGTGGGCGAGATGCCCGGGTGCAGCAAGCCGTGCCTGGCTGGCAAAATGGTGAGTCCATCACCTTGCCATTTCAACGCCAATGACTGAGCCTAAACCGCAAGCCTCGCTTTTTTCTGATGCAGCTGCCCCGGCGCCGGCTTCGTCCAAAGACTTGTCATTGCAGATCAAGGCCCCCAAACTGGCCCCTGCGCAGTTGCGATTTAACAAACTGATCGAAAAAATTGAGCAGCTGACAAAAAAGCTGGCGCAAACTCAGACGCTGGCGGACACCTTTCGCCCGCTCTACAGCAGCGCGCTGCAACCGCTGAGGGCGCAATACACGGCGGCTGTGCGTGACATGGTGCTGTGGCTGGATGCGCGGGTGCAGCAAAAAGGGCTGACACCGGCCATGCTGCGCGACATCCGGGTCATGGTGTGCAATTTGAGCGAGCCCCTGGCACTGGCCGGTGACGAGGGCATGCGTGCCTTGTATGACCGCCACAGCCCGCAGAGCCTGTCGGACAAGGAAAAGTCCGCTGTCAGCGACATTCAGGACATGGTGCAGCGCATGACGGGGGTGGATGTCAGTGACCTCGATGAAGGTGGTTCAGTGGAGGATTTGCTGCATGCGAGCATGCAGCGTCTCAAGCAGCAAGTGCTCGATGAGCGGGCTGAAAAAAAGGCCAAGGCGCAGGCCAGGCGGGACAGCAGGCCCCGGTCTGCTGCGCAGAAAAAAGCCCAGGGCCAGCAACAAGATGCCCAGGGTGCGCTGCGCACCATTTACCGCCAGCTGGCCAGCGCACTGCACCCTGACCGTGAGCCTGATGCGCTTGAGCGGGTGCGTAAAACCGAGTTGATGGGGCAGGTCAACGCGGCCTATGAGCGGCGCGACCTGATGGCCTTGCTGACGCTGCAACTCAGCTGTGAGCAAATTGACGCCAGCGCCATTTCCCGCTTGAGTGCAGAGAAAATGGCCGCGCTGACCTTGCTTTTGAAAGAGCAGGCCACTGCGCTGGAAAAAGACGTGCATCTTGAAGTCTCCAAGGTGCAGCAAGAGTTCGATTTGTCGCCCTTCACGTTAGTCACAACCCTGGGGTTGACGCTTGATCTGGACGCGCAGACAAATGACCTGATGCAGGTGCTCGCCGAAATGCAGGACGATTTACGCAGCGTGCAGACCGATGCGGGACTCAAGCACTGGGTCAAAACGCAGAAAAAAATGCTGAAAGCACAAGAGCTTGAGTCCGGATTCAGCGACTTTTTCCGGTGACCATCAATCGGTCCGTCAATGAATCAGCCGGGCGCGCAGCGAAAACGGCTTTCTAGCCGGCAGATGCACGCGCCATGCGCTCGCTCTTCCAGTACACGTCGTCACCGCCGTCCATGCGGTTGAGCACGCGTGACAGCACAAACAGCAGATCACTCAAGCGGTTAAGGTACTGGCGAGGCGTGTCTTTCAAGGCGTCTTGCTGACCCAGGGCGACCACGGCGCGTTCAGCCCGGCGGGCCACTGTGCGGCACACATGGGCCAGCGAAGCAGCGCGGCTGCCTGCAGGCAAAATAAATTCTGCCAGGCGGGGCAGTGCCGCGTTGTGTTCGGCCAGTGCATCGTCAAGCGCCAGCACGGCCTCGGGCCTGAGCAGTTCAAAACCGGGGATCGACAGCTCGCCGCCCAGGTTAAAAAGCTGGTGCTGCACTTCAACCAGAAGCGCGCGCACGCCGTCGGGCATGGCCTCGCACAACAGCACGCCGATGTTGGCGTTCAGCTCGTCCACATCGCCCATGGCGTGTACCCGCAGGCTGTCTTTGCTGACGCGCGTGTTGTCGCCCAGACCGGTGGTGCCGTTGTCACCCGTGCGGGTGGCGATTTGTGTGAGTCGGTTGGCCATAAAAAAAAGTCCAAATTCAGTGTGTGAACAGCCCGCCCCGCACAAACGGGTACTGAGCCAAAAAAATGTGTAAAGCAGCCTGATTCCATTTCCATGTCAACACGATATGGTGTTGCTTCGCCTTGGCCGTTAAGGAACTGTCTGCGGCTTCGCGCCTCATCTCCTGTTGATCTGAAAACGCAATGAGTATGTCAGTGCAGGAAAAACCAGGCAGAAGCAGGCAGAAATGCGGGTGGGTCTTTGCTTGCTGGTTTGGAGCCGCTGCTTTTCGATGTTTCAGAATGCTTTCATACCTGTTCACTTACACCCTTGCCCGGGCCCCAGGCTGGAAACGCCCGACTGCGAAATTTGCGCTGTGCCAAGGCCCTGGACGTGATAATCAAAAAAACGCAGTCCGACACCGCTCTGCATAAAAAAAACCATCGATCCATGAGACCCACACCTAGCCAGGGCACGGTACTGCCCATCCAGTACCTGCGGGGAATAGCCGCCATGATGGTGGTGTTTCACCACATCAAAGTTCAAATACCGAGCTTTGAAGGCTATCTGCCCGGTGAGTTCGGTGCATCCGGCGTGGACGTGTTTTTTGTCATCAGTGGCTTCATCATGCACATCACCACGGCCAACGCGTCGATAAAGCCCGGCGAGTTCATGCTGCGGCGCATGATTCGGGTGGCACCCCTGTACTGGCTGCTGACGGCTCTGATGTGCCTGGTCTGGTGGGCTGCGCCCAGTTTATTCAAGACGCTGATCGTCACGCCGGCGACTTTTTTTCAAAGCCTGTTTTTCATACCGCATGACTCACTTGCTTTTCCAGACAAAATTTTTCCGCTGCTCGTTCCAGGCTGGACGTTGAACTTCGAGATGTTTTTTTATGTGATTTTTGCGCTGACGCTGGTGCTTCCCAAAACGCTCCAGCCCGGGGCTGTTGGTGTGTTCCTTGTTGCGCTGGTGCTGCTGGGCGTGCTGGCTGGCCCGTTTGACTCGGCCCTGCTGGCAACTTACACCAGCCCGCTTTTGCTGGAGTTTGCAGCTGGCGTGTTGCTCGGACGGCTCTGGCTGGCCCAGCCTGAGGGTCTTTCAACCCGTGTGGGGGTTGCCGTTTTTTTGCTCGGCTGGGCGCTGCTGGTGTGCAACAGCGTGGTGGCCGTCAGCAAGTATGTCGATATCGTGGGTGCCAGTCTGATTGTGGCGGGCGCACTCAACACCGGTTTTTTACGCTGGAAAAACCACAGCCTGAAGGTGTTGGGCGATGCCACTTACGCCATTTATTTGAGTCACATATTCACGCTGGGTGTTTTTCGGGTCATCTGGGCACGACTTGTCGGCACCGCTGGAAGCAGTCTGAATGCCCTTGCATTTGCTGCCACGGCCATGGCGGTCTGTCTGGCTGCGGGCGTGTTGCTCTACATCTGTCTGGAAAAGCCGTTGACCCGTTACCTTCAGCAACGCTTGGTTGGGTGAGCATGCCTGGCCGTTAGATGTCAAAGTCGTAATCCACAACCAAAGGCGCATGGTCGCTAAACCGCTGCGCCTTGAAAATCTCAGCCTTTCGAGCCAATGCAGCAAGTGATGGGGTCGCGATCTGGTAGTCCAGTCGCCAGCCGACATTGTTGGCGTAGGCCTGGCCCCGGTTGCTCCACCAGGTGTAGCAGTCGTGCGTTGTCTCAGGGTGAAGGGCGCGGTACACATCGACAAGACCGCCATCATTGAGCAGCGTGGTCATCCAGGCACGTTCTGCGGGCAAAAAGCCTGAGTTTTTCTGGTTGCTTTTCCAGTTTTTCAGGTCTGCCTGCTGGTGCGCAATATTGATATCGCCCACCAGAACAAACTCGCGCCCCGTATGCTTCAACGCCATCAGTTTGGGGTAGATCGCCTCAAGAAAGCGGAATTTGGCCAGCTGGCGTTCTTCACCCGACGAGCCGCTTGGAAAATAGCAACTCACAAAGCTCAGCTGGCGCCCCGGCTTGTCAAAACGCTTTTCAATCCAGCGCCCTTCGGCATCAAACTCTGCTGACACGCCGCCCACCAGAACGTCGCTGGGCTCGTGTTGGGCATACAGGCCAACGCCTGAGTAGCCTTTTTTCTCAGCATAGTGAAAGTGGCCCGCAAGCTTTTCGGCCTGCGAAAAAACGCCGTCCACATGCTCGTGCTGGGCCTTGACCTCCTGCACACCCACAACGTCGGCCTGCTGCGTGCTGAGCCATTGAAAAAAGCCCTTGCTGGCAGCAGAGCGGACACCATTGAGGTTGGCAGTGATAACGCGGGTCATGGGGGGTATCTTTCGACTCAAACGCCTGTTTGACAACGCAGGCCGTCAGCTTGCGCGGCATAGAAAATTTTGTAACAGCGGGATTTTGCCTCACGCCTGCGCAGCTTGGCATTGGGATTGCTGCACGCAGATGCAACTGGCTTTTGAGGGGGTGAACCGGTCTTAAAAGCGCTTTAGGGTGGGGTAACGGGTGCTATTACAGTCCAGGCTTGCCAATTTAAATACACGAGGCTTTCAATGAGTGACAAAAATGTAATTCCGGGGCAAGCTGCTGCGCGCCATGACAGCACAGAGCAGAACGCACTGGCGCAGGAGTTCGTGCAGTTCGCAGTCGCCTCGGGGGTGTTGCGTTTCGGGGAGTTCAAGACCAAAGCAGGGCGTCTGAGTCCGTACTTTTTCAATGCAGGTTTGTTTGACGATGGGGCCAAACTGGGGCGGCTCGCCGACTTTTACGCGCGTCGGCTGTTGCTGGAAGAGCAAATCACGGGCTTGCAGTTCGACATGATTTTTGGGCCTGCTTACAAAGGCATTCCGCTGGCGGCAGCGGTATCTGTGGAGTTGGCCCGCCGGGGCCGCAACCTGCCCTTTGCCTACAACCGCAAAGAAGCCAAAGACCACGGCGAAGGCGGTATGTTGGTGGGCGCTCCTGTGCGGGGCCGGGTGTTGATCATTGACGACGTGATGTCTGCCGGCACGGCTGCGCGCGAGTCCATTGCCATCATCGGGGCTGCAGGTGCCACGCCCCACGCCATGGCGATTGCACTTGACCGGCAGGAAAAGGCCACTGAAAACGGGGTGGATGTGAGTTACAGCGCCGTGCAATATGTCACAAACCAGCTGGGCCTTCAGGTCTGCGCCATTGCGCGCCTGACGGACTTGCTGCAGTATCTGTCAGCTGCTGCGAGTGCTGATGCTGATGTTGATGTTGATGTTGACAATACGTCCAGAGGTCAGAGTCTGCACACACATCACCGCAGTGTGCTGGCTTACCGTGAGCGTTACGGCGTGGATTGAGGCACTGAAATGGTTTCTAACGGGGTGGCTGTTGTCAGCTGGCTCACGGCAACGCTGCTGCTGTGTGGCGGTGCCATGGCGCAAAGTATCTATACCTGTGTTGACAGCAAGGGCCGCAAGATCACCGCAGACCGCCAGATTCCTGAGTGCTCAGACCGCGTCCAGCATGAGGTGTCTGCCGGCGGCGTTGTCAAGCGCGTGCTGGGCCCCACGCTGACTGACCACGAGCTGGCTGCCGAAGAAGAAAAAAGCAAGCTGCAACATGCCGCCCGTTTGCGTGAGTCTGAAGAAAAGCGGCGCAATCGCGCCTTGTTGCTGCGCTACCCCAATCTGGCAGCCCACGACAAGGAAAGAGCGCTGGCAGTGGCGCAGATTGATGCGCTTTCTGACATGGCTCAGGCGCGTGCCAAAGAGCTTGCAACGCAGCGTTCAGGCATCAACACAGACTTTGAGTTTTATCAGAAAGACCCCAGCAAGGCACCCGCTGCACTGGTACGCCGCCGGGACGAAAACGATGCCAACATGGCAGAGCAAAAACGCTACATCGCTGAGCAAATGCTGGAAAAGCAGCGGGTAAATGCGCGGTTTGATGGCGAGCTGGTCAAACTCAAGCAGCTGTGGGACGCCGCCAGTGCGCCTGTGGCCCGCCCGCCCGCTGCCAGTCCACGCGACGCAGCCAGGCACTGAGGCGCCAACCTCAACCAGGGCAAAACCTGAAGCTTTTCAGGCCGCTACGGCAATCTGCATATAGGTTATGCGCTACTTTTTCAGTAGCAACTTCACCAAAACGGCGCTGCTCCCGTCACGCCTGAGCTGGCGGAATTGCGCGATGCCATCGGCGTGTAGCGCAAGGCACAGACCGCAGGCCATGCCGGGGCATGGACAAGGGCTGCAACGCGGCGATGCGCGCCCGGGACGAGTGCAAACCGTCATGTCGGGTGTGACGCGACACTAGGCCAATTTTTTCTTCAACAACTCATTGACCTGCGCCGGATTGGCTTTGCCCCTGGTGGCTTTCATGGCCTGCCCGACCAGTGCATTCATGGCTTTGGCATTGCCCGCTTTGACCTCTTCCACGTTTTTGGCGTTGGCTGCCAGGACATCATCAATGATTTTCTCCAGCGCGCCGGTGTCAGACATCTGCTGGAGACCTTTGGCATGGATGAGTGCATCAACGTCTTGCCCCTGACCTGTCCACAACGCATCAAAAACCTGGCGCGCGGCGTTGTTGGAGATGACTCCGTCAACGACCCGGCTGATCAAACTGGCCAATTGCGCCGTGCTGATGTTCGAGGCTTCAACCGCCTTGTCCTCGGCATTGAGGCGCCGCGACAATTCGCCCATGACCCAGTTGCTGGCCAGTTTGGGCTGTTTGCTTGCAGCGGCTACCGCTTCAAAGTAAGCCGCAGTGGCCTGGCTTTGCGTCAGCTGGCTGGCGTCTTCCTCACTGAGCGCATAGTCCGCCACAAAGCGCGCCGCCATCACCCGTGGCAGCTCAGGCATCTCGGCGCGCGTTTTCTCAACCCAGTCCCGCCCAATCACCAGTGGCGGCAGATCGGGGTCTGGGAAATACCGGTAGTCCGCTGCGTCTTCCTTGCTGCGCATGGCGCGCGTCTCGCCTGTGTCGGGGTCAAACAGCACGGTGGCCTGCTGGATGGCGTGGCCGTCTTCAATCTGCTCGATTTGCCAGCGCACTTCATAGTCCATCGCCTGCTGCATGAACCTGAAGCTGTTGAGGTTCTTGATCTCGCGGCGCGTGCCCAGCGGCGCACCGGGTTTGCGCACCGACACATTGGCATCGCACCTGAAGCTGCCTTCTTGCATGTTGCCGTCGCAAATACCGATCCAGGTGACGATTTTGTGCAGCTCTCTGGCGTAGGCCACAGCCTCGGCGGTGGAGCGCATGTCGGGTTCTGTGACGATCTCCAGCAGCGGCGTACCGGCGCGGTTCAGGTCAATGCCGCTCATGCCGATGAAGTCCTCGTGCAGCGACTTGCCCGCGTCTTCTTCCAGGTGCGCCCGCACCAGTCGCACGGTTTTTTTCTCGCCACCGAGAAAGAACTC
>RDZZ01000105.1 GCA_004293655.1 Polaromonas sp. | reverse complement strand
TGGAGCCTGATTGAAGTACCGCTCAATTCCCCAGAGCCGCTGGACAGCATTGCCGCGATGGCCCAGGCTTTTCCACAGGCGCTGGTGGGTGCGGGTACGGTTTTGACCCCGGACGATGTTCGCAACGTACACGCTGCTGGCGGCCAGCTGATTGTTTCACCCAACTTCAACCCGGCTGTGGTGCATGAGGCGGTACGCCTGGGGCTGGTCTGCATGCCAGGCGTGATGACGGCCAGCGAAGCCTTTGCAGCCCTGGAGGCGGGCGCTGCAGGCCTGAAGATCTTCCCCGCCGAGATGATCACGCCCGCTGTGGTGAAGGCTTTGCGTGCAGTGCTGCCACCCGCCACCGTCGTGCTGCCTGTGGGCGGCATCACGCTTGAGAACATACGCAGCTACTTGGCGGCGGGTGCCAGCGGTTTCGGCATTGGCTCTGCACTCTACAAGCCCGGCATGACGGCGCAGCAGGTCTGTAGCAACGCTATTAAATTCATAGCGGCTTGCCCAGTTAATATGTACGCATGACCCCTAAAATGCCCCTAAATACCGCTTCAGAAATCTCGTTTGGCCTGGAAGGCCGTGTCTGCATCGTCACGGGCGGTGCACAGGGTATTGGCGAGGCCTGCATTCGCCGCTTTGCCCGCGAAAACGCCCGCGTGGTGATTGCCGATATTGACGACGTGCGCGGCGCAGCGCTGGCCGCAGAATTAAAGGGCCTGTACGTGCATTGCGACGTGGGCGACAAGGCGCAGGTTGATGCGCTGGTGGCGCGCACCATCGCAGCACATGGCTGTATTGACGTGCTGGTCAACAACGCCGGTGTCTTCAAGGCGGCTGATTTTCTGGACGTCACCGAGGCGGACTTTGATGCGGTACTGCGCATCAACCTCAAGGGCTCCTTTCTGGTGGGCCAAGCCGTGGCCCGCGAGATGGCCAAAAAGGGCAGCGGCAGCATCATCAACATGAGTTCGGTCAACGGCGTGCTGGCCATACCCAACATTGCAAGCTACAACGTCAGCAAGGGCGGCATCAACCAGTTGACCCGCGTGATGGCGCTGGCCCTGGCCGACAAAGGCATCAGAGTCAACGCGGTAGCGCCCGGTACCATCGCCACAGAACTCGCAGCCAAAGCCGTGCTGACCAGTGACGAGGCCAAAGCCAAAATCATGAGCCGCACGCCCATGAAGCGGCTCGGTCAGCCCGCAGAGATTGCCGACACAGTGGCCTACCTGGCAAGCGATGCGGCGAGCTACATCACAGGTGAGATTGTTGTGGTGGATGGTGGGCGCATGACGCTGAATTACACGGTGGCGGTTTGAGTCCTGACTTGTCTGTGGCCATCAGACAAGCGCAGTGCCATGAGGTAGCCACACTTCCAAGTGATCGAATCATTGCAGCTACGATGCTTGCGTGTACAACTTCAATGAAAGACGACAGTACCCATGACTGCACAAGACACCCTGAGCCAATGGCTGGAGCAAAGCGCACGGGTGCGCGCCCGAATGCTTGAAGGCGGCGGCAAGGCCGGCATTGCCCACCCCGACCAGACCACAGGCATGACGGGCCTGGACATCCTGCAGGCCATGCTGGCAGGGGAGCTGCCTTACTCGCATATTGGCGAGACCATGGATTTTTCTCTGATCGAAGTCGCGCCGGGCACCGCCACTTTTCAGGGCATGCCGCAAATCAAACACTACAACCCGCTGGGCACCGTCCACGGCGGCTGGTACGCCACCCTGCTGGACTCTGCGGTGGGTTGCGCGGTACATACCTTGATGCCCGCAGGCAGGGCTTACACCACTGCCGAGCTGAGCGTGAACATCGTCCGGTCAGCATCGCATAAAAGCGGCCCGCTGCGCGCCATTGGCACAGTGATTCATTGCGGCAAGCAGCTCGCAACCGCAGAGGGCCGCATTGTGGACGCAGGCGGCAAGCTGTATGCACACGCCACGACGACTTGCCTTGTGTTTGCCACGTCAGGTTTGTCGCAGTCCGGGTGAACCACTCCCGATGAGCAATCTGAGGCAAGCCACGCAAAAAGCAAAACTTTTTTGTCCCCTGATAATCAAGCCATGCGACTACTCCACACCATGCTCCGCGTTGGCAATCTCCAGCGCTCGATTGATTTTTATACCAACGTCATCGGCATGAAGCTGCTGCGCCGATCTGAAAACCCCGAATACAGATACAGCCTGGCGTTTGTGGGTTTTGAGGGCAACCCGGCGCAGGCTGAGATTGAGTTGACCTACAACCACGGTGTTGACCATTACGACATGGGTACAGCCTATGGTCACATCGCGCTTGGCGTGCCTGATGTTCGTGCCGCCTGCGAAAAAATCAAGGCCTCGGGTGGCAACGTGACGCGTGAGGCAGGCCCGGTCAAGGGCGGCTCTACGGTGATTGCCTTTGTCACTGACCCGGACGGCTACAAGATTGAGCTGATCCAGCGCATTGAGGGTGCTGCCGGGGCCGGCTTGCGCTAATAGCCTGGCAGCTATATTTTTTATAGCGCATAACCCTTGTGGTTAATGCCGTGGAAGCCTTTTTCACTGTTGAAAATTGACTACAAAGGTCGAAGGTAGTGAAGTCATTCAACGCTTCAGGCGCAGAGAACGCAGAGCAAGACGAGGGGGAAACAAATTTTTGCTTCTTTCTCTGCGGTTCTCTGCGTACTCTGCGCCTCTGCGTTGAGGGTTTCCTGATTCATCGAGGTTAGTAGTCACCTTAAAAACTCGACGCCGAGGCCGCAATACCAATACGCACGCCGCTAACGCGGCAGCCGACACGCCTGAAAAGCCAGTGCTGTCACCTGCGCCCAGTTGCCGCGCGCCAGCACGTCAGGTGGCGTCAACCATGAGCCGCCCACGCATTCGACGTTGGGCAGCGCCAGAAACTCTGCGGCGTTGGCCGCTGTCACACCACCCGTTGGGCAAAACCGTACATCCCCGAATGGGCCACCCCATGCCTTGAGCATGGCTGCACCACCGGCCTGCATCGCCGGGAAGAACTTGAGCTGACTCAGCCCGTCCTCCTGCGCCATCATGATCTCGCTGCCCGTGGTCACGCCGGGCAACAGCGGCAAACCGGCATCACGGCCAGCTTGAGCGACCGCATGGGTGTAGCCGGGGCTGACGAGAAAGCGGGCACCCGCCATGGCGCAGGCATGTACATCCAGCGCGCTGCGCACCGTGCCCGCACCCACCACGGCATCAGGCACGTCGCGCGCAATCGCTTCAATACAGGCCAGCGCCTGCGGGGTGCGCAGGGTGACCTCCAGCATGCGGATGCCGCCCGCCACCAGCGCACGCGCCAGCAGCACGGCCTGGTTGATATCGGTCAGCACAATGACCGGAATCACCGGGGAATCCTGCATGACCTGCAGGGCGGTGAGCTTGCCGCTCACGTCAAGGTTTACATCCACGACAAAGCTCCTTGTTCAGCCATGAGGGCACTGCGGCGCATGCCGGTGAACAATTCGCGCCCCATGCCCTGTGCGTTGGCCTGGCGCAGGGCATCAGGCATGACGGCGGTGGGCCGCGCAGCCCATTCGGCCTCGGGCACCTGTACGGTCAAATCGCCCGTTACAGCGTCCAGCCGGATGACGTCACCGTCGCGCACCTTGGCCAGTGGCCCGCCATCAGCGGCTTCAGGCGAGACATGAATCGCAGCCGGCACTTTGCCTGACGCACCGCTCATGCGGCCATCGGTCACCAGCGCCACCCTGAATCCCTTGCCCTGCAAGACCGATAACGGCGGCGTGAGCTTGTGCAGCTCGGGCATGCCGTTGGCTTGTGGCCCCTGCCAGCGCACCACGCACACCACATCGCGGTCCAGATCGCCTGCATTGAAGGCGGTGTGCAAGTCTTCCTGTGAATCAAATACCCGGGCAGGTGCTTCAATCATGTGGCGGTCATCGGCAATGGCAGACGTTTTAATCACGCACCGGCCCAGGTTGCCCTGCAGCAGCTTGAGGCCACCTGTGGCGCTAAACGGTGCGGTGGCCGGGCGCACGATGGACTCGTCTTTTGACATACCCACACCATGCCAGACCAGGCCATCGCCTTGCAAGGCAGGCTCTTGTGTGTACTCGCGAATGCCGCCCGCGCGAACCGTCAACACGTCAGCGTGCATGAGGCCGGCGTCGAGCAGTTCGCCGATCACATAGCCCGTGCCGCCTGCCGCCTGGAACTGGTTGACGTCGGCACTGCCGTTGGGATAGACGTGCGAGAGCGTTGGCACCACATCAGACAGGTCTGAAAAATCATTCCAGTCAATCACAATGCCTGCCGAATGCGCCACCGCTACCCAGTGGATCAAATGGTTGGTCGAGCCGCCCGTGGCCAGCAGCGCCACCATCGCGTTGACAATGGCTTTTTCGTCCACCACCAGACCGATGGGTGCATAGCGTTTTGTCTTGATGATGCTTAAAACCGTGCGGGCCGCTTCACGCGTCAGCTCATCACGCAGCGCGCCGCCGGGTGCGACAAACGCTGTGCCGGGCACATGCAGGCCCATGGCTTCGAGCAGCATCTGGTTGCTGTTGGCTGTGCCGTAAAACGTGCAGGTTCCAGGAGCGTGGTAGCTTTTGATTTCGGACTCCAGCAGCTCCGGTCTGCCTACCAGGCCCAGAGCTGCCAGCTCGCGGGTTTTGGCCTTTTCCTTGTTGGGCAAGCCTGTGGGCATGGGGCCAGCAGGCACAAACACCGTGGGCAGATGGCCAAAGTGCAACGCGCCGATCAGCAGGCCCGGCACGATCTTGTCGCACACGCCGAGCATGAGCGCGGCATCAAACATGTCGTGCGACAGCGCCACGGCCGTGGCCATGGCAATCACATCGCGGCTGAACAAACTCAGCTCCATGCCCTCAGTGCCCTGGGTCACACCATCGCACATGGCGGGCACGCCGCCTGCAACTTGCGCTGTAGCGCCCAGCATGCGCGCTGTCTGCTTGATCAGGTCTGGGTAGGTTTGCATCGGCGTGTGCGCTGACAGCATGTCGTTGTAGGCGGTGACGATGCCAATGTTGGGCGCGCGCTCGGTCACGACTTTGAAGCGGTCGTCCAGCGGCATACCGGCGACTGCATGCGCCAGATTGGCACAACCCATGCGGTCGGTGCCACGGGTGCGGGTCGATGCGGCATGCAACCGCTGCAAGTAGGCGCTGCGCGTTGGGCGACTGCGCTCGATGATGCGCGCCGTGATGCGCAGGATGGTGTCGTTGATGGCAGTGTGAGGGGTGGCGTAATTAGCCATGCAGTGCAGTCCAGGTAGATGTAACTTAATTACAAAACATCATGGTAACCCGCCAGCACAGCATAAATGCCTTTGCAAGTTACCAGCTGGTTACGAAATAACCATCAGGAATAAACATCAATAACCATCTGGCAACAGCCATCTAGCATGGGGGGGTACAAGGCAAGACTTGAGACTACTCTGTTCAGCCTTGATGCTGACAGCCCCAAGGTTGTAGGTGCCGTGCTGGCCGCATCCCTCAAGCCGAAAACACCGACGCCTTTTTTAAAAACGGCAAGCACTGTAAAGTG
>RDZZ01000104.1 GCA_004293655.1 Polaromonas sp. | reverse complement strand
GTAACTTGGGTAACTTGGGTAACGTGGACAGCGGTGGACAACAACAAATCACTTTTCGCCCCTTTGGCGCTGCAGACCCCGAGCCATCTGGCATCGGCACTGGCACCGCCTGCGCTCGGCGGGCATTTTGACGAGTTGCGCGGCTGCAGCAGCAAAGCCCAGCCCAGCCCAGCCCCCACCTTGCCCCTGATGCAGGGCGCATCACAAGGACAAAGTCAGTTCCAGAGCCAGTCACAAGGCGCAGGGTTCGGTCAGAATGCACAGTTGCTGGCCAAGCCCTGGGCCACGTTTTTCAACTGTCTGGGTGCTGAAGGTTTTCAGGACTTGAACCGCCGCACGGCCAATTTGCGTCGCCAGATTCGAGACAACGGTGTGACTTACAACGTCTATGCCGATGCCAATGGCCCACAGCGGCCCTGGTCGCTGGACCTGTTCCCCATGCTGCTGTCGCCCCAGGACTGGGCTGACATTGAAGTTGGCATCAAACAGCGCACCCGCCTGCTCAACCATGTGATGGCCGATGTGTATGGGCCACAAACGCTGCTGTCCAAAGGCTTGCTGCCTGCCGCACTGGTGCAGGGCCACCCCGGCTACCTGCGCGCCATGCAGGGCGTGCAGCCCGCTGGGGGCATGTTTTTGCACATTGCCGCTTTTGACCTCTCACGCGGGCCAGATGGCCGCTGGTGGGTGGTCTCACAGCGCACGCAAGCCCCGTCTGGCTTGGGTTACATGCTGGAAAACCGTCGGACTGTCTCAAGGCTGTTTCCAGATGCCTTCCGTGAGATGAAGGTTCAGGGCCTGGCAGCGTCTTACAAGGCACTGGTCGATGGCATGCGCTCGCTCAGCCCGGTGGCAGACTGCCGCGTTGTCTTGTTGACGCCTGGGCCTTACAACGAAACCTATTTTGAGCACGCCTACCTGGCCCGCTACCTGGGGCTTAGCCTGGTCGAGGGCAGTGACCTGCTGGTGCGCCACGAGCGCTTGTTCCTCAAAACCCTCAAGGGGCTGGAGCCAGTACACGGTGTGCTCAAGCGGCTCGACGATGAGTACCTGGACCCGCTGGAGTTGCGCGCTGACTCCAGACTGGGGGTGCCGGGCTTGCTGCAGGTGATTCGCGCAGGCAATGTGCAAGTGGCCAATGCACCGGGATCGGCCTTTCTGGAGTCCAGCGCCCTGCTGGGCTTTTTGCCCGCGCTCTCACGGCATTTGCTGGGTGAAACCCTCAGTTTGCCCTCGCTGGCGACCTGGTGGTGCGGGGAGCAGGCGGTGATGCAAGACATGCTGCCGATGCTTAGAAACTGCGTGATCAAGCCCACTTATCCCGGCTCAGGCATGGCCTCGGTGATTGGCCACACACTGGGCCAGCGTGCGCTTGACGAATGGGCAGGGCGCATTGTCAGGCAAGGCGAAGACTACACCGTGCAGGCTTATCTGCCCCTGTCCCAGACGCCCACCTGGCAAGGCGAGAAGATCGCACCCCGTTCAGCCATGCTGCGGGTGTTTGCCGTGCCTGATGGGGCGGGCGCCTGGCAGGTGCTACCGGGTGGACTGGCGCGCCTGGCAGGTAAGAATGAAAACATAGCCTCCATGCAGCACGGCGGCAGCAGTGCTGATGTCTGGGCACTTGGCGGGCTGATGGGATCAATGGGGGCAGTGGGGGCAGGCAAGGCCACCCCGCCTGATGTATTGCCAGTCGCCAAGCCGGGCGAGTCGCATGTCCCGGCGCCCGTCAACCGCAAGCAACCGGTGACCAGCCGCGCTGCTGAAAACTTGTTCTGGCTGGGCCGCTACACCGAGCGCGCCGAGAACTCACTGCGGCTGGCACAACTGAGCCTGCAGTGCCTGGGTGGTGAAGACCAGTCATCGCCCCCGCTGCTGGCCTGGCTGAGCGACATGGCCGTGGCCAATTCACTGGTGCTCGATACGGTGCCTTCTGCAGCCCATTCACGCCGGGTTTTCGAGCGCTCCCTGATTGCGGGCCTGTCCAGCACAGGCTTGCCCGCCAGCGTCGGTGCCAACCTCACGGCGCTCAAAAGTGCCGCTTCTGCGGTGCGCGAGCGTTTGTCGCAAGAACAATGGCATGTGATTGAGCGTGCGGATGCCGACTTTTTAAGCCGCTGCGAGGCTTTCAAGGCAGAAGGGCAACTGGCCGCACATGCCATGGAGTACTCGCCCATAGAAGCGCTGCGGGCGCTGGAAGCGGCCAGTGGTCATCTGGCTGCCATGACCGGCGCGCAGACCGATCGCATGATGCGTGACGACGGCTGGCGCCTGCTGAGCATTGGCCGTCACATTGAACGGCTCAGCATGTTGTCTGCTGCACTGGCCCGAGGGTTTGAAACCGGTGCCGTGCTGGACAACAGTGGCTTCAGCGCCATGGTGGCATTGTTTGACAGCACCATCACCTTTCATGCCCAGTACCAGCAGCGGCGTGACATCCCGGCCCTGCTTGACCTGCTGGTGCTGGACCGCGACAACCCACGCTCCCTGAGCTGGGTAATGCGTACCCTGAAAAACCGGCTGGCTCAGTTGGCTGACAGCACATCCGGTGACGTGAGTGAGTTGGTGTCAAACCTGTGCGAACCACACCACTGGGCCTTGACTGGGACTGGGACTGACACTGCTCGGGGATCGCCCGACAACCGCACAGGCTACACCGCCTTGGTTGGGCGGCTGAAAAACTGTCAGTCTTCAGCGTTTGAGCTGTCTGACCACATCAGCCGACGTTACTTCAGCCACGCCACGTCAGCCAGCCTCAGCCTGGGCACCTGACCCTCAAGAACACCCTCCAAGGCCCCCATGCTGCTCCATGTTGTTCACGTGACCCGCTATCGGTATGCACCGTGGGTTGACAACGCCCACCATGTGGTGCATCTCAAGCCTGCCAGCACAGCCCGCCAGACTTTGCTGCGCCACAGCCTGCAGATCAGCCCGCTGCCGGCCCAGCAACGTGAAGTCACGGACATGCATGGCAACAGCCGCCGCTTTTTTTCATTGCAAACCAGCCACAGCATGCTGTGTGTGGTGGCAGACAGTGTGGTGTCCACCTGCTGCGCACAGCAAGGCGACAGTGCTCAGAGTGCCGTCAAAACCGGCTTGCTCGCCATGCCCTGGGAGCGCGTGCGTGATCAGTTTCGCTACCGGGCGGGCGCGGCCTACAACGCGGCGTGGGAGTTTGTATTTGCCTCGCCGTACGTGCCGCGCGACGATGCCTTCACGCAGTTTGCACAGCCCAGCTTCACACCGGGACGGCCCCTTGTAGAGGCTGCCCATGATTTGATGGAGCGCATCTACCGCACCATGGTGTATGAAAGCGACAGCACCGAAGTCAATACACCCGCGCTGGCAGCCCTCAGGCAGGGCAAAGGGGTGTGTCAGGATTTTGCACACATCATGGTGGCGTGCTGCCGCGCCATGGGCCTGCCAGCGCGCTACGTCAGTGGCTACATGCTGACCCAACCCCCACCAGGGCAGCCCCGACTGATTGGCTGTGATGCCTCCCACGCCTGGGCCTCGGTTTACTGCCCGGCGGGGAACGGGAGTAGCGATGGCAGCGATGGTGCGGATCAAGGCCAATGGCTGGACTTTGACCCCACCAACAACCGCGCCCCTGGTGAAGATTACGTGACGCTGGCGACAGGTCGCGACTTTCTGGACGTCTCACCGCTGCGCGGCGTCATTCGCGGTGGCTCGCGGCATATTCTGGAAGTGGCAGTGACAGTAGCGCCGATTGAGTCGCTTGAAACCCTGGATTGTCCGGAGTCTCCTGGTGACCATGACGCACCAGCGGCGGCACAATCACTGGCGTGAATCAAACCGCTCCCAAGAGCTTGTCTCGCGTTATCGTTCACAGTTTTTTTATTTCCACCTTCAAACTCATCCAAGGCACTCCATGACAACACCCAACGCCAGCGTCTATCAACAACTCGAAACCCTGGGCATCACCCTGCCACCTGTGGCAGTGCCTGCCGCCGCCTACGTGCCTTACGCACAAACCGGTCATCTGATCTTTTTGAGTGGCCACATTGCCAGAAGAGATGGCCAGGTCATTGTGGGCCAGTTGGGGAAAAACATCACCACGCAAGAAGGCAAGGCAGCTGCCCGCTTGATTGCCATTGACCTGATGGGCACGCTGCACGCCGCGCTGGCGGCAACCGGCAAAGACTTGAGCCATGTCACGCGCATTGTCAAACTCATGAGCCTGGTCAACTCCACTGGCGACTTCACCGAGCAGCATCTGGTCACCAACGGTGCGAGCGAGTTGTTTGGCGAAGTTTTTGGCCCGGCCATTGGCGCACACGCCCGATCAGCTTTTGGCGTGGCGCAAATTCCGATGGGCGCGTGTGTGGAGATTGAGCTGATCGCTGAGATCGCCTGACGCGTCCGTAGGTGCTGCACAGCCAGATCACCCTGGAATATTGCTATAAAAATTATAGCAAACAATCTTTGTGTACGTTGCTGCAGATGCCTTTTTGACTACTCAACCCGAGTCACAGACACGGGTTTGAAGCCCAAGTCCGCTGCCTTGCCCTTGCGTCCACGAACAGCTCTGGCGTTGTTCAGGCTGCGGATTTCCAGCGTTTCCTCACGCACCTTGCCGCCTCTGCCAATGCCTTCAATCCGTACACTGCGCGTGTAGGCAGCGGCACCGGCCAGAGTGTCCTTGGCCTCCAGATCAATCAACATCAAGCCGCGCCCACCGCCTGCCATGAGCTTGAGTTCGGACATCTCGAACGTCAGGATGCGGCCGCCGGTGGAGGCACAGGCGACATGCGTGGCGACAGCGATGGGCACCGCGCCGGAACTGCCGGAACCACCCGAGACAAGGGAAGGCTTGCAAACCGATTCGCCCTCGGCGCAACTGATGAAGGCCTTGCCCGCCTTCAGGCGCGACACCATGTTGTCAACATGGGCGAGAAAACCGTAACCGCCGCTGCTGCTGAGCAGCAAAGTGGCACCCGCTGGTCCGGCAAAGTAGTGGGCGGGCTGTGTGCCTGCCTCCAGGTCAATGAGGGTGGTGACAGGCTGCCCATCACCACGCGCACCGGGCAGCAGCGCCACGGCGACTGAATACACGCGGCCTGTGCCTTTGGCTGGCGTGCCAAACACCAGCAAGGTATCGACCGTGCGGCATTCAAAGGTGGTGTGCAGACCGTCACCGGCCTTGAAAGCAAAGCTGGCCGCGTCATGCCCATGCCCACTGCGCGCACGAATCCAGCCTTTGCTGGAGATCACCACCGTCACGGGCTCATCGAGCACCTTGACTTCGAGCACGGCTTTTTTCTCTGCCTGAATAAGGGTTCGGCGCGGGTCGGCAAACTGTTTGGCGTCCAGCTCGATTTCCCTGATCATCAGGCGCTTCAAAGCCGCTGGATTGGCCAGAATGTCTTCAAGTTTGCTCTGCTCTTCTCGCAGGCTTTTAAGCTCTTGCTCAATCTTGATGGCTTCGAGGCGGGCCAGCTGACGCAGACGGATTTCCAGAATGTCTTCTGCCTGCCGTTCACTGAGGCCAAACCGTGCGGTCAGCGCCGCTTTCGGCTCATCCGACTGGCGGATGATGGCAATCACCTCATCGATG
>RDZZ01000103.1 GCA_004293655.1 Polaromonas sp. | reverse complement strand
CCTTTGAAGTCCGGGCGCACGTCAATGTCCCAGGCTTTGATTTCTTGGGGCGTGGCGGTGCGACCGATATTGGTGAAGCTCCGGGTTTGAGCGTGAGAAGTTTCCAACGCACAGGCGCAGAGAACGCAGAGGGCCGCAGAGAAAACTTTACGTAAAAAGGCTTTGAATTGAGGGTATGAAAGGCGTTCCGAACCATCGTTACCTGCTCTGCGCTGCTCTGCGTTCTCTGCGCCTCTGCGGTGACGGGCTTCATCCAATCTGAACATTTTTGACCTCACCACTCTCGCCCAGTGCCCACGACTGGATGGCATTGTTGTGATAGATGCTGCGCGACGCCCGCACGCGCCGCAATTCGCGGTAGCTGGGCTGGATGTGCCCGGTATCGTCAACCGCGCGGCTTTGAAAAACAGCCGGTTTGCCGTCCCACACAAAATCGGCGTTAAAACGACTCAGGCACTTGTACATGACCGGGCCTTCGAGTCGGGCGGGCTTCCAGTTGCGTCCGCCATCGACCGAGACATCGACGCGCCTGATCTTGCCGCGCCCGCTCCAGGCCAGCCCGGTGATGCTGTGAAAGCCTTTGTCCAGCAGCACCTGCCCGCCGCTGGGCGAGGTGATGACGCTTTTGACCTCCTGAATACTGCTGTACTGGCGGTGTGTGCCGTCCGGCATCAAATCAACGTAGTGAATCGTCTCGTCTTTGGTGGCGTAGGGCATGTCGCCCAGCTCGATACGGCGCAGGTACTTGATCCAGCTCACGCCCTGTACGCCGGGCACGACCAGGCGCAGCGGGTAGCCGTTTTCGGGGCGCAGCATTTCACCGTTTTGCCCATACGCCACCAGCACTTCACCACTCAAAATCAGGCTCATGGGAATGGTGCGCGTCATGCCAGAGCCGTCAGCGCCCTCCGCCAAAACGAAGGCTCCGCGTTTGAAGTCTGCACCGCACAGCTCCAGCAGGGTGCGCAGTGGCACCCCCGTGAACTCGCTGCAGCTGAGCATGCCGTGGGTGTACTGCACTGTGGGCACAGCGGCGTTGCCCCACTCCATGCCGGTGTTGGCACCGCACTCGATGAAATGCATGCGGCTGACGCTGGGCAGGCGCATCAGCTCATCCATGTTGAACACCATGGGGCGTTTGAGCAGGCTGGCATCCGAGCCATTGACCATCAGCCGGTGTTTTGAAGGATCAATGTCCCACCAGCCTTGGTGGTGCCGCTCAAAATGCAGGCCATTCGGCGTGATGATGCCAAACAAGCCTTGCAGGGGAGAAAAACTCACGCTGCCCTGGCTGACACGCGTCAAGCCGGGGCTTTCCCGGCGCTGCAGGTTTTTTTCCCATTCGCTGGGCAACCCATAAGGCCGGGCCGCAACTGGCTGGCCCAGGCCTTTGCTGTGCGCAGGCAGCTCAAGAATGGCCGGGTCGCCCTGGCTGGTTTGCGCTGGCGTTGCGGTGGCCGCGGCAGTAGCCGTTGCAGCCGTGGCCGCTGCAAGCGCCTGGGCCAGAAAGCCACGGCGGCCAGCACGTACATCGCGCATGTGCTGCGCGTTTAGAAAGTTTTCAGGGGCACGCTGGAGAAATCGGCTGAACATAGGTGCCTTTCAAGCTTCAACAGTTGCCTGAACGGCCATTTCTACCGCAGAGAGGGCATCAGGCTCGTTCAGCGCTTGCAGGTCAATAGCAATTTGGGTACACACACTGCGGCACAACGCCACGGCTTGTTCGCTTTGCACCCGGTAAATCACCTGTGTGCCTTCTTTGCGCTTGGCCAGAACCCCGCTCTTGTGCAGCACGGCCAGGTGTTGCGACAAATTGGGCTGGGTCGTGTCAATGTCAAGCAGCAGCTCATTGACAGACTTTTCCCGCTCGCACAGTGCGCTCAACACACGCAGGCGTATCGGCGTGGCCAACACTGCAAACAAGGCCGCCGCTTGCTCAAAAACCTGCGCCTGCATGTCATTGGCATCTGCAGCAGGCGGTGTGGGCACTGAAATCGGTAGCGGCATGCGTGACCTGTTTTAAATATAAGTTGTGACTGATATTGTTCACACCCTTGTTTAAAACACATCCCCGGATTTACCCTTGAATGCTTGGCTTGAATGCTTGGCTTGAATGCAGAAAGCCCCTTTGCGGCTCAAATGGTCATGCGGCACCCAGACGATGGCGAATCTGCTGCAGGGCAGCCGGGTCGTCCATGGTTGTCAAGTCCCCTGCATCGCGCCCTTCGCACACGGCCTGAATGGCGCGGCGCAGCAGTTTGCCGCTGCGGGTTTTTGGCAGCAGCGACACAAAATGCACGCGGGCCGGCCTGGCGACTGCACCCAGGTCACCGTCCACGCGCTTCATGATCTCGCCTTCAAGCTTCAGGCAAGCCGCCGCATCATTGAACACACCTGAATCCCTGGGCACCACAAAAGCCATCGCAACCTGGCCCTTCAAGGCATCGGCCACGCCGACCACCGCCACTTCGGCAACCGATGCATGGCCAGAAATGCTTTCTTCAATCTCGCGCGTACCCAGCCGGTGGCCCGCCACATTGATCACGTCGTCAGTGCGGCCCAGAATGAAGTAGTAACCATCTTCGTCCCGAATGCCCCAGTCAAAGGTGGAATACACCATCTTGCCCGGCACGCTTTTCCAGTAGGTGTTGACAAAGCGCGCATCGTCACGCCAGATGGTTTGCATGAAGCCAGGGGGCGTGGGGCCAACGAGTACCACCACGCCTTTTTCGTTGGGCAGCAACAGCTCTTCGCCTGTGCTTTCGTGCAGCAGCTTGACGTTGTAGCCATACATCGGCACACCTGGGCTGCCAAACTTGCTGGGCGTTGCCTCCACGCCGTTGGCCACCGTCAGCAGCGGCCAGCCGGTCTCGGTCTGCCAGTAGTTGTCGATGATGGGCACATTCAAACCTTCGCTGATCCAGCGGGCCGTGGGCTCGTCCAGCGGCTCACCGGCCAGGTACAGGGCGCGCAGGCTGGACAAATCGTATTTCTTGAGCAGGGCCGGGTCTTGTTTCTTCAACACCCGCACGGCTGTGGGCGCGCTGAACATGGCCGTGACCTTGTACTTTTCGACCAGACTCCACCAGACGCCGCCATTGGGCTGGCCATCCATGCCCTGAGTTGGCAAGCCTTCATACATGATGGAAGCCATGCCTGCAATGAGCGGGCCATAAATGATGTAGCTGTGGCCCACGACCCAGCCAATGTCGCTGGTCGCAAAATAGGTCTCACCCGCCCGGCCATCAAAGATGTGCTTCATGCTGGACGCCAGCGCCACCGCGTAGCCGCCCGTGTCGCGCTGCACGCCCTTGGGTTTGCCGGTGGTGCCGCTGGTGTAGATGGTGTAGCTGATGTCTGTTGAATCGAGCCACTCACACAGCACCTGGGCATTCATGTACTTGGCCCGCAAGTCGGCCCACAACAGATCACGGCCAGGCACCAGCGTCATGGGGGCCAGAGCGCGGTCTGCCAGCAGCACGGCCTCGGGTTTGTGGCTGGACAGGCGAATCGCCTCATCGAGCAGCGGTTTGTAGGCCAGCGCCTTGCCGCCCCGCGAGCCTGCATCGGCGCTGACGATCACGCGTGGCGACGCATCTTCAATGCGCGACGCCAGCGAGCCACTGGCAAAACCGCCAAACACCACGCAGTGAACCGCGCCAATGCGGGCGCAGGCCAGCATGGCGAACGCTGCCTCGGCAATCATGGGCATGTAAATCAGCACCCGGTCACCCTTGACCACACCGATTGCCTGCAAGCTGGCCGCCATGCGCTGCACTTCAGCATGCAGGTCTTTGAACGTGTAGGTTTTTTCCTGGCCCGTTTCGCTTGACACAGCAATCAGCGCGGCCTGGTCGCCCCGGCTGGCCAGATGCCGGTCAACCGCGTTGTGGCACAAATTGGTTTGCCCGCCTTCAAACCAGCGCGTAAACGGCGGGTTGTCATCGTTGCAGACGCGGGTAAAAGGCGTGAACCAGTCAACCAGCGCGGCCTGTTCAGTCCAGAAGGCATCGGGCTGGTCAATCGACTGGCGGTAAAACTCTGCATAGCTTGTCATGTCTTGTCTCCAAAATAATCAGGCAAAAATCGCTGGGGCTTCTAAAGCAGGCGATCAATGGCAGCCCAGAATGCTGGGAACTGAATTTATAATTATGGATAACGGGCTTTCGGCAGGCTGACGGTCTGCGCTGAAGTTGCTGGCCAATTGATATATGCTATAAAAAGCATAGCTATTAACCCTCGTAGATGTTGCCGTAGAGCCTCTTTTTACTTGTAAAAATTATTTTGACCCGGCAGTGTGCGCCGTACCCGGCGGGCGCAAGGCCAGCGTGGACTGGTTCAGGATGGGCTTGGCAGCTGCCCGCCTGCAGGTACAAACTGTCCACGACCCAGCCCCAGTCAGGGTTGCCGGGGCTTAAACTTGCACGCTCGCTACGAGCCTTCCACCTGTTCCAGTTGCTCTATCGGTCACGCCACCCCCGCGCCCAAACGCCCCGCAGTCACCCTTGTCAGACCCCACTTCATGCCATTTACCTCACTGGGCTTCTCCCCCGCTGCCCTGCCTTTTCTAGCACGCGCCATCACCGAGCTGGGCTACCTGGCACCGACTGCCATTCAGGCCGCCGCCATTCCAGGGATTTTGCAAGGCCGCGACGTGCTGGCCTCGGCGCAAACCGGCTCAGGCAAAACCGCCGCCTTTGCCCTGCCCATGCTGCAGCAACTGGTGGGCGTGCCCTTGAGCAAAACACGCACCGTGCGCGGCCTGGTGCTGGTGCCCACGCGCGAGCTGGCCGCGCAGGTGGGCCAGGCTATCGTCGCACTGGGCAAATACCTGCCGCAGTACCCCAAAGTAGCCGTGGTGTTTGGCGGTGTGTCGATCAACCCGCAAATGATGGGCCTGCGCACGGGCGCCGACATTGTGGTGGCCACACCGGGCCGATTGATTGACCTGCTGAGCCACAACGCCGTGAAAATCTCAAGCGTGCAAACTCTGGTGCTGGATGAAGCCGACCGCATGCTCGACCTGGGCTTTGGCGAAGAACTCGCGCACATCCTGGCGCTGCTGCCCGCCAAGCGGCAAAACCTGTTTTTCTCGGCCACCTTTGCGCCCGCGATTGAAGCGCTAGCGAGCCGCATGCTGCAAGACCCGCTGCGGGTTGAGATCAAATCAGAACCCGAAGGCGAACCCGATATCACCCAACGCGCCATCGCCGTCGACGCGCCCCGGCGCACCCAGTTGCTGCGCCATTTGATCCAGACTGAAAAGTGGGAGCGCGTACTCGTCTTTGTAGCCACCAAACACGCCGCAGAAATCGTCGCCGACAAGCTGCGCAAAGCAGACATCAACGCCGAACCCTTTCACGGCGAACTGAGCCAAGGCAAACGCACCCAGGTGCTGATGGACTTCAAGGCCAAAGCCGTCGAAGTCGTGGTGGCCACAGATGTAGCCGCCCGAGGCATAGACATCAAAGAGTTGCCAGTAGTCGTCAACTACGACCTGCCCCGCTCAGCCACTGACTACACCCACCGAATAGGCCGAACCGGCCGCGCAGGCCAAAGCGGCGTTGCTATCAGTTTTGTGAGCGCTGCAACCGCCGCGCATTTCAAGCTGATTGAAAAGCGGCATGCGATCAA
>RDZZ01000102.1 GCA_004293655.1 Polaromonas sp. | reverse complement strand
GCCAGCTTGGCCACGCGCTCTTGCAGTTTTTCACGGTCGTAGTCGCTGGTCGCTTCTTCGATCTGAACGCGCACTTGCTTGACACGTGCTTCGATGTCGGCAGCTGCACCGGCACCGTCGATGATGATGGTGTTTTCTTTGCCGACTTCAATGCGCTTGGCAGAGCCGAGGTCAGCCAGCGTGGCTTTTTCAAGCGACATACCGACTTCTTCAGCAATGACCTTACCGCCGGTCAGGCAGGCGATGTCTTCGAGCATGGCTTTGCGGCGGTCGCCAAAACCTGGGGCCTTGACAGCCACAACCTTCAAAATGCCGCGCAGGGTGTTGACCACCAGCGTTGCCAGGGCTTCGCCATCGACTTCTTCAGCAATGATGAGCAGTGGGCGGCCAGCTTTGGCGACTTGTTCCAGCGTAGGCAGCAGGTCACGGATGTTGCTGATTTTCTTGTCGTACAGCAACACAAACGGGTTGTCCAGAATGGCGGACTGCTTTTCTGGGTTGTTGATGAAGTACGGTGACAGGTAGCCACGGTCAAACTGCATGCCTTCAACCACGTCCAGCTCGGACTCAAGCGACTTGCCGTCTTCAACGGTGATCACACCTTCTTTGCCGACTTTGTCCATCGCATCAGCAATGATCTTGCCGATGGTTTCGTCGCTGTTGGCGGAGATTGAACCGACTTGAGCGATTTCTTTGGAGGTGGTGGTGGCTTTTGACGCTTTTTTCAGCTCTTCAACCAGGGCTGTGACAGCCTTGTCGATACCGCGCTTCAAATCCATCGGGTTCATGCCGGCGGCAACGTATTTCATGCCTTCGCGGACGATGGCTTGTGCCAGCACGGTAGCGGTCGTGGTGCCGTCACCAGCGATGTCAGACGTCTTGGAAGCGACTTCCTTGACCATCTGCGCGCCCATGTTCTGCAGCTTGTCTTTCAGCTCGATCTCTTTGGCGACGGACACACCGTCTTTGGTCACGGTAGGGGCGCCGAAAGAGCGCTCCAGCACGACGTTACGGCCTTTGGGGCCGAGGGTGACCTTGACGGCGTTGGCGAGAATATTCACGCCTTCGACCATACGTGCGCGGGCTTCGCCGCCGAAAACTACATCTTTTGCTGCCATGTGTGGCTCCTGGAATGGGTTAAATATGAATCAAATATGCTGCTACGGCAATGTACGCATGCGCTAGCAGCTATTAATTTAGTAGCGGTTTGAATTATTTCTCAACAACGGCGAAGAGGTCTTCTTCTTTCATGACCAGCAACTCGTCGCCGTTGACCTTGACGGTCTGGCCTGAGTATTTGCCGAACAGAACGCGGTCACCCACCTTGACGCCAACAGGCTGCACTTCGCCCTTGTCGTTCTTTTTGCCGGGGCCAACGGCCAAGATTTCGCCTTGATCCGGCTTTTCAGCAGCGCTGTCCGGAATGACGATGCCCGAGGCGGTTCTGGTTTCGTTTTCCACGCGTTTGACAATCACGCGGTCGTGCAGAGGACGAAGGTTCATAAAAAGCTCCTTGTTGTAGAACAATGGTTGTAAAGATCAATCAAAAGCACCAGCGGGAAAGCTGGCACTTGTCAACTTGAGGTGTTGAGTGTTTTGTTAGCACTCATTACCGTCGAGTGCTAATGATAGAGGCAAAAACGATAAATTTCAAGATGCTGCTGTTTTTTGGTCATGCAACCGGTGTGCCCGGTGTTGCGCTACATCCGAGATGGCGGTTTGCACTCGTGCTCGACGCGCATTGCTGCATTGCAGAGTTTGTCCTACAGCCGCTCACATCAAATACTGGATACGATCTTGTTGCTCGTGACCGCAGTGATTGGCGTTGTTTTGCGCGTTGACGTGGGCTTGAGTGAAAAGTTGCGACTTGAACTTCAATAAAAATCAAACAACGAGGAGACAGACGTGCTGAAGTATTTTGGGGTCTATGCCGCAGTATTGGCCAGCATGGTGGTGATTGACATGGTTTGGCTGCGTCTGATTGCGGTGCAATGGTATGCAGACAGCATGGGGCCGTTGCTGAGCAATTCGCCGAATTTGTGGGCAGCGGCTGGGTTTTATCTGCTCTTCCCGGTGGGGCTGCTGATTTTTGCAGTTTTCCCTGCAGAAGATGCGTCTGTTGTCAAGGCTGTGACCATGGGCGCACTGTTCGGATTTTTTGCTTATGCAACTTATGACCTGACCGCGCTGGCGGTCATCAAGGGCTGGCCTGTGGGTTTGACCTTTCTGGATATGGCCTGGGGCACGATCGTCAGCGCTGTGTCGGCAGGCCTGGGCAAGTTGTTGCTGGATTATTTGAACAAATAGACGGGCGCTGGCACCGTCAAGAAACCACCCGAAGGTGGTTTTTCAATGCTTACTCAGATCACAAACCGGCCGCAGCCCGCAAGGTGGCGGCCTTGTCAGTGTGTTCCCAGGTAAATTCTGGCTCATCGCGGCCAAAGTGGCCATAAGCTGCCGTCTTTTCATAAATCGGGCGCAGCAAATCGAGCATCTGGATGATGCCTTTGGGACGCAGGTCAAAGTGCTCCTGCACCAGTGCCGAGAGCTTTTCGTCAGGCATCACACCCGTGCCTTCGGTATAGACCGTCACATTCATGGGTTTGGCCACGCCAATCGCATAGGCCACCTGAATCTGGCACTGGCGCGCCAGACCTGCGGCCACAATGTTTTTGGCCACATAGCGCGCAGCATAAGCGGCTGAGCGGTCAACTTTGCTGGGGTCTTTGCCGCTGAAGGCACCGCCGCCGTGCGGGCAGGCACCGCCATAGGTATCGACAATGATTTTTCGCCCGGTCAGGCCGCAATCGCCCTGTGGCCCGCCGATGACAAAACGGCCGGTCGGGTTGATCAGGTACTTGGTGTTTTCGGTCAGCATGTGCCGGGGCAGCACGGGTTTGATGATCTCTTCAATGATGGCTTCAATGAACGATGCCTTCATTTTTTTGGGTGTCTCGCTCTGGTCAGGACTGTGCTGGGTTGACAGCACCACGGTGTCGATGCTGTGCGGCTTGCCATCGACATAGCGCATGGTGACCTGGCTTTTGGCATCGGGGCGCAAAAATGGCAGGCGGCCATCTTTGCGCAACTGGGCCTGGCGCTCGACCAGGCGGTGGGCGTAGTAGATTGGCGCGGGCATCAGCTCTGGCGTTTCGTCACAGGCGTAGCCAAACATCAGGCCCTGGTCGCCTGCACCGGTGTTTAAGTGGTCGTCACTGGCGTGGTCCACGCCCTGGGCGATGTCGTTGCTCTGCTTGTCGTAGCAGACCATCACCGCGCAGCCTTTGTAGTCAATGCCGTAGTCGGTGTTGTCGTAGCCAATGCGCTTGATGGTGTCGCGCGCGACCTGGATGTAGTCCACGTGTGCGTTGGTGGTGATCTCGCCCGCGAGCACCACCAGGCCGGTGTTGGTCAGGGTTTCAGCGGCCACGCGCGAGAGTGGGTCTTGCTTGAAGATGGCATCCAAAATGGCGTCCGAGATTTGGTCAGCCACTTTGTCAGGGTGGCCTTCGGAGACGGATTCGGAAGTAAAGAGAAAGTCGTTGGCCATTGCGTACACTCCATGGGGTTGATTGGCGCGTTGCCAGCCTGGAATGCCTCGGCGAACGCTTTAGCAGTTTGGTTTAATGTCGCCCTGCAAGTTGTTCAATAACTCGGCGACAAACGCCATTATAAGACGCGCTGTTTTTGAACCGAGCGCCCTTTGAATGTCCCTTTCAATATCCATTTTTTGCCCTGGCTGAGACTTTTCATCCTTCAATGCGTTGGCTTTTCCGCTTCTTTTCGCTTTGGCCGCTGGCGGCTCTGCACGCTTTGGGCGGTCTGCTAGGCTGGCTGGTGTGGGCCGTCAGCCCAGCGTATCGGCAGCAGTTTCGTGCGAACGTGGCGCAGGCAGGTTTGAGCTTTGAGGCCGCCAGGCCAGCCATTGCCGAGGCTGGCCGCTTTGTGGCCGAACTGCCCAGATTGTGGATGCGGCCACCGGGCCAGTCCTGCCTTGGCAATGTGCAGCTTGAAGGCGGGGTACATGCCGAGCGTGCGTTTGGTGCAGGCCGGGGCGTGATCTTTTTTGGGCCACACTGCGGCAGCTTCGAGCTGGGGCCGCAAGCGCTGGCCGAACTCTATGGCCCCCGGTTTGGCCCCATCACAGCCATTTATCGCCCGGCCCGCAAGCCGTCCCTGGCCAGACTGGAAAGCCTGGCGAGGGACACGCCCCAGCTCAGCGTTGTGCCTGCCGATCTGCGCGGCATACGCCTGATGCACAAAGCCCTCAAAGCCAACCGGGCCGCGGCTTTGCTGACCGACCAGGTTCCCCCCGAAGGCTTGGGCGTGTGGGCACCGTTTTTTGGCAAACCGGCCTACACCATGACGCTGGCGGCACGCCTGGCGTTGCAAAGCGGTGCGGCATTGCTGCCCGTGAGTTGTGAGCGCTTGCCGAATGGCGGCGGTTACATCCTCAAAATCTGGCCGCCAGTGAGCAGCTTGACAACCGACACTCTGGCCGCCGTTACCGCCATCAACCAGGCCATTGAGATGATTGTGCTGAGCCAGCCAGGCCAATATTTGTGGGGCTATGCGCGTTACAAAACGCCACGCCGCCCAACGCCTGAGCGCGCCGCTGCCAAGGAGGTGCCGTGAAGGCGCTGCGCAGCTGGATAAGCGTCTGTGCAACGCGTTGCAGCATTGCTCTCATGGAGGCTCTGGCTGTTTTTCCGCTGCCCTTGACGCGGGCGCTGGGCGTGCTGCTGGGCTGGGTGCTGTACGCGCTGGTGGTACCCAGACGCCGGGTGGTGCAGGCGAACTTTGCGCTGTGCTTTCCCGAGTGGAGCGCTGCCGAGCGGCGCCAACACACCCGGCTGGTGTTTGTGCATTTCGCCCAGGCCTGGCTGGACCGTGCCTGGCTGTGGCACGCGCCTGAAAAATCGGTGGCGCGGCGCATTGCCCTGAGCGGGGCGCTGCATGAGTTGGAAGGTACGGCACCGACCGTGTTTTTTCTGCCGCATTTTGTGGGGCTGGACGCCGCCTGGGCCGGTGTGGCGCTGCGCGTACACCGGCTGTCCACCACCATCTATACCGACCAGTCCAACAAGCTGGTGGACCAATGGATATTGCAGGGCCGCCAGCGCTTTGGCAAATTGCGCCTGTTTGGCCGGGCCGAAGGTGTCAAGCCCATCGTCACCGCGCTGCGTGAGGGCAAGCCGCTGTACCTGTTGCCCGACATGGACTTTGGGCCGGAGGAATCGGTGTTTGTGCCGTTTTACGGGGTGCCAGCGGCCACGGTGACATCGCTGTCACGCTTTGCCCGGCTCGGGCGCGCCAAGGTCGTGCCGCTGCTGCCTCGCCTGACCCCTGGCGGCTACGAGGTGGAGGTGCTGCCTGCCTGGACTGACTTTCCCACAGACGATGCGGTGGCAGACACCGCCCTCATGAACCAGCGCCTGCAGGACTACATCGCCCACATGCCGACACAGTACTACTGGGTTCACAAGCGCTTCAAGACCCGGCCCGAGGGTGAGGCATCCGTTTATTGGTGATGACTAACTTCGCAGGATCAGGAAACCTTCAACGCAGAGGCGCAGAGTACGCAGAGAACCGCAGAGAAAGAAGCAAAAATTTGTTTCCCCCTCGTCTTGCTCTGCGTTCTCTGCGCCTCT
>RDZZ01000121.1 GCA_004293655.1 Polaromonas sp. | reverse complement strand
GCTTTTTCGATAAAGGGGGCTAAAAACTCTCGCTCTTGCTCAATGCTCAGGTTCTGGCGTTTGCGCCCGCCCCGCGCTGGCGCGCCAACGGCACCGACGCAGCGCCCGGTAATAAAGCGCCGGCGTCACTGGCAAGCCCAGCCAAGTGATACGCCTATAGCTTGAGCCGTCTGCTCCAGGCTCGAACCCTGCACCAGGGGCAGCAAAACAGCTCGGGCCGGTCGCAGCTCGTCAATCGTTGTGGCCTGCGAGAGCGCCATTTGAGCCACTTCGATGGTCTCTCGATTACCGGTGAAGGGGCGTGCCATGACTTTTTTCATCAACTTTGGTAGATCAAATCATTGCGCTAATATCGCAGAAATGGAATTACAGCAGGGCATGGCCAAGAAAAGCAACGCAGCAGACCGCCCGAGTCCGGCTAAGCACACGTCACAGGACGTTCTGTAGAGGCTCCCCTGGTGTCGCGTCACACCCGACATGACGGTTTGCACTCGTCCTCGACGCGCATCGCCGCATCAGCTGTGCAGTACGGCTTAAACAAACGCCCATCACGCCGTAAAGCTGTGTAAAGGTGCCAACCCGAACAGCAGTTTGGGCGTTGGACAAAGGCAAGATACGCTGATCAACAGAGCCCAACAGAGTCGTCACAGTCCATCATCTGGTCAAGGAGACCCCGATGCCCGCCCAAGTTCGAGACACCGCCTGCCCCTCACGCTGCATGGCTGCCCTGCACGCCTCGCTGGCCGTTCTGGCCGCAGCGGTGCTGCTCATGGCCAGCCAGCCAGTGCGCGCCCAGTCACCCAACGAGGCTCTGACCGCCTGGCGCGCCACCTCCCGCCTGGGTTACGGGCCCAGCCCCGCCACCGCCCAGGCCGCGCAAAGCGACCCCAAAAGCTGGGCATTGCAGCAAATAGATGCGGCCTACGCCGCCAGTCTTCAGGCCCCCAATATTCCTGCGGCTGTCGCGCGCTTTAATGAACCCATCAACAACATTGCCCGGGACTTTCATGCCGAGCGCGAAGCCAGGCGCGTCGCGCGAGCGGTCACTGCGCCAACCGCTCTGAGCATGACGAACACAGCGGCAACCGCAGCGCCCGCCGAAGAA
>RDZZ01000054.1 GCA_004293655.1 Polaromonas sp. | reverse complement strand
CCGCAAGACTTTGCCCTGG
This sequence comes from Polaromonas sp., assembly GCA_004293655.1. Lineage (GTDB taxonomy): Bacteria > Pseudomonadota > Gammaproteobacteria > Burkholderiales > Burkholderiaceae_C > Polaromonas. The sequence goes on along the minus strand of RDZZ01000054.1, from coordinate 25,782 downwards.
CCGAGGCCATTTTGCAGAGTCGAACCAGAGCCACCCCATGACGCCTGAACTGCCAGATTCGCCCCATTCGCCTGATTTGCCCAATTTCCGTATTGGCGAAGGCTGGGACACCCACGCGCTGGTGCCAGGGCGCAAGCTGATCATCGGTGGTGTCGAGGTGCCGCACAGCACGGGTTTGCTGGGACACTCTGATGCGGATGTGCTGCTGCACGCCATCATTGACGCGCTGCTGGGTGCGGCAGGTCTGGGCGATATTGGCGGGCATTTCCCGGATACCGATGTGCGCTTTAAAGGGGCCGATTCGGTCGTGCTGCTGCAGGAAACTGCCCGCTTGCTGGCAGCGCGCGGGCACCGCATCGGCAATATTGACAGCACTGTGGTGGCACAAGCGCCCAAGCTTGCGGCCTACATTCCAGCCATGCGTGCGCGGATTGCCGCAGTGCTGGGGCTGGATGTGGCGCGTGTCAATATCAAAGCCAAAACCGCTGAAAAGCTCGGCCCAGTCGGCCAGGGCCTGAGCATGGAGGCGCGGGCGGTTGTGCTACTTTATTAATAGCTATCAGCCCTCGTATTCATTGCTGTAGAGGGCTTTTTATATGATATTTTTTGACTACAAAGCTCGAAGGCAATGAAGTCATTCAACGCAGAGGCGCAGAGTGCGCAGAGAACCGCAGAGAAAGAAGAAAAATTTATTTCTCCCCTCGTCTTGCTCTGCGTTCTCTGCGCCTCTGCGTTGAAGGTTTCCTTATTTCTCAATGTGGAGTAAGTAGTTACGATATTTCAGCTTCTGCGCAGCTTGATATGCGCTGCCAGACCGCCTGAGCTGGTGTTGACCAGCTCAAACATCCCGCCCATGCGCTGAATGGTTTTTTCGGCAATCGCCAGCCCCAGCCCTGCACCTGTGGCGGCGGTGCGTGCGGTGTCGCCCCTGAAAAAAGGGCGGGTCAATTTTGGCAATATGTCAGGGGGCACGCCCATGCCGTGGTCACGCACCTTGATCAGTACCCACTGATCGCGTGTGCGGGCTGCAATGTCAAGCCGGGTGACACCCGTGTCTGGCGTTTTGCCGTAGCGGCGGGCGTTTTCGATCAGGTTGGAGACGACCCGCAGCAACTCAATCTCATCGGCCAGCACGTCCAGGTTGTCGGGAATCGACGCACTGATCTGCATGTCGTCGTAGTCCGACACAGCGTACAAGGCTGCTTCCACCACTGCGTTGACGGACACCGGCCCGAGCCGGACGGGGTCCAGTCGTGCGTAGTCCAGAAATTTGTCGATGATCGCGTCGAGCTGCGTGATGTCTGCCGCCATGTGGGCCCTGGCATCTTCGTCAGCCACACTCAGCTCGGTCTCCAGCCGAAGGCGCGCGAGCGGCGTGCGCAAATCGTGCGAGATACCCGCCAGCATCACCACACGGTCTTGCTCGACTTTAGAGAGCTGCGCGGCCATGCGGTTAAAGCCGATATTGACCTCACGAATTTCGCTGGTGGCGACCTTCTCGTCGAGCCGACTGGCATCAAAGTCCCCATCGCGCATGCGGCTGGCCGCGAATGACAGCTCCCGCAGTGGCTGGTTGATCAGCCGCGCAATGAAGGCGGCACCGGCGAGTGACAGCACGGCAGCGACTGCCAGCCAGACCAGCCAGGTCGAGTTGCGCGAAGGCCCGACTTTAGAGGGGTCGGTCAGCAGCCAGTACGCATCACCCTCGATGGAAAAGCCCACCCAGAACCCATCCACACCATTGACCTTGCTGGCAACCACAGTGCCTGACCCCAGCCGCGTCTTGAGTTCCCGGCTGATCATGGCGTCATCGAGTTTGTTTTTTCCGAACTCCTCGAAGGTGTCCCTGGGTTCACGCGGGGTGATGCGCACACGCTCTTCTTCGGCCAGCGTTTTAATCAGCGAGACCCGGGCAATCGAGTCTGAGTAACGCAGGGCGGCGCGGCTCAAATTAACCAGGGACGCCAGCTGCTGCGCGCCTTGAATCGCACGCGGCTCGGACTCCAGCGAGCGAAAAGTCTGCAGCCAGGCCACGATGGAGCCCAGCAGCAGCAGCGCCAGAAACAAAAACGTGCGCCAGAACAGGCTGACGCCCCGGCGTGGGCGCATCTCAAGCGGTGCAGGGCCGGTCTCAAGCGGTGCGGGGCTGGTAGGGTTCATGGTTGACATCCGTGCTGCGCTGCAGGCCTGCGCCTTCAGGGAGCAGTCTGCCTGGCCGCTCCGGTTCAATGAAATTCTCAGGCTCTGTCAGTTGGTGCCATCGGGCACAAACACATAACCCACACCCCAGACGGTCTGAATGTAGCGCGGCACGGCTGCATCGACTTCAATGAGTTTGCGCAGGCGCGAGACCTGCACGTCCAGGCTGCGGTCAAAAGGCTCAAACTCGCGGCCACGCGCGAGTTGCGCCAGCTTTTCACGCGACAAAGGCTGACGCGGGTGGCGCACCAGCGTCTTGAGCATGGCAAATTCACCCGTGGTCAGGGGCAGGTCGTCACCATTTTTTTGCAAGGTACGCAGGCTCATGTCAAACGAAAACGGGCCAAACGCGACGACCTCTTGGTCCAGCGACGGCGCACCTGGCACCTCTGTGACCGGGCGGCGGCGCAGCACAGCGTGAATGCGCGCGAGCAACTCGCGCGGGTTAAAGGGCTTGGACAGGTAGTCGTCTGCACCAACTTCCAGGCCCACAATGCGGTCCACATCTTCGCCTTTGGCGGTCAGCATGATGATGGGCGTGCGGTCATTGGCGGCGCGCAAACGGCGGCATATCGACAGACCGTCTTCACCCGGCATCATCAGGTCGAGCACGATCAGGTCCACCGCGTCGCGCAGCATGATGCGGTTGAGCGCCTTGCTGTCTTCTGCAAGAATGACTTCAAAACCTTCCTGCGACAGGTAACGGCGGAGCAGATCACGAAGGCGGGGATCATCGTCAAGAATGAGGATTTTATCGACACGGGTGTTGGCGGTGGCTTGGTTCATAGCAGCTCGATGATTTGTAACAGGCCCATTTTGCGGCGTGAAAGTGCCAGTTGTGGCTTTATTCAGTCACTTTGACAGACTGTTACAGAAGTTGCCGTTCAGAGCAGACTGTGCGTGCCGGCAACGCTGCGGCTTGTATGCTGGGCAGATTGCAATTTTAAAAACAGGCGCAACAGGCGCAGCAGGCGCTGTTGTGGTTTTCACGGCCCTATTGACTGAAGTAAATGTTGACTGAAAGAAATATTGATTGAGGGAAACCATGTTTGAAAAAATCATTTTTACTATAAAAAAAGTAGCGCTTGGTGCAGCTGTTACGTGCGCTACAGGCATTTATGCGCAAACAATGCCACATGTCGCTCTGCAAAATGTGGCCCAGCTCACCGCCAGCGGTTCAGTGGAGGTACAGCAAGACCTGCTGGCTATCTCCATGAGCACCACGCGTGACGGTGTGGACGCGGCCACGGTGCAAACCCAGCTCAAACAAGCGCTTGACACGGCACTCACGCAAGCCAGGCAGGCCGCCTTGCCCGGACAGCTTGATGTGCGCACCGGCAACGTCAGCCTGTACCCGCGCTACGGCAAAGACGGCAAGATCAATGGCTGGCAAGGCTCGACCGAGCTGGTGCTGGAGGGGCGTGACTTTGCCCGCATCACTGCCACAGCTGGCAAGATTCAGAGCTTGACGCTGGCCAGTGTGAGCTTTGCCCTCAGCCGTGAACAACGCACCAAAGTCGAGGGCGAAGCGCAAACTCTGGCCATTGAGCGTTTTAAGACCAAAGCGCTTGACATTGCCAAAGGCTTTGGTTTTACAGGCTACACGTTGCGCGAGGTCAGCATCAACGCCAACGACCAGGGCTATGTGAGCAGACCACGCGCGATGGCCATGCAAGCCAGAAGCGACATGGCAGAGTCTGCCGTGCCGGTTGAAGCAGGCAAAAGCACGGTACTGGTCAACGTTTCGGGTTCGGTGCAGATGCGCTAGTTTGCGTTGGCTGCAGCCTGCCGGCGCGCTAGCAGGCGTGCCCGCAGGCTGTCATAGACCCAGTTGAACACAAAGGTGTAGGGCAGAAAGAACAGCGCAATACCGATGTCCAGCACCAGAGCGCGCCACAAGCTGATGTCCAGCCACCATGCGGCCAGAGGCACCACTGCCAGCAGCAGGCCAATTTCAAACAGCACGGCATGCACGGCACGGGCCGTGAAGTGGCGCTCAAAGCCCATGCGGTGCTGGGCCTGGTCAAACAGTGCATTAAAAAGCATGTTCCAGACCATGGCCACCAGCGAGATCATCAGTGTCAGCAAGCCCATCTGCGCCAGCGGGTAGCCCAGCAGCCAGGCACCCAGCGGGGCGCAGATGGCAATGGCCAGCACCTCAAACAGCAGGGCATGGCCAAAACGTTCGGTGATGGATTTTTCAAGCGTCATGCCGGTATTTTGACCTCTGTTGCCAACGCGCTGAACAACGCCCTCTGGCACCCCAGCCGTTCGCACAGCACACAGCACAGTCCCATCGGTGACCACCCAGGCACGGCGAGCAACCCGGCTTTGTCTGCCTTGGTGCGTAAGCGCCTGCATGGCCTACAGTCAAGCGTCAGCTTTATAAATCCTGTTGTCAATGAAGGAGTCTCGTGATGGATGAGGTCGAGGATGAGGTCGAGGACAAGGTCGATTGCGTTGTCATCGGTGCCGGTGTGGTGGGCCTGGCCGTGGCCCGAGCGCTGGCGTTGCAAGGGCGCGAAGTCGTGGTGCTTGAAGCGGCCAGCGCCATTGGCACGGGCACCAGCTCCCGCAACAGCGAGGTGATCCATGCGGGTATCTACTACCCGCATGGATCACTCAAAGCCCAGTTGTGCGTGCGCGGCAAGCACCTGCTGTACGCCTACTGCGCCGAGCGCGGCATTGGCCACAGCCGCTGCGGCAAGCTGCTGGTCGCTACAGACCTCGCGCAGGTTGCCCAGCTGCAGGGCATCATCGCTCAGGCCGCCGCCAACGGTGTGTTCGATCTGGCTTTGCTGACCCGCGAACAGGCCAGGGCGATGGAGCCGCAACTCGAATGCATCGCGGCGGTGCATTCACCCAGCACCGGCATCATCAACAGCCACGCCTTGATGCTGGCGCTGCAGGGAGAGCTTGAGGATGCGGGCGGTGTTGTGGCACTGAATTCGCCCCTGCAGCAAGCTCGTTGTGGTTTAGATGCTATTACTTTAATAGCAAATGACGGCACCACTTTGCACGCCACAACGGTTGTCAACGCAGCGGGCTTGCTCGCACCCGCGCTGGCCGGGCGCTTTCAGGGACTGGCTCCAAAGCATGTCCCTGCTCCGTATTTCGCCAAAGGCAATTACTTCACGCTGGCAGGCCGCTCGCCCTTTGGCCGGCTCATCTACCCGGTGCCAGAGCCTGACGGCCTGGGCGTTCACCTGACGCTTGACCTTGGCGGGCAGGCCAAGTTTGGCCCGGATGTGGAGTGGGTGAACGCCCCGGACGATTTGCGCGTCGATGCGGCACGCGGCGAGGCTTTTTATGCCCAAGTGCGCAAATACTGGCCCGCCTTGCCTGACGGTGCGCTGCAGCCAGGTTATGCCGGCATGCGCCCGAAGCTGCACGCGCCTGGCGCGCCCGCCCATGATTTTGTGATTCAAGGCCCCGATGTGCATGGAATACCAGGGCTGGTGAACCTGTTTGGTATCGAGTCCCCCGGCTTGACCAGCGCTCTGGCACTGGCTGAGCATGTGGCCCTGATGCTTCAAAAATAGCAGCCGAATCAAGACGGCGGCACAGACGGCTGTGCTGGCGACTGTGCTGGCGGCGGTACAGCCTTCTCACGCGCCTTGGAAAACAAGTCCCAAGTCGCCATGAACATGGCCGCAACAACCGGCCCGATCACAAAGCCGTTGAGCCCGAAGATCGCCATGCCGCCGATGGTGGAGATCAGCACCACATAGTCAGGCATTTTGGTGTCTTTGCCGACCAGCAGCGGGCGCAGGATGTTGTCAACCAGGCCAATGACCAGCACGCCGAAAGCAATCAACACCAGGCCTTGTGTGATGGCACCCGTGACCAGTAGATAAATCGCAACCGGCCCCCACACCAGCGCCGCGCCCACGGCTGGCAGCAGCGATAAAAACGCCATCAGTGTGCCCCACAGCACCGGCGCGTGGATGCCCAGCAGCCAGAAGATCAGCCCGCCCAGCGCGCCTTGCAATATCGCCACCACCACATTGCCCTTGACTGTGGCGCGGATCACGGTGACAAACTTGCCAGCGAGTTCACGCTTGATGCTGGACTCCAGCGGCACCGCATCCCGGATGCGCCGGGCCAGCGCACCACCGTCGCGGAGCAGAAAAAACATGATGTAGAGCATCACGAAAAAGCTGACGATGAAGTCAAACGCGTTCTGCCCAATATTGAGTGCCTGTGTGGCAATGAACTGGCTGCCTTTGGACAGGCTGTCCGACACCCTTTCGAGAATCACGCCCGTGCTCTTCAAACCAAAACGGTCCAGCAAACCCGTCACCCAGCTCGGCAGGGCACCGTACACCTGCTGAAAATACGTGCCGACGTTGAGCTCTCCTGACTGCATGCGCTGGTACAAGGCCGTGGCTTCTTGCACCAAAGAGGCCAGGATCAGGCTCAAGGGAAAAATCACGGCGACCAAAATGATGGCCAGCGTGGCCAGCGCAGCGAGCGTTCGCCTGCCCGGCATGGCCTTGAGCAGGCGCGTGAACAGCGGCGTGAACATCAGCGCAAAAATGGCCCCCCAAAATACCGTGCCATAAAACGGCCACAGCACCCAGCAAAAAGCCAGGGACACCAGCAGCAGCAGCAGCAGGAAAAACCGGTTTTCCAAGGACGAGGAGCGGGCAATGCTGGATAGTTTCATGGTGCGTTGTCTGTACGAAAAAAGCCAAAGTTTGCAGTCATGGTATCGACAAAAAATTCTGCCCTGAATGATGAAAAATCCGGCGTGTCTGTTTTTCTCGCGTTTCTCGGCTTTTTTGCTTGACGACTCGCTTGAAGACTTGTTTGCCTTCAGGCACCAGGCTTCCCGCAAGACACGCATCGGGGATTCCCCTAGTTAAAAAAACCTTGTAGGGCGTTTCCTGTGCGCGACACCGCGTTACAGTTCTCGTTGGTATGCTTTTTGCAACTGTTGGTGTGGGCAATTGGTCAATCAGCTTTTGATTGATTCATGATTCGTTTGTGATTCGTTTGTGATTCTTCTGTCATTTTTTGTAGCCTGTCTGTTTGTACTTTTGGAGAAACCATGTTGAAACAATTTAAAAAACTCGGTAGAAAACTGGGCGCGTTGTCTGCAGTGGCCGCAACCCTGACTGTGATGGCTGTGCCTGCGCACGCCGGAAAAACGCTGGACGCCATCAAGGCGCGTGGCCAGGTCGTGTGTGGTGTCAATGTGGGTCTGGCCGGTTTTTCTGGCGCGGACAGCAATGGGGCCTGGACGGGTCTGGACGTCGATATCTGCAAAGCCATTGCCGCTGCCGTGCTGGGGGATGCCAACAAGGTCAAGTGGGTGCCTTTGAATGCACAGCAACGCTTCACGGCGCTGCAGTCAGGCGAGATTGACATTTTGTCGCGCAACACCACTTTCTCACTGACACGGGATGCCTCCCTGGGCCTGCACATGACCGCTGTGACCTACTACGACGGCCAAGGTTTCATGGTGCCCGTCAAAGGCAAAATCAAAAGCGCCAAGCAGCTCAAGGGTGCAACGGTTTGCGTGCAGTCTGGCACCACCACCGAGAAAAACCTGACCGACTACAGCCGCGCCAACAACCTGGGCCTCAAACCCGTCGTGTTTGAAAAGCAGGAAGCCGTCAATGCCGCCTACTTCTCAGGCCGCTGCCAGGCCTACACCACTGACGCGTCGGGCCTGGCCTCTGTGCGCAACAAAGAAGCCAAAAACCCGGCCGATCACCTGATCTTGCCCGAGTTGATCTCCAAAGAACCCCTGGGCCCCATGGTGCGCCGTGGCGACGATGAATGGTTTGCCATCAGCAAGTGGGTCATCTACGGCCTGCTGGAAGCTGAAGAGTATGGCGTGACCCAGGCCAATGTCGACAAGATGGTTCTGGAAAGCAAAGACCCCGTGATTGGCCGCCTGACGGGAGCTACCGAAGACACCGGCAAGCTGCTGGGTCTGGAGAAAGACTGGATGGTCAAAGCCGTCAAGGCCGTGGGTAACTATGGCGAGATTTTCGAGCGCAATGTCGGCCCGAAAACCCCGCTGGCATTGCCACGCGGGCAGAACAACCTGTGGAACAAAGGCGGCCAGATGTACGCCTTCCCGGTGCGTTGATCTGAGAAAGACTTGGAAAGACCTGGCTGCGCGCGTCTCCACCGACTGCGCTGCTGACCTGAAGACCCGTTGAGCCAAGGGTCTTCAGGCTTTGGCTTGAACGGGCCCATCCGCGTGAACTTGCGCACGATGTGGCCCGTTTTCAGTTTTGGCTTGCCCTGTTTTGCGGATATTCCTATGCTAGACGCCCCCACCAAGCATGACCTCATCCCTGCACGCGAGGCACCACCGCCCCGGCGCAGCGCATTTTCATGGCGCAGCAAACAGGCGCGCGGCATTGTCTATCAGGCCCTCGTTCTGGGGGTGATTGCCTTGACGGTGTGGCTGCTGGTGACCAACACCTTGAGCAACATGAAAGCACGCGGGATTCAAAGTGGCTTTGACTTCCTGACGCAATCGGCTGGCTTTGACATTGGCGAGCAGTGGATTGGTTTTGAGTCGATTCAGCCTTATTGGCGCGCCTTTTTGGCGGGCACTGTCAACACACTGCGGGTAGCGGTGGTCGGCGTGGTGCTCACCACCATTTTGGGTACGCTGCTGGGCATCGGGCGTTTTTCACGCAATGCTCTGGTGCGCGGCTTGTGCTACGGCTATGTGGAGTGTTTTCGCAATGTCCCGGTGCTTCTGCAACTGCTCATGTGGTATTTGCTGTTCACAGAATATTTGCCGCAGGTGGACAGCGCATTGCATATAGGCAACTTGCTCTACGTCAGCAAAAATGGCGTCTCTTTTCCGTCCCTGGTCTGGGAGACGGGACACACGCTGGCCGTGATCGGCGCGGTGTTGGGCAGCGCCGCAGCCTTCGCCTACGCGGCACAGGCCAGAGCGTCGTTTGAAAAAACCGGTCGTCCCAGGCCTGTGCTCTGGGTCGCGCTGGCGCTGGTGGCAGCCGGGGCGGTGATCGGCTGGGCATCAGGCGGCGCACCGATGGCGTGGAACATGCCACTGCTGACGGAGACCCAGGTCGAAGGCGGCGGCGCGCTGTCACCGGAGTACATGACCGTGTTGCTGGGCCTGGTGCTGTACACCTCGGCATTTGTGGCCGAAGTGGTGCGCGGCGGTATTGCGTCCGTGTCCCTGGGCCAACACGAAGCCAGTGCGTCCCTGGGTTTGCCACAAGGGTTGTCCATGCGCCTGGTGGTGTTGCCACAAGCCTTGCGCGTGATCATTCCGCCCATGACCAACCAGTTTTTGAACCTGACCAAAAACTCGTCCCTGGCTGTGGCGGTGGGCTACCCCGATGTGGTGTCCATTGCCAACACGTCACTCAACCAGACCGGGCGTGCGGTGGAATGCATTGTGATCATCATGGCGATTTACCTGACGACTTCGCTGCTCACGTCAGGCTTCATGAACTGGTTCAATGTTCGTGCCGCCATCAAGGAAAGATAAGGGCAAGAGCCAGACCATGACTGAAATTTTCATCACCAAGCCGGCCCGCCCGGCCCCCGTCCGCACCGAAGGTCTTCTGCCCTGGCTCAAAGCCAACCTGTTTGCCAGCGTGCCGAACGCTGTGGTGTCTGTGCTGATATTGAGCGCCCTGGCATGGGCTGTTGTGAACGCCTTGCGCTGGGGTGTTTTCAACGCTGTCATCGCCACTGATGCCGATTTATGCCAGGCAGCGCGTGGCGCAGGAGCCTGCTGGGGCGTTGTCAATGAAAAAGCGCGGCTGATTGTGATGGGCCGCTACCCGCAGGCCGAGCACTGGCGCGCCGAGCTGGCGATGGCGCTGCTGATCGGTCTGGTCGTTGCCAGTTGCAGTCGCTACTTCTGGAAAGTATGGCTGCCGCTGCTGTGGGTGGCTGTGCTGACCGCGTTCTTCACGCTCATGAGTGGTGGTGTGCTGGGGCTGAGCCGGGTCACAACCGACCAGTGGGGTGGCCTGCCGCTGACCGTCATGCTCACGGTGATCTCCATGACGCTGGCCTTCCCGTTGGCTGTGGCTGTGGCGTTGGGTCGCCGCTCGAACATGCCAGCGATCAAAAGCGTGTGCGTGGTGTATGTCGAGCTGGTTCGCGGTGTGCCGCTGATCTCCGTGCTGTTCATGGCCTCGTTCATGTTCCCGCTGTTCATGCCCATGGGCAAATCGCCCGACGTGCTGGTGCGCGTGATCATCGGCATCACGCTGTTTGCAGCCGCTTACATGGCCGAAATCATTCGTGGGGGCCTGCAGTCACTGTCAAAAGGGCAAACCGAGGCGGCGGCCAGCCTGGGGCTGGGCTACTGGCAGACGCAGATCAAGATCGTGCTGCCGCAGGCCCTCGGCACGGTGGTGCCCAGCATCATGAACAACTTCATCTCATTGTTCAAAGACACCTCACTGGTCACGATTGTCTCGCTCTATGAGCTCACGGGTGCGCTGGGGCTGGCCGTCGGGTCTGACCCGAACTGGCGGCCTTTCAAGATTGAGGCCTACCTGTTCATTGCCGCGATTTACTTTGCCTGCTGTTTTTCGATGTCGCGCTACAGCCTGTGGATTGAAAAGCGCCTGGCTGTTGGCAAGGCCCGCTGATCGGCATGAATCCAGAATTCATAACTCTCCAGAACCCATACAAAAAGCACAGCGCAAGGATTAAAAATGAGCGACTCCATCATCAGCTTCGACAAAGTCAACAAATGGTATGGCAACAATTTCCATGTGCTGCGAGATATTGACCTGAATGTCGCGCAAGGTGAGCGTCTGGTCATTTGCGGGCCATCGGGCTCGGGTAAATCTACCTTGATCCGCTGCATCAACGCGCTGGAAACCTACCAGGAAGGCAAGCTGACGGTGGCCGGCTCTGTGGTGGGCGACGACATCAAGGCCGTTGACGCGGTGCGGCGGCAGGTCGGTATGGTGTTTCAGCAGTTCAATCTGTTCCCGCATCTCACGGTGCTGGAAAACCTCACGCTCTCGCCGACCTGGGTAGCAGGCATGCCCAAAAAAGAGGCCGTTGAGCGCGCCATGCACCAGTTAGAGCGCGTACGCATTGCCGAGCAGGCGCAAAAATACCCGCTGCAGCTCTCGGGCGGTCAGCAGCAGCGCGTGGCCATTGCGCGGGCGCTGTGCCTGACACCCAAAATCATGCTGTTTGACGAGCCCACCTCTGCGCTCGACCCTGAAATGATCAAGGAAGTGCTGGATGTGATGATTGGCCTGGCTGAAGGCGGCATGACCATGCTGTGCGTCACGCACGAAATGGGTTTTGCCAAGGCCGTGGCCAACCGCGTGATCTTCATGGACCAAGGCCAGATCGTTGAAGAGAACAACCCTGAAGACTTCTTTAACCACCCCAAGACCGACCGCAGCAAAGACTTTTTATCCAAAATTCTGGGCCATTGACTCAAACTCGCTGGCTGTTGATGTGCGTATTTTGCGTTGCAAATTCACCTAAAAGCGACACGCTCAACGATTTACCCTAACACATTGAAATTACAATCGTGTGATGTGTCAATTGCTCGGTATGAATTCTGCCAATCCGGCAGATCTACGGTTTTCTTTTACAGGCTTTGCAGCACGCGGCGGCCTGACAGACCACCACGGTGATGGTTTTGGTGTCGGGTTTTTTGAAGACAAAGCCTGCAGGCTCTTCATGGATAACCAGCCTGCGGCTTCCTCGCCTGTAGCTGACTTGCTCAAACATTACCCGATCAAGTCACGCAACGTGGTGGCCCACATTCGCAAAGCCACGCAGGGCGATGGTTTGCGGCTTGAAAACTGCCACCCGTTCACGCGCGAATTGTGGGGCAGGCACTGGCTTTTTGCCCACAATGGCGACTTGAAAGACTACAAACCTGATCTGACGGGCGACTACCTTCCTGTGGGCAGCACTGACAGCGAACTGGCGTTTTGCGAGTTGCTGCAAACCCTGCGCCAGAGCAGTCCTGACAAGAGTCCACACACACCCTGCTCGCTTGACCGCGTGTTTGATGCCCTGTGCGAAGTCACGCAGCGCACGGCCGAGCACGGCGTTTTCAACTTCCTGCTGTCCAACGGGCAGGCCATGTTTGCACATTGCTCTACCCGGCTGTGGTACTTGGTACGCAAGTGGCCGTTTTCCAATGCGCAGCTGGTGGACGCTGACCTGAGCATGGACTTTGCGCAGACCAACGCCTCAAATGACCGCCTCTGCATCATTGCTACCCAGCCCCTGACGCGCAATGAGGCATGGCAGCAACTGGAGCCTGGCCAGCTGCTCTGGGTTGAAGGCGGCCACGTGGTGCGGCATGCGCAACTGCGCGTCAGTGAAGAGATCCGCCTGAAGAACGAGGCCAACCTGGCCTGCGTTTGAACCAAGTGTCCTGAACGCCTGTCAGAGCGCTGCTGCCAGTCGTGTGCCCTGGTCAATCGCCCGCTTGGCATCCAGCTCCGAAGCCTCGTCTGCACCGCCAATCAGATGCGTTTTAACGCCTGCCGCACGCAGTGGTTCGAGCAGTTCACGCAGCGGTTCCTGCCCTGCGCACAACACAATGTTGTTGACTTCCAGCACTGTTGCGTCCTTGTGCTGGTCGCCAAAGGTGATGAACAAACCCAGGCCTGAGCCATGCGCCACAATCCGCTCGTAGTTCACACCTGAGAGCATCTCGACGTTTTTGGTTTTGAGCGCCGCGCGGTGAATCCAGCCCGTGGTTTTACCGAGGTTTTTACCCAGCTTGCCAGGCTTGCGCTGCAGCAGCGTGACGTGGCGTTCAGGCGGGGTACACACGGGGCGCACCACGCCGCCGCGCACGGCTGCAGGGTCAGCCACCCCCCATTCGGCGAGCCAGGCGGGCAGGTCAAGCGCGGTGGAGTGACCCGGCTGGGTCACCAAGAACTCAGCCACATCAAAGCCAATGCCGCCTGCACCAATCAGCGCCACACGCTGGCCCACGCTGTGCTTGCCCAGCAGCACGTCGATGTAGCTCAGCACGCCGGGCAGGTCTTGGCCCGGAATACGCGGGTTACGCGGCTTCACGCCGGTGGCCAAAATCACCTCGTCAAACGCCTTGACCAGCAGGTCGGCGGCCTCCACGCGCGTATTCAGATGCAGCCTGACGCCAGTGCGCGCGAGGCGCTGGCCAAAGTAGCGCAGTGTTTCTTCAAACTCTTCTTTGCCAGGCACGCGTTTGGCCAGGTTGAACTGCCCGCCGATCATGCTGGCCGAATCAAACAGGTCCACACTGTGGCCGCGCTCGGCCAGCGTGGTGGCTGCTGCCAGGCCAGCAGGGCCAGCACCGATCACTGCCATACGCTTTCTGGCAGGAGCCAGCTTGATGATGAGGCTCAGCTCGTGCCCGGCGCGTGGGTTCACGAGGCAGCTGGCCAGCCTGGCTTTGAATGCGTGGTCCAGGCAGGCCTGGTTGCAGGCGATGCAGGTGTTGATCTCGTTACTGCGGCCTTGGGCTGCCTTGTTGACAAACTCCGGGTCTGCCAGAAAAGGCCGGGCCATGCTGATCATGTCGGCGCAGCCGCTGCTGAGCACCTGTTCAGCCACTTCGGGCATGTTGACGCGGTTACCGGTGATGACGGGGATGGTCAAACCAGCAGCCCGCAGCTCATCCCGCAGCTTTTTCGTCACCCAGGTGAACGCGCCGCGCGGCACCGACGTGGCAATCGTCGGCACACGCGATTCATGCCAGCCAATCCCACTGTTGATCAGTGTGGCACCTGCGGCTTGAACCGCCTTGGCCAGCAGCACAACCTCGTCCCAGCTGCTGCCGCCCGGAATCAGGTCGATGATGGACAGGCGGTAAATCAAAATAAAGTCAGGCCCCACGGCTTCGCGCGTGCGGCGAACAATCTCAATGGCCAGGCGCATGCGCCTGGCGTAGCTGCCGCCCCAGTCGTCTGTGCGCTGGTTGGTGTGCGTCACCAGGAACTGGTTGATGAGGTAGCCTTCGCTGCCCATGATTTCAACGCCGTCGTACCCCGCATCGCGGGCCAGCATGGCGCAGCGAACGAAAGCGCGGATTTGCCGCTCAATGCCAGCAGCACTGAGTTCGCGCGGCGTGAACGGCGAGATGGGGCTTTGGATGCGCGACGGTGCCACGCACAGCGGGTGGTAGCCGTAACGGCCGGTGTGCAAAATCTGCAGCGCAATCTTGCCGCCCTCGGCGTGTACCGCGCTTGTCACCTGCTGGTGGCGGCGGGCTGCGCCTGCGCTGGCCAGCATGCCGGCAAAGGGTTTGGTCCAGCCTGCGATGTTGGGTGCAAAACCGCCCGTGACCATCAAACCCACACCACCGCGTGCCCGCTCTGCAAAATACGCTGCCATGGCCGGGAAATGCTTGCGCCCGTCTTCCAGTCCGGTGTGCATGCTGCCCATCAGCACCCGGTTTTTAAGCGTGGTGAAGCCCAGATCGAGCGGGGCCAGAAGGTGAGGGTAGGGGGAAGTCAGGGAAGTCGGGGATGTAGCCACGTGCAGGTCTCCAATTCAGAACTGTCTGCATGGTAGTGGCAAGACGCGGCAGCTGACAGCCACCAAGGTACTCTAGGGAACAGGCTCTACCCGCATGGGGCAAACCCTGAAATTCAGGGCTGTACCCAAAAACGCTACGTTTTTAATAGCGGTTAATGCCCGTAGATATTGCCGTAGCAGCCTTTTTTATCGCCAAGGCGGCCTCATTGACCAGCGCTGGGCCTTTGTAGATCAGGCCGGTGTAGATTTGCACCACATCAGCCCCGGCGCTGATTTTTGAGACGGCATCTGCCCCGCTCATCACGCCGCCCACGCCGATGATCGGAAAGCCCTGGCCCAGGGCCGCACGAAGCTGGGTGATGACGCGGTTGCTCGCCTCCAGCACAGGCGCGCCGCTCAGCCCACCTGTCTCGTCAGCATGGCGCATGCCCTTGACGGCCTCGCGGCCAAGCGTGGTGTTGGTGGCCACCACACCGTCCATGGCGTGTCGCTTCAAGGTAGCGGCAATCACCTCGACTTGCGCGGCATCCAGGTCAGGCGCGATTTTGACAAAAATCGGCACGCGTTTGCCGTGCTGTCTGGCCAGCAGCTCGCGGCGCTCGGCAATGCGGGCCAGCAGCGCGTCAAGCGCTTCATCGCTTTGCAAGGCCCGCAGGTTTTTGGTGTTGGGGCTGGAGATGTTGACAGTCACATAGTCTGCGTGCGGGTACACACCATCGAGGCAAATCAGGTAGTCATCGACCGCATTTTCAATCGGTGTAGAGGCGTTTTTGCCGATGTTCAAACCCAGAATCAAGGGGCTGCCAGAGGCTTGCTTGCGCACGCGCGACTGCGCGACATTGGCCAAAAAGGCAGCCAGTCCGTCGTTGTTGAAGCCCAGCCGGTTAATCAGTGCGTTGGCTTCTGGCAGCCGAAACATGCGCGGCTTGGGGTTGCCGCTTTGGGCTTTGGGGGTGACGGTGCCGACTTCTATAAAACCAAACCCCATGGCTGCGAGGCCGTCAATGCAGTGCGCATTTTTATCCAGCCCGGCAGCCAGCCCGATGCGATTGGGAAATGGCAAGCCCGCCAGCTTGATCGGGTCATCGACCCGGCTGCTGCAGTAGGCCAGCGACAGCGGCGTGCCCTGGGTGCGCGCCAGCGAAGCCATGGTCAGTTCATGGGCCGCTTCAGCGTCCAGGCCAAATAAAAACGGGCGCGCCACGGCGTAAGCGGCGAAAGAGAGCAGGGACATTGGATAATTTGGGAGTTGATGACAGTGATCCGGCATTGTCGCAAACCCGCACTTGCCCTGGTCGCCTGACTTAACCCCCGACCTTTCACAACTTTCCAGCCATCTAACCAGCATGACGCAAGACGAACTCAAAACCCTGGTCGGCCAGGCCGCGCTGCAATATGTGCAGCCCGGCAGCATCATCGGTGTCGGTACAGGCTCTACCGTCAATAAATTCATTGATGCACTGGCCAGCATGAGGGGCAGCATCGCAGGGGCGGTGTCCAGCTCAGTGGCATCTACTCAGCGACTACAGGCGCTTGGCATCAAGGTGTTTGAGGCCGCTGAAGTCGATGAGCTGGCGGTGTACATCGACGGTGCAGATGAGATAGACCATGCGGGCTGCATGATCAAAGGCGGTGGGGCGGCGTTGACGCGTGAAAAAATCGTGGCGGCGCAATCACGCCAGTTTGTGTGCATAGCAGATGACTCGAAACTGGTAGAAACGCTGGGGCATTTCCCCGTGCCAGTCGAAGTGATTCCGATGGCAACCAGGCGCATTACCCGTCAGTTTGGAGCGCTAGGCGGCCTGGCTGTGGTGCGGATGAAGGACGGCATGCCGCTGGTCACCGACAACGGCCAGCACATTGTGGATGTTACGGGCCTGAAAATCGCCGACCCGCCTGGCTTTGAGTCTGAAGTCAACCAGTGGCCTGGTGTGGTGACGGTCGGTGTGTTTGCCTTCCAGAAAGCCCAGGTGTGCCTGCTGGGTGGGCCGGGTGGTGTCAAAACCATGCGGTTTTGAAGGCCTGGGGCCCTAGAACTTGATACCTGCCGGGTTGCTGCCAGAAGTTGCAGGCAGCGCTGCAGGGCGGACAGGAGTTGCGGCAGCAGCAGGGGTATTTGCCGCTGCTGGCGCAGCTGAAGGCGCTGCTGCCACAGAAACCAGCGGTGTAGCAGCAGGTTGCCGATAGTTGGCAGGCAGTTTAGATGCCGCAGGATAACCGGCAGCGTTTAGAAACTGCGTCCACTCAACATCTGAAAACCCGTTGAGCTGTTGCCCGCCAATGGTGGCGAACGGCAGCGATGCGTCACCACTGAGGCGTTGCAGGGCTTTGATGTCTTCTGGGGATGTGATGGTCTTTTCAGTGAACGGTACGCCACGACCTGCCAGCAGCGTGCGCGCTGAAGCGCAGGGCCCACAGCTCTGGCTGGTGTAGAGCGTCACGGGGTATTTGCTGGCGATTTGTCTGAGCTCATAGGGCAGTGTGCCACCTGCAGCAGCACTGCTTGTGCCAGAGCTGCCTGCAGCCGTGGTGGTTTTCGCATTGCTGGCCGCAGGCGGCGGCTGGTCTGAAAAAGACACCTTGCCATCTGGGCCAACGATGCGAAAGACCTGCTGTGCGTTCGCTGCAGGTGCGAGCCAGCCAATGGTGGCCAGAATTGCCGCAGCAGTTGTCAATGATCTGGATGCATTAAGGGCCATATTGTTGAGTGCCATGCTTTTCCCCGTGAGGTTGCGAACTGTCCGCTGTCTGCTGTTTTGTATTTGCCGTCTTGTGTATTTTGCTACACATCGGGCAACTAACAGGTCTGCAATGTCACCTGGGCTGTTGTCACGCTTTTATACCAACTGGATGAGAAAAATGCGTTGTGCCGGAAGTTGTTGTATCTGCATTTCTCTTGCATGTATCATACTTATGACATTCGTCATTGGCGCAATTGTTGGTCCAATTGTTGGCCCAATGGCGCGATGTCGTCGGCATGCAGCGCCAACGGACAGATCTGCGGTCAAAGCTGGCTTCATTTCACCAGCGTCAACATGTCGCGAAAAGCGGGATGCCCGGCTGTGCGTAGCCACTCAAAGGCCACCATTTCGGTTGTTACCAGCTCGGCCCCGTTGCCTGCCAGCCGGTCAAAGGCGGCATCGCGGTTGCGCTCACTGCGCGAGCTGCAGGCATCGGTCACGACCCAGACGTCGAACTCTTCTTCCAGCAAATCCAGCGCAGTTTGCAGCAGGCACACATGCGCCTCACAGCCTGCAATCACGACAGTGTTGGGCCCTGCCTCTTCGTTTTGGCTCTGCTGTTGCTGGGGACGCTGCAGGTGTTTGGGCAGACTGCGGGCATTGCCCCTGACGGGTACGGGTGCCTGCACTTTACGGGCCGGGGGGCGCAGCCAGTCAACCAGGCCATCGGCCACAGCACTGAAGTGCATTTTGTCGAGCGTTTTGCCACCTGCCGCCTCAATGGCGGCTTGCAGGGCGGGCAGGTTGGGGCCAAGTTTGTCAGGTGTTTGCGCTGTGCCCCACACGGGCACATGCATGATGCGCGCCATGTGCGCCAGGCGCTGTGCATTGGCGGTGACCCGCGCGTTTTCAAAAATCGCCGGCATCAGGCGGATTTGGTAGTCAACCAACACCAGTTGGCAGTCATCAGCATCTAGCAACATCGAAATTCCTTTGGTTTCACTTTGATTTCAAAATGGGTCAGTTCATGCCGTCAGTCAGCAAGCTCAAAAGTAACAACCAAAAAAGGCTCTACGGCTTTTTTTACAAGGACTGTACGCTATTAAAACAGGAGCTTGCAAGTTCAGGGGTACGGGCAGTTGCAGCAGTCACTGTGCAGCTCAGAGTGGCTCATGTGGTCGCCATGTCGGGTATGGCGCGACACCAGGGAGCCTCTGCATCACTCTGGCGAGGCTGTGGCAGCCGGGTCGGGATGGACTACAAGGCGTGGTCAAGAAAAAAACGCAGTAGGCTGCCCGAGTCCGGCTGAGCACAGACCGCAGGGAGTGATGCAGAGGTTCCCCAGGTGTTACGACTCAGCGGGTCGGGCGAAGTCGTTTTCCGCCCAGCGGGTCGCGCTGCTGCGGTTGAGCTTAAACGATGCGGCTACGCGCACAAGTGCCAGCACCTGCCCACCCTCGTCCTGCGCGCTTAGCAGGGCGTGGGGGTTGTCCTCATCAGGCACCACGTCCAGCAACACCGTGACCCTGGTGGATCTGGCGGTCACGGTGATGCTCTGGTGCAGCGCAGCATGCAGCTGCTGCTCGTGTCGGCGCACAAACTCGGACGCGGTTTTCACCAGGGTATGAAAGGCATTGACATCGAGCGGCTTGGGGTTCTTTTTGTCGCGCCCCATGGTCCAGGGGCCAATCAGCGCGGGTTCGGGCTCGCCATCCTTGATCATGGCTACCGCCCAGCCGTCGTCGTCCTCGTTTTTGATAATTTTGGCAGTCCAGCCGTCGCCGCACCACAGGCGGGGTTCTTGGGTTTTAGCGCTATCGTCAGGCAGGAAGTGGGTCAAGGGGTCTGCTTTGGTTGAGGTCTGAAGGGCAGCAATATTTTATTGCGACAGCCGCCGAGCCTGGATTAAAACGCAAGACTGCAGGCGTTTTGCTGCTACTTGCGGGCGCGTGCCAGTGAGATCGAGCTTGAATCGAGCTTGAATCAAGTTGATCGCCTGGTTTTGTTTTGAAAATGACTTGGCGACTTCCCCATCGCGGTTTTGAACATGGCGGAAAACGCACTGTCGCTGGCGTAGCCTGTGGCCATGGCGACAGCCGTGACCGACTGACCGCGTGCCAGCAGGGGCAGGGCATGGGCCAGCACGGCTTGCTGACGCCATTGCGGGTAGCTCAGGCCCAGCTCGTGCCTGAACAAGCGTGCGGCGGTGCGTTCGCTGGCCCCGACATCCAACGCCCATTCGGCCAGGGTAGCCCGCTCTGACGGGGCACGCAAGACGGCTTCACACAGGGCGCGCAGACGCTTGTCACCACTTTGTGGATGGGGCAACGGCACGCCCAGCGACTGGGTGTCAGCGCGGGTGATCTCGTCGAGCACCAGCGCCATCAGCAGTCGCTCCCGCACAGGGTCGCAGGGCTGGCTCGGTGCGGTATCCAGCGCATGAATGGCCTCGCGCAGTAGCGGTGACACCACCAGCATGCAACAGCCCTGCCAGCGCACCGGGGCTGCGCTGGCGTGAATGTAGAGCGTGCGAAATTCAGCCGCTTCCAGTGCTGTGATGTGGTGCTGCGCGCCAGGCGCTATCCAGACCGCGCGAGAAGGCGGCACGATGTAGCTGACCTCATCGGCCACATGGGCTGCACTGGCCGGGCGGGCGGCTGTGACCTGCACAATGCCGCTGGCACAGTAAGCCAGTTGCGCCCACGGGTGGTGGTGTGGCTCAAAATGTGCATCGGCCCGCACGGAGCGCGACCGCACGCGCACGGGCTGCTCAAAACTGGGGGTGAATGCGTCCACATCACCCAAAGGCGTGGCACAGGAAGCAGGCTTGCGTTGCATGGCAGGTCAGAGCGGACAAGGACGAAGAAGTTTTGTCTGAAATCAGCAGAAAGCTGGCGTTTTGTCGCATTTTGACAGCTTGCTGCACCACTACGATAGTGCCATGACCTCTTCAAGCACCCTGAAATTACCCACCGCCGCTGTGCCGTTCAGACAAGACGCGGGCGTGATTGGCCTCGTGGGCATGGCTCACCTGATCAGCCATTTCAGCCAGTTGTTGCTGGCACCGCTGTTTCCGTGGCTCAAGGTCGAGTTCAATGCCAGCTACGCCGAGCTGGGTTTTTTGATGACGCTGTTTTTTGTGGTCTCGTGCGGGGTGCAGGCCGCGTCAGGATTTTTGGTCGACCGTATTGGCCCGCGCCCGGTGCTGTTTGCCGGGCTGGCGCTGCTGGGACTGGCGGCGTTTGGATTTTCCATCAGCACCAGCTACGCCATGCTGGCGGGGTTTTCGATGCTCGCGGGCGTGGGCAACGGCGTGTTTCACCCGGTGGACTACACGCTGCTCAACCGCAAGGTCAGCGCACCACGTCTGGGCCATGCCTACAGCTTTCACGGCATCACGGGCAGCCTGGGCTGGGCGCTGGCACCAGTCATGCTGGTGCCCTTGACGCTGGCTTTTTCATGGCGCGTGGCGCTGGCCAGTGCGGGCACGCTGGCTTTTGTGGTGCTGGCCGTGCTGCTTTTGAACCGTGACAGATTAAGTTTGCCAGCGATACCAGCGATTGCTGCTGGTAGTGGCAAAGCCGGTGACCAGGCCGGCAGCCAACCCGGCAGCAGCCTTGACTTTTTGCGCATTCCTGCGGTGTGGATGTGCTTTGCATTCTTCTTTTTCTACGCCATGGCCCTGAGCGTGGTGCAGGCTTTTGCCCCTGAAGCTGCACGCCAGCTGCACGATGTTCCCTTGGGGCTGGTGGCTGTGTGCCTGACGATCTACATGGTGTGCAGCGCTGGCGGCATGGTGGTGGGTGGCTTTTTGGCTGCCAATCCAGCGCGCTGCGAACGTATCGTCGGTGTGGGTATGGGCACGGCCGCTGTTGTGGCGCTGTGCCTGGGTTTTGGCACGTTTGCAGCGGCGACGGTGCCGGTGCTGTTCGGCGTGATGGGATTTTTTGCCGGCATTTCAGGGCCATCGCGGGATTTGCTGGTCAAGCGCTCTACGCCTGAGAACGCCACGGGCCGGGTCTATGGCGTGGTGTATGCCGGGCTGGACATTGGTCAGGCCGTGTCCCCGCTGATTTTTGGCGCACTCATGGACCAGCGCAAATTCAGCACCGTGCTGCTGGGGCTGGCGGTGGTGCAGGCGGTGCTGATTGCCAGCGCGTTCAATGTCCGGCGGGTGCGGCGCACGGCGTTGGTGGCAGCTTGAGCTTGCCATGGCAAGCGGATTAAAGAACCCTCTGCATAACTCTGGCGAGGCTGTGGCAGTCGGCGCGGGATGGGATGCAAGGCGTCTTTTTGCAGCCTTGCAGCACAGCCATTGGCAAGAAAAGCAACGCAGCAGGCCGCCCGAGTCCGGCTGACCACAGACCGCAGGGAGTCATGCGGAGGGCTCTCAGGGGGCTGTGATGACTTGCAAACTGATTTTCAAGCTGCTCTCGTAGATTTTTTCGATCAAATCACGCGGTTTAGGGCCTGACGGGCTGGGCATATCTTGCACGGTTAATGGTTCGCCGGCAGTGGTGCCTCGCAGAGCTTTGCGAAGCTGCGACACCGCAATCAGTCGGTCGTCTGCTGAGGCGGTGCCACCCGATGTTTTTGATGCACCTTGCAAGGCCAAACCAGCAAAGCGCCCGTGACCATCGAACACCGGGCCACCTCGTGGCCCCGCTGGCATGTCGATACCGAGCAGTCGCTCATCCGGGTTGCCCTTGTCACCGCCCAAAAAACCAGTGCGTAAAACCGGCCATGCAGGTGCTGCGTCCGGCGTGCTGACGTATTCAGCCACAAAACCCACACTGCCGGCCACGGCTTCGCCAGGGGCTACCAGCAGGTCTTCTGGTGAGGGCAGCGGGCTGTCAAGCCGTACCAGTGCCAATCTTGGGTCACCGAATTTTTTGTCGATTCTGGCCCTCACCAGCTGGCCCAGACCGTTGCGTAGCCACAGCTTGCCCGAGCCGGGCAGCAGACTCAACGGCATCAGCGCATCTGTGCCACTTTGCAGCAAAACCGCACTGCCTGTCACCCGGGCGTTGACTGGAAGAGCCTTGGCATCACCATAAGGAGCCAGCCGGGTGGGCGGTGCCAGTAACGGGCCACTGGCTACGGGCTGGCCTGAGCGCAATTGATCTTTTACGGCAAGCACCAAAGGGTGACCGGGCATGCGCAGCTCTGATGCTGCAACCAGGCGCTCGGCCAGGGCCAGCTGGCCACCCACATTCAGCAGCCAGGCGTAGAGCATGGAGCCTCCAATCACGTCCAGGTGCAAGCCCGCCGTGTGTGCGCCAAAAGCCAGCGCACGCCGGTAATGACCACTCTGCATATAGGCGCGAACCAACGCGATTTCAGTGTCTGCGGCATGCACGATCACCATCGCGCGCTCAAACGCGTCCAGCGCGACGCTGACATCGAGCCGTGCCAGCGCGGCTTCACCGGCCTGGAGCAGCTCGGCACGCTCCTGCAAGCGCGCTGGCAGTACAGCAGTTTCCCGGGCGGCTCGGCTGGCTGACTCTGGGCTGGCCGCTTCGCTGGCCGAAGACTGGGGCCGCACCTGCTCCATGAACTGGCGCAGCCGGTCGTCACTTCTCAAGGGCTGTGTGGGCTGCGCGCTACTGGTCTGGCCACCGAGCAACACCCACGCCATCCATGCACCCAGCAGCCGCACCAGGCTGGGCGCTTGGTGCTTGGATGCTCTGGCATGGGTAACGGGCTGGGTCTTCATGGGTTGAGGTTCGCCCCGCTGGGGCAAGTGGCGCAGGTCGAGTGTATTTGAAGCCGACTCAAACCAGTGCAAAGCGGGTGGCCGTGCTGGATGGGTTGTCTGCCCCGTCTTGCTCTGCGCTCTGTGCGCCTGGCGCGGTCAATGCGTTGACTGCCGTTGAGCTTTGCCACCACGAGTTTTTAGAGTAAAAAGTGCCGCTATGGCAATGCCAACAAGCACTACGTGCTATTGATTCAAGAGCAAAACAGGTAAAAACATGCTGTGCTGCACCACGCCACAACACTCGCAGGGCCTGGGGAGCCTGTGCACAACGCTCTAAAACAGCACCCGGCTGCGGATCGTGCCCGGCACATCGTGCAGTTTGGCCAGCGCCACATCGGAGTGTGCCGCGTCAATGTCGATCACCACATAGCCCACATCGCCGTGGGTCTGCAAATACTGCGAGGCGATATTGATGCCGTTGCCTGCAAACACCTGGTTGATCTCTGACAGTACGCCGGGCACATTGCGGTGAATGTGCAGCAGCCGGTGCTTGCCGGGGTGAGCGGGCAGAGCGACTTCGGGGAAGTTCACAGACGAGATGGACGTGCCGTTGTCAGAGTATTTGACGAGTTTTTCAGCCACTTCGATGCCGATGTTTTCCTGCGCTTCCATGGTCGAGCCGCCCACGTGGGGCGTCAAAATCACGTTGTCAAGGCCGCGCAGGGGCGAGTCAAACGGCTCTTTGTTGCTGCTGGGCTCCACCGGAAACACGTCAATGGCCGCGCCCAGCAGTTTTTTGTGCCGCAAAGCCTCAGCCAGCGGCTCAATTTCAACGACGGTGCCGCGCGAAGCGTTGATCAGCACGCCGCCAGGCTTCATGGCGGCAATTTCCGCTGCGCCCATCATCCACTGGGTGCTGGGTGTTTCAGGCACATGCAGGCTGACCACATCAGACTGGGCGAGTAAATCATGCAGCGCCGGGATTTGGCGTGCATTGCCCAGTGCCAGTTTGGTCACCACGTCAAAAAACACCACCTGCATGCCCAGCGCTTCGGCCAGCACCGACAGCTGGGTGCCAATCGAGCCATAACCGACGATGCCCAGCGTCTTGCCGCGAATCTCGTAAGAATTTTCAGCCGATTTCAGCCAGCCGCCACGGTGCGCCATGGCGCTTTTCTCGGGCACACCGCGCAGCA
Organism: Polaromonas sp.; assembly: GCA_004293655.1. Taxonomy (GTDB): domain Bacteria; phylum Pseudomonadota; class Gammaproteobacteria; order Burkholderiales; family Burkholderiaceae_C; genus Polaromonas. The sequence continues at coordinate 1,528 of RDZZ01000054.1, read as the reverse complement.
GCAAGATCGCCTCGGCCAGCACCAGCTCGGCGACGGAGCGGGTGTTTGAAAACGGCGCGTTGAACACCGCAATGCCCTTTTCGCGCGCGGCATCCAGGTCAACCTGATTGGTGCCGATGCAAAAGCAGCCCACAGCCGCCAGCTTGTGGGCATGTGCCAGCACATCTGAAGTCAGCTGGGTACGTGAGCGGATGCCGACAAAATGCACATCGGCTATTTTTGCCTTGAGCGCATCACCATCAAGCGCACCACTGAGGCTTTCAATCTGGGTATAGCCAGCGGCGTGGAGCACCCGGACGGCGGACGGGTGAATGCCTTCGAGCAAGAGGAACTTGATTCTGGCTTTGTCAGTGGAGGTTTTGGTCATTGCTCAAGTATCAGTCAAACCGGGCGATGCAAGCCGGGTTAAAGCGCCTTGCCCCTGCGGGCTGTCCCAGATTCTTACGAACACTCCGGGAGATTTTTGAATCAACAGGCACGCTCCTTTGGAACATTCAGGCGCTGTGGTGGTGTCAAACCGCACACTGCAAGCTCACAGCCTGCAGTGTTTTGCCGGTTTTGGCGTCGAACACCACCAGATTGACCTGACGCGGATGGCCAGGCGTGGCCGCAATGCTGCGGAAGGTGAGTTTTTGCGGTGCAGCATCACCCACTTTGTAGTCTCCGGCCTGCACCAGCTGGCGCACCACAAAGTCATGTTTAAGGAAAACACCTGCGTTTTCACCAGCCTGCACTCTTGAATTGTGGCCATGCTCGGTGACCGTCCAGTAGGCTGACCACGTGCCGGCATCTTGCAGCGCGGGCAGCGGCATGACGCTGGCTTCAAACTGGTCAGTGCCGAGCTGCTTGAGCGCAATGCTGGCTTTGGCTGGCCCGGTGGCTTTGGGCTGACCACGCCAGTTGGGCCAGTCCTGGCCATTAAGCACCGCTTGCGGGGTGTAGATGCTGCGCAGATGGTTTCTGGCCGCCACCTCGCGTTGGCGGTGGGTGTAGGCCGGTGCCGCAAAGCGATCGACCCAGCCGATGTAGTCCCAGTAACTGACGTGAAAAGCCTGCACCACCGCCCCGCTGCCCTTGAGCGACGAGGCCCACTTGTCAGCGGGCGGGCAGGAGCTGCAACCCTCAGACGTGTACAGCTCAACCACGGGTGTGATGGTGGGGCCAGAACTGACGGTGCAGGCGCTGGTCTGGGCGAATGTGGTGACAGTTGCTGCCAGCAAAGCCGCTGCAGTGATCGCAGGGAAAATATTTTGGCGAAAATCAAATCTGTGCATGGCAGAAGTCTCCAGTTGGGCAAGTGGCGGGCAAGTGGCAGCCAGCTGGAAACGTCAATACGCCAGCATGTTGAGCGTTGGTCAACGCCCGACCGAATTTCTTACAGCTCTTTCTTTTATGCAAATACTGCAAGGCTGTGGCAGTCGGCTCTGCATAGGCGTGTCACGGCGTCTTTTTGTGGCCAACAGCTGTTTTGGCTGTGGGACAATGCCCTCCCGCAGCGCCGGTTTGCGCCAGACACAAGCCAGACACA